>CACWLH010000021.1 GCA_902761625.1 uncultured Erysipelotrichaceae bacterium
TTTTCCAGTTCCTCATAATGATCTTTCACAGGTGCAATCAGATACTCCACTGCCTCACGATAAAGAAGGACTGTATTCTTTACAGCCCTGTGATTGTCCCTGAATTCAATGGAATAACTTGATGTGTAGATCATAGATATTCTCCACTATTATAATACTATGATTTGGTGGTATATTATGTGAAAGGTATATGAAACATGAAAAATAATCAGTTATATTATAAAAACAGACATTCAGTCTACTTTCTTCAATACCATTTAGTTGTTGTCACTAAATACAGACATCCCGTTATTACCGGTGATCTGAAGAACCGTTTATTTGAAATCAGTCATTCTGTCATGGATCAGGACTGGAACTGCAATATCCTGGAGATGAACAGTGATCCGGATCATATCCATATCCTGTTTGAGGCTCCGCCTCATGTACAGCTTTCAAAGCTGATTAACAACTATAAGACTGTTACTTCCAGACTGATCAGGAAAGAATTCCAGGAATTGGAGTGACAGCTACTTTATCTGTACTGTATCTGACAGAACAGAAAACATGATAAGACAGTATATTCAAAACCAATAAGCGGCTAACCTCTCCTAAGTCTTTCAGACTCTAGAAGGGGTCTGCGCCGCCTGCAAATCAATGTGTCCTTGCGGATCTTTCTGCATTGAATGTCAGATATGAAACTCTTGACGGCACCCATCCGACCGTTCATGGACATGAAGAGATTGCAAAAGCCTGGATTCACTGTCTGAGTCAGAAAGGTTTTTGTACTGAGCCGGAAAACAGATCAGATGTTTGAATACATCTGAAATACGGCTGAAATATCCCGAATAAGTGTATAATCCGCTCATTCGCAGCAACATGCACGAATGTAACAGAAAACAGGTCAAATCCTTGAAATAGATGCTGTTTCACGGAAAAATAAGCATACGCGGGACATCCTGAATATATGAATTGTGCACATGATTCAAATCAGACGGATGTCTTCTGAGTTTAGTTAATGAGTCATGATGATGAAAAAGATTAACAGATTATTCAGCGCATTTATGATTGTATTATGCATTTTCCTTACCGCTTGCGGCTCTTCCGCTTCTTCAACCCCGGTCGGCAGTTATGTATTGGACAAAGTGTCCGCAGAGGGTGAGAGTGACGCAGCCGAGCAGTTTGAAATGATGAAAGAGTCCGGTCTGAGTGCCACACTCGATCTGAATGAAGACGGTACAGGCCTGCTCAATATGTTCGGCACAGCGATCAATGTGACCTGGAACAAGGACGCAAAAACGATCGGTATCTATGGCCAGGATCTGGAATATACCTTTGAAAACAAGGCATTCACATTCACCTGGGACAATACAAAACTGGAATTCACAAAAGCTGAGGAATAAAAATTCCAAATAACCGGAATGATCTGTTCAATGCAGATCATTTTCATTTGAAAAAGATAAATGCATATGAACCTTGTCACAAATACGACAAATAATAACAATGCGGTCAATAAATCCTTGCAAACCAAGTTATATGCATGCATGTGTAAGAAAAATGAGTTATGATTAATCATATATTTCAATTGGATATCGATTCATAAGCCTGGGGAGGGGCTGCAGTTTATTCTGCTGCTCCTTTTAGATGTATTTTGTATTGTTTCTGATGAATCATTACTCACAGCTATAGTTTAGTTGACTATTCAAACGCAATAACAGATTGTTATTTCACCCTGTGATATCATTTTGACGCCTTAATGTTTCATCATGTATGGTTGTGCTAAAATTCTGATATCAAATGAATGTGAGAAAGAGCAGAATATGGATGAAGTGAAAGTATCAGTGATCGTTCCTGTTTACAATGCACAAGATCATCTCTCTCAATGCATTGACAGTATTCTGTCACAGACATTGAAAGAAATCGAAATCATCTGCGTCGATGACGGTTCTTCAGACGCGAGTGTTGAAATGCTCGAAGAATATGCACGTATTGACAGCCGTCTGACACTTCTGAAACAGGATCATAAATATGCCGGTACCGCAAGAAATTACGGCAAGAGCATCGCAAAAGGCGAATATCTCGTCTTCTGGGATGCGGATGATTATTTCGCACCGGATGCTTTGCAGGAAATGTATGAACAGTGCATCAAAGATGATGCGGATGTATGCATCTGCTCCGGCTGGCGTTATTTTGAGGATGGTGATTATGAAGAACCTTCCGGACGTTATATCCGCAAAAAGGAAGTTCCGGAAATCATTCCGTTCAATGCCAAAACCGAGCCGGATCACGTTCTGAGTGTCACCGTGGAAGTACCCTGGAACAAAATGTTCCGCCGGAAGTTCATCGAGGATCAGCATCTTGATTTTCAGCCGATCCGCAACTGCAATGACGTTTTCTTTGTGATCAATGCAATGTGTCTGGCACAGAGGGTCACCTTATGTCAGAAGCGGCTTGTTTATTACAGAAAGAATAAAACCGGTCTGGTTGCCTCTGTGCACAAGAGTCTCAAAGGCGGTTTTGACGCATGGCGCGATACTGCCCGCAGTCTCAAAGAGAAAAATGTTATGCCCGAAAGAAGCTTTGCCAACCGCGCACTGGAAAGCATTATCTATCTGATGAGCAGCTGTACGGATTATGAGGCATACAAAGAGGCGTTCCTGTATCTGCAGAACGAAAACATGCTGGATGAGCTGTGTATCTATGAACAGGACAATCCTGACTATTATTATGTTGATTATCATAATGAGGCGGTACGCCGGCTGAGAAACGGATCGCCGGACGAATTCGCCGGTTTCATGTGGAGAGTCTTTTTCATGAAAGAGGGAGCGGCTGCCAGCAAGCTGCGTAAAAAGAATGAGGACAGTAAGAATCAGAATACAAAACAGAAGAAAGAGATCAGCAAATTAAAAGATCAGGTATCTTCTCTGAAAGCGGAAATTGCTTCTCTCAAAGAAACAATCGATTCAGACAAGACAAAAATCACGGCTTTGAAGGAAGATAAGGAAAGGCTGAAAGCAGATGTGAATCAGCTGAAAGTCAAAGTCAAGGCGCTTCAGGATGAAATCAAGGTCATAACGGAATCGGTCACTTTCAAAGCAGGCAGGGCAATGACCTGGTTGCCACGAAAACTGCGCGACGGAATGAAAGACTGATTAAAAACATACAAAACGGAATCTTCGCAGACAATCACGTCTGAGGCGGGATTCCGTTTTGTTATCACTTTTTCAGGGAAAATGAAAGGAAAATACAGTTTTCACAATATTATCTTTGAATTCAGTGGTAATCTGAAATAGAATAGTAAAGCCTATGAAGAAGAGTATCAATCAAAACAGAAGATTTTTCCTTGTGGCAGCTGCTCTGGCAGGAATGGTTGCTTTTTCGGGTGTGGAACCGATCTATGTTTCAGCAGATACGTCCACACGTCCGGTCAACCGCCTCAGCCTGATCCAGGTCGATGCCCGGGATCTGAGTGTTTCGGATTCTTTGAAAAAGAGCCTGATCGGCAATCGTCTTGAAATCGATCCATCTCTCAACGCGGAAAAAGTGAATATTGGTAAAAGCCGGATTGAAGTCAATGGTTTTGACAGAAACAGAACAGGACTTCAGACGGTCAATGCCAGAGTTTATCTCCAGGACAGCGAAGAAGAGTCAGCTTCTTCACTCAGCTGTTCCTATTTCCAGAAGGCGACGATTCTGGTGAAACAGAATAAAGATCCCCAGCTGATCCTCAAATCGGACAGTGTTACGGTCAACAATTCCGACGCATGGAATCCGTTCCATTATATTTCCTATATCAGTGATGATTCGAAAGTGCTTCCGGCAATGCGGATTTCAGGCAATGTGGATATGACGACAGACGGTGATTATCCGGTGCAGTACACAGCCGTGGATCTGCAGGGAAATACAGCTGAAGCAACCCTGAATGTATGTGTCAGAACTCCCCAGGAAGTCATTGAGGCACGTGAGGAGGCGGAACGTCTTGCCCGTGAGGAAGCGGAAAGAATCGCAGCTGAGCAGGAAGCTTACAGACTTGAGCAGGAAAGAATCGCCCAGGAACAGGAACAGGCAAGAATCCAGGCAGAAGCGGCAGCGGCAGCCCAGGCGGCTCAGGCGGCCGAAGCAGCCGTCGTATATTCATCCGGAGGCGGCAGTGCCACCGGCAGTGCGGTCGCAGATGCGGCCAGAGCATGGGCTGGTGTCGGTTATTACGGATGGGGCGGAGCCGATCCCGCGACCGGCGCGGACTGTTCCGGCTTTACGCAATATATCTATTCACAGTTCGGTATCAATCTGGCTCATAACAACCTTGCCCAGGCATCCGCAGGCTATCAGGTTTCAGCTGCTGAAGCGATGCCAGGCGATCTGGTCGTATGGGACTCCCATGTCGGCATCTATACCGGCAACGGCTATTATGTATCGGCGATGAGCGAAAGTCTCGGCATTCTCGAAATCCCGATCAGCCGCAGTACCGGCTCAGGAAATTATTGGGGAATCTACCGGATTCCCGGTGTCAATGACTGACGGGTGGTTTATCTGCCCGTTTTTCTTTGCGTTCAAAGATTGAAAGAAAAGAAAAAAATGCTGCGGTTGCAGCATTTTCATCATGCATTCATTGAATGTGATCAGAGATCCATGACTTTTTTCAGGAATTCAACGGTTTCCTTTGCGGCTGTGCCATGTTCATAGCATCCTTTGGACTTGAGGAAGATTCTGACATCCTTCTGGTATTTTTCATCGTCAAAATTCTCGATTTTTTCCGCAATCTGCTCATTGTCCTCGGCGATCGGGAACGGAGTTGTTTCGATCGGATAGTAGAAACCGCGGCCGCCGGCATAGTCAGCGATGTCCGGTGCATAGAGGAACAAAGGACGTCCGGTCAGAATATAATCAAATGCCCAGCTGGAATAATCGGTGACCCCCGCATCGGTGGCTGCCATCAGCTCCTGCATATCGGGATATTCATTCGCATTGACCAGGTATTCTTCGTCTTCAACACTTGAGCCGGCTCTGTTTTTGTTGTGGGCTCTGACCAGGATGACCCAGTTGCCACCAAAGCGCTTTTCAAGTGATTTCTTCAGCACTTCATAGGAAAGGTTCATGAATTTCGTACTGCCGTTGTCTCTGAATGTCGGCGCATATAAGGCGATCTTCACATCCGGATCAAGCTCATAGTGTTTGAGCACCTTCTGTCTGGCTGCCTGGCGCTTTTCCTCATCCATGAGGATATCGTTGCGGGCATGACCGAACTTGAGGAATTCATTTGTCGGCCAGAAGGTGGTGCGGAATACATCTTCTTCGAATGTGCTGTTGGTGATGCAGTAATCAGTGACCTTTTTGCAGCGGGCAGCACGGCGCAGCCATCTCGCATTTCCGCTGAGCTTCTTGATGCCAAGACTTCCATGCCATGTGTTGATATAGATCTGATCCTTCTTTTTGGGCATGAGCTGCCAGACACAGTTGAGCGCGTTGTCAAACCAGACTTTCGCGGTTGCCATTTCTTCGAACATCTCGGCACTTCCGTATTTGACCAGTCTGATATTTTCCGGGAACATGCCGTTGTTCGTTTTCATTTTCGGGCTGACGACCCAGACAAGATCAACATCCAGGTTCTGTCTGATCAGCTCTTCGGCAATGTATTTCAGATTGCAGGTATAATTTCTGTCATAAGTCATGAAGAAAATCTTGTTTTTCTGAATTTCATTGTCTCTGTAAATCACATTTCTGGCGGCGACGGATGTGTAGTAATCCACATTGAGGATCACATTTTTAAGGACTTTTCCTTCAATCAAAGATCGTTTGATACCATTCATTTGCTCTTCCCCCGAATTGCCGGACAGATTATTTGCCAGCTCTGTCCGTGACTTGTTTCTTCTGCGTACCGGATGATAAGAAGAAACAGCGCATGTAAAAAAAATATATCATAATCCCTTATGCCAAGACAGTCTTTTAAGCCGTTTTGCATGATTTGAAAGCAAATCTGGACTTTATGGAAAGCAAATTCATATGTTTCCATGCCTTCATAGATGTGAATTCATCCGGTCAATGTAAAAAGGATATCTCCATGCGAGAGATATCCTCATCATTGAATTCGTGAATTATGAATTACCTGTTTCAGGCGCACATGTCGCTGATCATTCTGCGATATGCTTCGGGCATGTCATAAACAGGCGCCCAGCCGAGTGCTCTGAGCTTGTCTGAAGAAAGGAACATATGCGTTTCCGATGCATAGCCGCTGATTGAAGGATCAAGCAGTTCAATTCTGACTTTGATTTCTCCCTGAGCAATTTCTTTGGCGACAAGCTCAGCCATTTCATGAATTGCCATATGCATCTTTTCATTGCATACATTGTAGGCTTCGGCATTCTTTCCATAAAGCAGGATGGTCAGTAAGCCTTCCAGCGCATCGGCTGTATAACAATAGTTGCCTTCGGATTTTCCTTCGGTATGAAGGACGATGTCTTCACGGTTGACCGCGCTTCTTGCAAACTGGGCGAAGACTCTGTTTTCCCCGGGCAGAATGCCTGCCCCGAAAGTCTGGGCAAGACGGGCGATTTTCACGTTGACATCATACTGGGAGTGATAGGCGATGCAGAGGTTTTCACACATGCGCTTGCCTTCGGGATAGCAGCTTCTGACGGCCAGCGGATCAACGAAGCCATAATCGGTTTCACTGACCGGACCGTTATAGGAGCCGTATACTTCCATCGAGGAGACATAGACCGCGGATCTGACCTGATGTTCATGGGCGATGCGCAGAATGTTTTCGGTGCCGATGACACTGGTCAGAATGGTATCGACCGGGTAAGTGATCATCATCTTTGAATTGGTGATGGAGGCGCAATGGAAGATATAATCAATCTTCTCATCAATGCCTGTGAGCGACTGGATATCGCTGATATGCAGGCGGATATAGTCCTTATCAATATATTCTCCGAGCAGATCCGCAAGTTTTTTCTGATTGCGGATGCACAGATGGATGATGATCTGCGCATTGCGGGTTTCATTCATGTAAATGAACAGTCTGGTCAGCTGAAGACCGACCAGTCCGGTTGCGCCGGTAATCAGAACGGATGAGTGATGAATGCCCTCATAACGGGGGTTGTCTGCAATTCTCTGCAGATCCTGATCAAGACATTTGCCGAACATACAATCACCCCATTGCCTGCATGCTGTTTTCCGCATCCAGCAATGCCTTGAAAATATAGAAGTCAATCGGTGTGGTGATCTTGATATTGTTCACGGGACCGATGACGGTATAAAGATCATAGCCGTAGTGTTTCATCATCGTGGCGGAGTCAATGAAATCATGGATATTCTCGTCAATGGCTTTCTCATGCATCGCAATGATGTCTTTGAGATAGAAACTCTGCGGAGCTCTTGCCAGCTGGCATTCCTTGCGGTCGATGATCCGGTTGACAAGATGATTCTCATCCTCCTGGATGATGGTTTCAATGGCAGGGGTGATGGTGATCGCATTTCCATGCGCCTTGACGGATTCAATGTTTCCGTCGATGGTGGCCTGGTCAATCAGAGGTCTGACGCCGTCATGAATCAGAACAACCGTATCCTCCTGCGGATAAAGCTCACTGACTTTTTTCAGACCGTTGTAAATGGATTCCTGGCCGTTGGCGCCGCCGGGCACAACATCCTTCACCTTGGTGATATGAAAACGGTCAATCATTTTCTTCAATTTCGGAATCCAGCTTTCCAGACATGAGACAACAATGCCGTCGATATTGTCATTGTTTTCAAACTGTTCCAGGGTGTAGATGATAATCGGCTTGTTATACAGTTCCAGAAACTGTTTCGGAACGGTTGTGGACTGCATTCTTCTGCCGGTTCCTCCGGCAAAGATCATCGCAATGTTCATGTGTGATAGCTCCTTTGAGTTTGTTGATACGCAATATCCATTAAAGCAGATTCAGGCGGATTATGCATCCGCTTCTGTCTGCTCATCCAGATAGAATGGTTTGTAATAAACGTGCTTTTCCTCATTTCCGTGCGCGGGAATCTTCATATAATCGCCATACATTTTTTTCAGATAGAAATCATATCCAGCCGGTACGGCGGCTTTAAGCGCACCAAACGGCTTTTTGATGCATGTGCAGATGATCTGACGCGGATAAAGCTCTTTGAAATGATTGCGGCCGCTCGGTATGACGATATCCTTTGAATTCTCATCATGGCAGCGGCTGTACCATCGGTCCGCCTTGCGCACCCAATTGTCCAAAGAGCGCCAGCTGCCCAGAAAGCCGAATGCGATCTTGAGGGAAAATACCAGTTTCAATGAACGGTCATCCCCGGCCAGAAACATCAGCCATTTCCGGTCACGGAAAAACTTCCGGCATGAAACCATGAAGCCGTAATAATAACATCCGCTCTTGTGGAGAAAGCGCATGAGAGGATTGTCATAAGTGTTTTCGATAGGGAACAGATCAATGCAAAGACCGCACTCCTCATTCCAGTAATCATCTCTGGTTTTCACCGAGGTTCCCTTCTTTCTCACCTGCAGAAAGGTGAGTCCGTAGTTGTCTGTCGTCTGAGGGGAATGAATCCAGTATCGATCTGAAAACTTCTCATTGATGACACGGATGAATGCATCGACATCCTTCCGTTTCAGATTCAGGTCAATATCATCATCCCACGGAATGAAGCCCTGATGACGGATTGCGCCAAGCGCGCTGCCGCCGCCCAGAACATAGTAAAAACCATTGTCTTCGCAGACAGTGATGATATCCTTCAGCATGTCCGTCAGCATTTCCTGCATTTTTGACAGTTCTTCATCATTGATCGTCACAGAGTGATCAGACTGAAGATGTTTGAAGGTTTCAAATGTGGAGAGGTTCAGTTTATTCATAATCCTTTATTTAACAATGGCTGAATACGATGGTAATAATCTTCCTCGATGAGGATTCTCATTTCATGGGACTGCCGTTTTTCCAATGGAGGCAGTTCCATATAATTCTCGCCATAGACGCCGCTCAGATATGATTTCCAGCATCCCGGAACATTGTATTCATGTTTTTCAAACGGCATCTTTTCAAAAGCGGTCACTTCTTTGCGCAGACATCTTTCGCCGATGCCATAGATGCCGTAACAGACGCAGCCGACATATTCCGAGCTGTCATAATCCAGTTTTCTGGATTCCTGATCAATCATTTCCAGAATGCGTTCACATCCGATTGTCTTGACATAAGCGGCATATGGAATTTTGGCAACTGTTCTCAGCAGTGTTTTGCCATGGCCGATGCGGGAACGCGACACCTGGTTCATGAACCGCAGATGATTCATTTTCTTGACCAGTGCCTCTGCCTCATTGATGTCATTGGGCCAGCCGTCCTGGGGAATGATATCAATGAACAGATTCAGCATGCGGTATTTTTCCGCGATATATTCCGAGCTTGCCCTTTCCAGTGAAACATTGCGGTTGACCATTTCCGTCAAAGGAATACTCAGGGTGCCGAATTCACAGCTCAATACATCATAATCCTCACCGACCGGTTCACTTTTCACAAGCGAAAGGAAACGGTCATAGTCGGATCTAGGCATGCCAAGATCAATATCATCATCCCAGGGGATGAAGCCATGATGGCGCACCGCTCCCAGAAGGGTGCCCCCGACCAGATAGTAGCGCAGCTGATGACGTTCAAAATATTGCACAAGATCTTCCAGCATTTTTGCCAGCAGCAATTGTGTTTCACGCAGATTCAATTCTGTTTGCATAGGATTTCCTTTATTACGATAATCAGTGCTTTAGCAGTTTTTTCAGTTTTCTCGGAAGCCAGGTGAGCAGTCTGCCGATTCTGAATGAAAGCGAGGAACGGATATCTTTGAGTTTCTTTTCATTTGCGGCATTCTTTTTGGACAGCTTTCCGTTTTCCGCGACCAGTTTTTCTTTTTCTCTGACAAGCTTTTCGTTTTCTTTGGTCAGAGTGCGGGCTTTTTTGTTGAGCTTATACTGCGCCTCGTCATCATCCGCGATCAATGTGCGGAAAATATAAATGTCTTTCTCAGGCAGGTTCAGATAGAAATCACGGTTTGATTTCATCTGTCTGTATCTTTTCTTGCACAGCTTGAGCATTTCATATGCCTTGCTGCGGAAGGCAGTCATCTGCCTTTCAGGCAGATCGCATCTGTCCATGGTCTCAATCATGCGCAGATGGGAATAGAAATAACCCAGAACATTCCGTTCTGTCATCTCTGACAGCATGACTGAACCGCTTCTCAGTCTGCGGATGTACAGAGTGTCTTTAATAAATTCTGCCCGTTGAGCATTGAGCCAGACAAGGAAGGCAAACAGTTCATCCTCATGATAATACTTCATTGAATACATGAGTTGGTTCTGCAGAAGGAACTCACGGTTCAGAAACATCAGCACGGGACCGCATCTGTATTCATCGTTCTGGTTGAGAAGGGTGAACAGCTGCGGACCGGTATAGATTCCCACATAGGGATGGGTTCTTTGATAGTATTCAATATAATGATCGATATATTTCTGCTCAACGCCGTCTTCGGCAATCACCGAAGCATTGAAAGTCAGCAGATCCAGACAATCGGCTTCCGCTTTTTCATACATGATCTTCAGGGCATCCGCTTCAAGCAGATCATCGCTGTCCGCAAAGTAGATGTATTTTCCTCTTGCCAGCAGCAGACCGAGATTGCGGGCGAAGGCCTGGGTGGAATTGCGCTGGGTTGCCAGGGTGATATTGTCATATCTGTGTGCAAAATCCGCTGCGGTTTTCAATGAACCGTCGGATGAGCCGTCATCGACAAGGATGAGTTCAATATCTTTGAATGTATTGTTCAGAATACTCTCAATGCATTCGCCAAGATAATCATCGGTGTTGTATACAGGGGTGATGACTGAAATCGACGGCGCGGCAGAAGATGCCTGTCTGATGATCCGTACCGAATCGGCGACTTTGTTATCTTTGATCGCATCGTTCAGTTTTTCCTGCAGAGGATAATGATCACGCAGGAACTCAGGTTTGATTTCAAAGGGCATGCAGTTGATCAGCTCATTCTGCTTGATGCTCACTTCATAAGGCTCTTTATAAGAGAGGGCGAAGTCCTTCTCGAGGTCCGGGAATTGTCCTGAATTCAGATCAAAGACATTTCTGTCCGTTTTGAATGAGGAAAAATAATCATGGAATTTCATTTCCCCGCCGAATACCTGATCGCTGGCTGTGCACCAGCAGTTTTTCACACCATATGCATCGGCGACGATGATACCGTGCAGACTTGTTGAAATAATATATTCGCAGGATGAGATCTCGGCGAACACTTCTTCCGGACTCTGTATGATACTGATTTTCACCGCATCCGGATAATGATTCAGCATTTCATCAAAGACGGGCTGGTTTTCATAACGGTAATGGGCAATGATGCCGACCTTGTGTTTTTTCGAGGATGCCGGAATCAGCAAAGGTGCCAGCAGTCCGGGATCGGCAAGCACACAATTGATTGGCGCGCCGACGAGCTTTTCCATGATCGCCTTTGTCTTCTCTCCGCGCAGTGCATGTATGATCAGAGGACGCACAAGCTTATGTTCGGCCGGATCTGTATCATACAGCAGTCCGCTGCCCCAGATATGGCACGGTTTATCCTGAAGACATTTTTTTTGCCGTTTCTGATCAGCTGAGGAAATGTTGCTGTTGCTCAGAAATCTTTCCGGAAGACTGCAAAGCGCCATCAGATCACAAGTGTCGAATTCACAGAATTCACCGCCATTGGCAAGCATTTTTTCAGCAATCAGACGGTTGATCTGATCGCCGAAGCTATTCTTATTCCAAAAGTAGATTCCCGGTAAACCTGTTTCACCCATAAAAAACATCCTTTTATATAAAAAACCAAAACTATTATATATGATTTGTAGTGAGCATGCGTGAATTAACCGGGAATCTGCCATATGGACTCTTCGGTTATGTCTTCTGATTCCGCTGGCTGATTTTTTCAATATGAATGAAAAAACAGCGGAAACAGGATAATATACTGATTGCATACAGCTGCGGGAAGGAGAAGTATGGCGGATCAAAGAAAGAACATTTCATTTATTCCGGAGATTGAACAGCAGGCGCGTCAGAGAGTTTCTAATTTTCACAGAAGATGATTCTTTTTGTGGTAAAATCAACGGTGTCTTAAAAACCGGCTGTTTTGTCTGCGCATCGATATGCAGAACAGGCTGGTTTACATCAAAATACGAATTGCGGATTCGTGGAAGGAGGAATTGGTTTTGTCAGCAGTCAGCAGAATTGAAAACAAAATCAAGCAGAACTGGTTTCTGTTCTCGGAACTGGTAAAAAGAGATTTCAAGGAAAAATATAAAAGAACAGCACTCGGCATGGTATGGAGCCTTCTGAGCCCGCTGCTGAACCTGTTTGTCATGTCGATGGTATTCAGCCATTTCTTCAGAAGGAAAATGGTTCATTATACGATCTATCTGTTCAGCGGAAACATCATCATGTCATACTTCGTTGAATCGACCAAGGGCGGCATGAGCGCATTGATGAACAACTCGAAGATTTTCTCGAAGATCAATGTGTCCAAATATCTGTTCGTGCTTTCCAAAAGTGTTTCGTCTCTGATCAACTTCATGCTGACGATGATTGTTTACTTCATCTTCATCAAGCTGGACCATCTGCATTACACATGGAAATATTTCATGCTGCCGTATCCGGTCATCTGTCTGACCGTCTTCTGCATCGGTGTCAGCCTGTGTCTGTCAGCGCTGTATGTCTTCTTCAGAGACACCCAGTATCTCTATGATGTCTTTCTGACTCTGCTCAGATATCTTTCGGCAATCTTCTATTCCATCGAAACCTTCTCACCGAAGGCGCAGAGAATGTTCCTGTTCAATCCTGTTTATGTATTCATCAAGTATTTCAGATTGATTGTCATTGAGGATAAGGTGCCAAGTCTTGCATATCACGGGCTTTGTTTCTTCTATGCCGCATTCTTTATGTCACTTGGTCTGTGGATTTACAAGAGATACAATCATCAGTTCATTTATTATATCTGAGTGTATTTCGGTTATTTCAGAAACAATTCCGCTTTGTTTGGGGTTTTGCGCTTTCGCATAGCGGATCATCATTTGAAAGGCGCAGCAGAACCCGCCATGTATGGCAGGCGGATCTGACAGGAGTTATTTATGACAAAAGCAATAGAGCTGGATAATGTATCCATCAGATATATCACCGGTGACTTCAAAAGCATCGGTCTGAAAGAGTTTGTACTCAGAAAAATCACAGGCAATTATCATATTGTCGAATTCTGGGCGGACCGTCATGTCACATTCAGTCTTGAGCAGGGTGACATGCTCGGTATTATCGGAATCAACGGTGCCGGAAAATCGACCCTTCTCAAAGCGATCACCGGAATTATGATCCCGATTGAGGGAACAATCAAAATCAACGGCAAAATCGCAGCCCTGCTTGAGCTGGCTTCCGGTTTTGACAATGAGCTGACTGTGCGTGAGAATACATATCTGCGCGGTGCGCTGCTTGGCTATACAAAAAAATTCATGGATGAAAAATATGATGAAATCATCGAGTTCGCCGAGCTTGAAAACTTCCAGGACTATTCATTCAAGCAGCTCTCCAGCGGTATGAAAAGCCGTCTGGCATTCTCCATCGCATGTCTGGTCAACCCTGATATCCTGATTCTTGACGAAGTGCTTTCCGTCGGTGACGGATCATTCAGAGAGAAAAGCGGAAACCGGATGAAAGAAATTCTGGACACCGGTGTTACCGGTATTCTGGTATCTCATTCGCTCTCACAGGTCAGGGAATTATGCAATAAGGTTCTCTGGCTTGACCGCGGCAATCAGATTGCTTTCGGTGAAACGGAAGATATCTGCAATGCCTATCAGCATTTCCTCTATCAGAAGAAAAAGGAGAGACAGCTTCCCGAAAGCATGGAGGAAATCCATGAAATTTCCAGAAAATACAAGCTGTTTGTTCGTCTTGCGGAGGAAGAGAGAAGATCCGGTGAAAATGAGGAACTGATCGCTTCCGAAACGGCTGCTCAATGTGAAAGAAGATGGTGGAAAACCATTGAGGCCATGCCGCAGGATCAGCTGGAAGAACTCTATAAATACTATGTCGATGTCGATGATAACGGCATGACGATGCATGAAAGACACAGATTCTACGATGATTAAACAGACCGTGCACCGGATCCTGAATGGAACGGTGCTTTTTTGTACCCGGCGGAGGATGGTGAATGCCTGATTCAGACGGTCCGGCTATTTGTGTTAATCCGCAGTTTTCAAGACAAAATATTCTGTATATTGCATATTCAGTGAAATATTCAGATTGTGAACCTCCCCGCCTAAGTGCCATGCACTATAGACGGGGAGAGTTCACTTTAACCATTCAGATCCGGTCCCCCATGAAGGTCTCCCACGAATGAAATCCCCCATGGAATTTGGAGAGCCCATTTCCGGCTTTACTTATGAAAAGGGCGCATGTTCCTGTATCCATTGGCATGAAAAGAATCATCTTTTTGCCCGGCCGACCACCCGCATGGCGGCGGTGAAGGCAAACGAAACGGAAGAATGCGCACATGTATCATGAAGCTTTTTCTTCTGAATCAGACAGAACGATGAGAAGTCTGTTTCTTCTTAAGCGGAAACAGCTGATTCAAAATGAACGCAATGTGTTAATATAACGCTGCAAGGTGATGGTATGACAGGAAAACTCAGAACAGACAGACAGCAATACAAAGAATGGCAGATTATGCTTGCGGAAAAAGAGATGTCCGTATACCGCCTGGCAAAAGACTCCGGGATTTCATATTCAACCGTGCTGAATGCGATCAAGCGCGATATCGGCTGTATGCAGATTGAGACGGCGATCGCCTTATGCGGTGTGCTTGACTTATCGATGGATGAGCTGGTCAGACGCATCCGTTACAAAGACTGAAATGATCCGGGAGGACATCCCGGATTTTATTTTAAAAAAGATCAAAAATATAACGTTATAACGCTTGCAACGCTATAGCGTTATATGCTATGATCATTCTGCGAAAGAAAAGGAGGCCGGAAGATGAAACACACTCTGTGCAATACAAAACTGAATATGCGGAATGTTGAACTTCATGAAAATGATGTTTTGTGCATGCTCCGGCTGTGCTGAGGACTGCAGACAGACTGCGTCTGATCAGATCATAAGAAACCGGCGGTGCACACAAATCGATGTCACCGCTTTTTTGCGCCTCGACGGTTCAGGAAGGGAAAACGAAAAAAAGACCGTTTTTCACATCTGATAAAACTGAATTGTCGATCAGGACAGCGTATCGTCCGCCATGCTTCGGTCTGGGGCCTGCCCGGGCAGCGCTGAAGATCGTCTGCACCGAAACACCGCTAATCAACGGGATGTGATGGAAATGGAAATACATGCCGGTCTCAGAGACCGGTGCCTCGAGTATGCCGGTTCGAGTCCGGCCATCCCGACCTTAAACAGACACATGAAAGGAGAAAAAGATGTCAGAAAACAGATATGCAATGACGAAAAGCCTGTGCAGGAATACATCCGTATATTCTCTTTTCAGTGTGAAAAAACAGACAGAGCGCAGAAGGAATTTCCATGAGAAATCTGGATGGCTGAACCAAAGATAATCTCTTTGCAAGTCACAGTTTCAGATTCAGCGGAAGTCCCGGATGTCAGGCGCATGAACGGCTTCCGCTTTTCATATACACCTTAGAAGGATGCTGGCATCTGTTCAATGAAAGAACACCGTTCTGTGCCTGCGGGGATATGGGTTCAAATCCCCTCACAGGCGCTGAAGTCCTTTGCAGACAGCCGTCGGGTCTGCAATTAAAGCCCGGATCAAACCGGAAAGCGAACGGTTAATCCGGAAAGATTGACAGCTGTGATCTCGATGGACTGCAGCAGCTGATCCTCCATTCGACAAAACATTTCAGGACATGGCGAAGCAGAATATATATCTGACATAAATCAGGTTCAGCTTCGACGGTAATGTCCATATGATTCCATCGCATAACGGCTATTGCACCTGACTTTTAATCAGGGGGATCCGGGTTCGAATCCCGGTGGGATCACTGAAGTCCTCTGCATGACAATCGCTGAGTCATGCGGTCAATGTCCGAACAGATACCGGAAGACGGACGGTCTGGGCGGAAAGATGATCAGCACACATCTCGATGGACTGCAATGCTGAAAACATACCCCTGCAGCTGATTGGATCAGCAAACGTCTTCTAAGCGTCAGAGTGAGAGTTCGAATCTCTCCAGGGGTACCTGAGTCCTTCTTCTGAATCCAAAATGTAAGTTCACTTCCATTCCGGATTCAGAAAAGGAAAAAAAAGCGTACGTTCAGATACGGTACACTAATGATGGAAGGAGTAATCCGACCTGAAAAAATGAATGTCAGACGGCATTGCAGAGAGCGGCTACTTCGGCTTAGGAAACGAAAGTTGCGGGTTCGAATCCCGCCGGGACCACTTGATTTATGGTTCCGTAGTTTAAAGGGTAAAATGTAAAAAATCCGCTTTCGATTCCTGATCCGTCTGACAGATTGATCCCGGCATATCGCTGAAATACTGCAGTATTTACAGATGAATGCCGGAAAACAGAAATCTTCGCGGCAGCGGCATTGAAGAGAACGGTTACTTCGACTCTTAATCGAAAGATGCGGGTTCAAATCCCGCCGGGTATCACGTGATACCTGTAGCTCAACGGCAGAGCGTTAAAATAACCCGTTTTCGGCTCCTGATCCGCTGCTTCGCGAAGATCTCGTATAAAATTCAAATTCCTGCAGACGGCATTGCAGGAAACGGTTACTTCGGCAAATAAATTGTTTCAGACACAATTCAATCAGGTTCAACTCCTGAAGCGGATTTGAAAATCCGTTCATTCAAAAACCGTTTCCAATTCCCTGATCCGTCTGCCTTGAAAAGAAGGCAGAAGCAGTGCGCGCAGAATATGAACATGTTTGTGTGTGCTGCTTTTTGTTGATAGAAAGGAAGGTGCAGTTATGACAAAGTTCAACCGTAATGCAACCGGCATAACCTTCAATCATGAAGGTCATCAGGCTTACAGAATGGATGACATGACCAGACTTGTGACCCAGGTGCTGACCTCATTCTTCAATGAGGAAAAGTTCTATGGTGATAACTCCGAAGAACTGAAGGATACTCTGAAGAGAATGATCAGTGAGGACGCTGAGTTTGTCTCAAAGCTGGCAGTCTATGCCCGTCGTGAGTTCAATATGCGTTCAGTCTCACATGTGCTGACTGCATATCTGGCGCATGAGTTAAAGGGCAAGGAATATGTCCGCAAGACACTCAGCGGTGTCTGCCTCAGAGGTGATGATGTCACTGAGATCATGGCATTCTATCTGTCCGAATTCGGCAAGCCGGTTCCGAATTCTTTGAAGAAGGGCATCAATGATGTGATTCAGACTTTCGACGAGTATACACTGGCCAAGTACAAGGGTGACGGCAAGTCTGTTTCCATGCGTGACATTCTGAGAATGACCCGTCCGACTCCCCTTGATGATGATCAGTCAAAGATGTGGAAGAGATGTGTGGAAGGCACACTGGAAACTCCTCTGACATGGGAAACTGAACTGTCTGCTCACGGCAATAACAAGAAGACCTGGACAGATCTGATTGATTCCGGAAAGGTCGGATATATGGCTTTGCTGAGAAATCTGCGTAATATTCTGAATGCAGACCCTGACAACATCAGCAAGGTTTACGAGCGAATCGAAAACCCGGACGCAGTCAGAAGAAGCAGACAGCTTCCGTTCAGATATCTGTCGGCATATAAGAATCTTCCTGCGAATGCCGGAACCAGAGTCCGCGATGTTCTTGAAAACGCAGCGATGGCATCCATTGCCAATATTCCGAAGCTGAAGGGAACTTCAGTCATCGCGATCGATACCTCCGGTTCCATGAGTAGGCCGGTTTCCGCGGACTCACAGATCCGCTGTGCGGAAATCGCAGCCCTTCTTGGCATGATTGCCAATCAGATCTGCGACGATGCGGTCGTCTTCACATTCGATAATGTCTGCAGAGATGTCAATGTTTCACATCACTCAGGGATTCTTGAATCCGCCATCAGAACCGCAAATGCAACAGGCGGAACTGATATGTCACTTCCGTTTGAAAAGATGATGCGCGATGGGATCAGAGCAGACAGAATCGTGATCATTTCTGACAATGAATGCAACAGTCCATGGCGCAGACCTGTTCAGGAATACGCTGACATGTACCGCCGCCATACCGGAATCGATCTCTGGGTCCATGCCATTGACATTCAGGGGTATGGAACACAGCAATTCCGCGGCGCGAAGACAAACATCATCGCAGGCTGGAGCGAAAAGGTCTTTGAATTCATCAATCTGGCAGAAGAAGGAACTTCCTCTCTCACAGACCGTATCCGCGGATACATCTGGTAAACAACAAAACCGGACCGGAAATTGAGTGCATTGACTCAACCGGTCCGGATTTCTTTTTCCGCATATCGATCAAAAAGAAAAACCCGAATGGTTCGGGTCTTTCTTTCCGGCTGGAGAGACCGGGGGTGCGAGCGGAGGTATATTTATGAAAGGATTTTTTCTTGTAAAGCGATCAGTTCATCTTTTTTCGGACTGTCAGTCGAGAGAGCGTCGAAGTCCGCTTTCTGGATGATTCTGCCCACATGGAGGGTGTCATCCTCAACGATGAAGGCAGTGGCGTCCACTTTTTCATATCTGAACGATCTGTATGCATTCAGCAGCTGCGTGAGAATATATTCCTTGTCCTCATTGTCCAGCTGATTGAAGAAGGCGATGGAAACCTGATCGGTGAAGGGGTAGCGGATCCCGCCTGCGAGGAATACATATTTCATCAATGTTTCCTCGTCACAATCCGCATCCTTCAGATGTTTCACTTTGCAGAATGAATCCGGATTGGATACATTCCGTGCATTGAGCGGATATCCTTTTTTCAGAAGATATGCTCTGAGCTGATCCATGATTTCTTCATTGATCTCGTTGTGTTCTCTGAGAACAGTATTGTTTACGGTATGGAATTTTCCGTGGTGCTGAATCATTGAGACGGATGTGAAGAAGAGAAGCGATTTCAGATCATCTTTTTCGATGCAGTCCTTGATCGTATCTTCGAAGATGATTCCATAAGGCGTGTATGCCATCGTCAGGATTGACCTGAGATTGAGATCATAGCCCAGACAGATGTCCATGAGATCATTCAGATCCATCCGGTCTTCCGCAAGCATTGCTTTCATCCGGTTCACCATGATGGTCTGTTCTTCGGCAGTTCCGCGGAATTTATGAGGTTGATTGCAGAGCGCTTCAAGCTGAGCTTTCATTCGGTTGTTCAATTCTGTTCTCCTCCTTTGTGCCTATATCATACCCGGCGTGGAAAAAGCCTTTTTTTTCGGTTTGAAAAAACACGGATCATTCTGATTGCTCAGTTTGTTTCCGTGTTTTCGTGAGTGATTATTCTGAAGCCTTGAAGTTATATACCGGCTTGATGACTTCGATGATATCAATGCTTTCAGATACGTTGTCGATGATTTCATCCGCATTCTTGTATGCGGCGGGTGCCTCGTCCAGGGTGGACGCGTTGACCGTGGTGGAATAAATGCCGGCCATGGACTGTTCAAAGGATTCCACATTCAGCTTCTGTTTCGCGGCGGAGCGGGACATCTTTCTGCCGGCGCCATGGGGACCGGAGAAGTTCCAGTCCGGATTGCCCTTGCCTTTGCCGATGATGCAGCCATCGCGCATATTCAGCGGAATGATCACCATTTCATCTTTCTGTGCGGAAATGGATCCCTTGCGCAGAATACGGTTTTCAACATCGATATAGTTGTGGATACAATGCCACCAGGTGAACTCATTCAGCTTCTTTCCAAAGTAATTGGAAAGAATGATATCCGCGATGGTTTCACGGTTGAGTTTCGCATATGCCTGACAGATCTTCATGTCATGGAGATAGTTTTCCAGATCATTTCCGGAAACAGTCGCCAGATCTTTCGACATGGACGCATTTTTGAGACGGTATTCCTCTTTGAGCTTTCTGAGCTCATCGCTGATCTCTCTGGTTCTTCCCTGTGCCTTCAGGGTTTCAATCAGTTCATTGCAGGCGGTATTCAGTGCCTTCTGACCATATTCCAGATTTTCAGCTGCGATATCCATATAGATCTCACAGACCTGCTTGCCCAGGTTTCGGGAACCGGTATGGATGATGAGCCAGTGTCTGCCGTCTTTGGATTCATCGATTTCAATGAAATGATTTCCTCCGCCCAATGATCCGATGGAACGGATCAGATAATCAGTGTTTCTTAATTTTTCATAACAATGAAGCTGATCAATCGGATAATCCGCTTTCGCTGTGTCATGGATATTCATTCCGGCCGGTACGAAGTCATGGATTACCTGATCAAAGCGTTTGAAATCATCAATTCTTTCATCCAGTTCAATCACCAGCATACCGCAGCCGATATCCACACCGACCAGGTTCGGACAAGTGCATTCACTGATTTTCATCGTGGTGCCGATGGTGCAGCCTTTGCCGGCATGGACATCCGGCATGAAACGGGGGTTGGAATCTTTTGCAAAGGGCTGATTGAGAAGATTGATGATCTGAGAAACTGCTTCTTCTTCAATATCATCGGTAAAGACTTTCGCCATTGCATATTTTCCGTTGAGTTCGAGCATATTCAGCCCTCCTTCTTTTTAACTTTAACAGATGTTGAATCAGGTTTCCTCAATATGTATGACAACCGCTGTGCGGCTGTCTCTGCATAGATTTCTTGTATAGCATGGATCATATGTTTCACCGCTGACTTTGACCAGCAACTGAGCACAATTCAACGGATTGCTTTTGACAATATGCATGATCATATCATCATCCAGTTCGTAATCCAGATCCGTGAGCGGGTCGGTCACACCGTCACTGGCCAGAATCCAGGTGTCTCCTTTGCAGAGCGGATAATCATGGAAGACTGCCATCTGCCTGCCGCTTAACATGTCATTGCCCACATAGGTGCTGTTGAAATTTGACATTTTCAAAGGTGTAAGCCGGTTCAGTTTTCCTTCATGGATATGAAGGATGGAACAGTTGCCGAAATACATGGTGCGCACGTATTTGTCACAGATCCCGACCGCAGCCAGTGAAGCGCTCAGATCATGACCGAGATATGCGGCCTGGCGGATGACGCTTTCATTGACCGCATCCGCCATATGATATTTCAGATCATCATCGAAGTAATTCTCATATTGTTCGTACAGAAGATGCCATACGGCAGCCGGGGCGGCATCCTCCTGCGGATTGTGGGGTCTTTGAATCTGTGTCTGGCTGTCCGCTGCACATGCAAGAAACGGAATACCTGTTGCTTCGTGACAGGAAGGAAGTGAGTTTTCATACAATACGATCCGCTCGCCATGACGAAAACCGTAATCATCCCGTGTGATCCCGTCCATTCCCGGATTAGATGCACAGCTGATTGAAAGACGGATCTTTTCATATTCATTCATATGAATTCCTCCTGTTTCCGCATTGAAAGTTTAGATGATCCATGAACACTCTTTTTTTTCATTTTTGTCTTTTTTGAAACATACAGAAAAAGCCTGCGCACTTGCATGCACAGGCAAAGACCGGAATCATTTCAAAGCGAGGAAATTATTTAGGCGCATACGGATGTTCAGAGATCTTCTTCCATTTGTAAAGCCATAACAGATCCTGTTCACCGCGCACATATGCCTGCAGCAGAGGCATGGGAGTATGTGACTTTTCCTCCATCATATCCATATAGTCCAGGAACATCTTTCCGCCGCCGTATCGGGTGATGGAATGAATTCTCTTTTTCACATCTTCGTTTTCAATATTTTTCGCACCGGACTGCCAGAGATATTCCGCCTCATCCCAGATTTTCACAATCTCACTCATCAGGAACATCTGATGTTCGGCATACCAGTGATCCTCCTGCGGAAACGGCACGGTTTTCAGATCGAAATAATTGTTTTGAATATACTTCGGATCGCACAGAATCGCGCGGCTGTCGTATTTGAGTATCATCAGCTCAAACATGAACATGTTATTGGCCTGTGCATCTGTAAATCCGATGCTCTGCAGTCTGCGCAGATATTCGATATTGTACTTTTCCTCATGTGTTTCTTTGTAAAGCGCAACCAGAGAACCGCTCATGCGCTTACGTAATTCATTGAAATATTCTGAAGATGGTTTCTTCGTTTCAGCCTGTTCTTTCACAGGTTCAGCCACTGTTTCAGCGATGGATTGCTTTACAGTAGGGATGGGTTCATCTTTTTCATTGGCTTTTTGTTTTTGATGCTTTCTGTAAAGCAGTTCACACAGAATGAAAATGACGGCAATACATATGATTGTCATCGGGGAAAAGACCGAATCATCGCGCATGTTCAAAAACTCTGAAACTGCGCCGCTGACAAACAAGCCGACGACCAGGGAAAGAATGACCTCTGCGATCAGAATCAGAATACGTGCCAGTTTTTTCATGATGAACCTCCCAATTCAATGTCTGTCACAAAAGATACGGTTATGGTGTGAACCGGAAATCATTTTTTTAATAAGCGGATCAGATGGGCTGCGTCAAAGCAGAGGGATTCAGATGAGATCACAATACGGTTGTACGGTTTTCCGGCTTCATCGTCACCGGTTTCACAACAGAACGGAATGTCGTTGAGAATACAGGAAAATCTGTAATTCGTTCCGCTGTTTCCAAGAAAGCGGATCCGGTCATAATGATCCATAAATTCAGCAGCTGTGCATTGTCCGCTGTGTTGTTCTGTCGGTGAATCTGTATCTTCTTCAAAAGATACATTTTCAACCAGGATACCGGCCTCGATCAGATCTTCAGCAAGCATGGACGCATTGTATTCCGTATCGGATATAAGTGCAGTAAACGGTTCTGCCGAAGGCAAAATCATTGTTGATGTATTTTAATGTCCATCGTGCCTGATGCATGGTCTCTCCAGACTTCATTATACATTACCATTAGTTGAACTATGTTATGATTAAACAAATAGCAACCAGTTTAATCGGGAAATCAGTTCATATATATGGTTCAGTATCGCGCCAGGAATAATACAAGTCTGGAAATGGGGGAATGCTATGAAATATACGTTATTCACAGAAGTGATTCCTTATGGAGAACATACGTTTGAATACTGTATTGATGAAACAGGGATTCCATATGTGATTGAAAGATATTACAAAATCATGTTCCATGGTGCTGGTGATCATATCGGAAAACCAGGCCCTCTGGAGAAGGAAACATTTTCCTTGATCACATTTTCAAAACTGCGTGAAGAGGCGAAGAGACTCGGTGAGTATTCTTATTTCGACATCGATGAATCCAACTGGAAAGAGTGCTGTGCAAATCTGAACAAAAACGCATTCTTTCATACTTTGCAAATGCACATTCAGGAAGAAGAAATCAAAGAACAGGAATTCATCGATGATATCAGCTATATTCAGGACATGAAGCATACGCCGGGGGCATGGCATCAATATGACTTCCTTCTGGCGGCCATGCCATATGGCTGGGAAATGATCGTTGACTGGGCTGCTTATATGGAAAATGCGGATCTTGAAGACATCTCCACTCTCACAGTCAGCGAAATTGCCAATGCGCCGGAAACAGAACTGATTCAGGAGTATTGGGATTCAAAGGGTACCATCAGTCAGTTCGCTGCTCTTTCACAGGAAGAAGGGGTGCTTGGGATCGGCGGAATCAGCCGGACTTTGAAAATGCCTGTCAAAGTGGTCTGGTTCAATCAGACAAGAGTATTGAGGATATTCACATTGACCGATGATGAAGAGATGCTGAAAAACTATGCTGAGACAATGATCCGCAGAACATTCGGCACAAAGGATGCGATGAAACCGGCCAAACCCGTACCGAAAGAGGATAATCCGGCTGACAGGCGTGAATTGCTCCTGGATGTAATCCGGAAAGCAGGCTTTAAAAGGCCTGATCCGGGTTATGCTTCTCCGGGAAGTTATGACAGCGGTGCATCATATGAGAAGGTTTTCGGGGAAATCATCAATGGCAGTTTCTGCAGAACAAGGGAATATCTGTTTGATCTTGGATGTCTGAGCAGTGACGTATATGACGGGAAAAACGATTCGGTCTGCATTGATGTTCTGAAAGGAGAACCCTGGTATGTTGTCTCAAGCCGCAACGGAGGCATTGCGGACTTTACGATTTACGGCGGCAAACCGATATCATTTGAATTTGTCAGGGCTCTTGCAAAGGCTTCGGGAAATATGCAGTTCACTGATATATCCGAAGACAACTGGAAATTAAAACTTTCCAAAGAGGCAGAAAAACTGCTACAGGCTTTGCAATCACAGAATGAAACAAAGCAAACCGCGGCAGACGGGAAGACAGGAGAATAGATCTGCACGGATCAGAAAAGAATCCGGCTTCTGACGATCTGCTGATATTATGATGGTGAAACATACTATGGTTCACGAAAACAGGATTTGTTCAAAGGCATCATTTTCAGGAGGATAATATGTTCAATTTATTCAGAAAAAAACAGAAACCAGACCCGCAGCTGACAGAATTTGAGAAACTGTGCAAAGAACATTATCGACAGGTCTCACAATATTTCATTTTTTATGATTTCAGAGCGGAATTTGAAGATGATTCGGTGGATGAAGTCCTGGACTCGACTTACCATTGCTGGCTGATTCCGAAAGAGAACGTGAATATTCTGGACGGACTTCATGAACTGGCTGATTACCAGACATATCTGAGCACAAATTCAAAAGGGCTGCCTTATCCGGAGCACATAAGGGATTCTCTGCTCATCATGAATCCCGGAATGATCAATGCGATGACATCATCTGAAAAAGAAAATGTGTTCAGTTATGCGCGGGAAAAGAATATTCCGATTCTTGAAAAACTTACGAAAAGCATTTATGTCGATGATCTCAGCAATGATACATATTATCTTTCCATGTCAAATTGTCCTGCCGGTGCGGATGACGCTGCGACATATGGTGACCTCCGTCTGAAAATTGTGCCGTATGAAGAAGATAAAAAACAGAAAGAAGCGGACACTCAGAGCACTGTCACAAAGGAAATAAATCAGAGATCCATAAAAGAACTGCTCAGCGGAACGCTTGTCGCAAAGTATAAGAAATACAACGCAGAAGAAGCTAAAACCGAATATGTGTTAAGACTGCAAAGCATCGGATTTACCGCTCAGCAGGCAATCAGCATGTTCGTTTTTGAGAATTTGATTCTCAAATCAAAGGACATGCTTGCTGAAGATGATTACATCAGTCAGCCGGCCATTGCGCCGGAAGGACCTGTGCTTGAACATGAAGACCAATGGTATGTTGATCATCAGATGTTCACGGTCAGTGAGATCGTCAAGCTCTGGGATGAGGCTGAATATCTCTGGAAATCATACGGCGGAAAGATTGAAGATGAAGAACGGAAAAAACGGATTCATGCGCTGACAAGATATGGCGGAGGAAAGCTGTTTCTTGAATATCTGAAAATGGTATCTGAAAAGACCGGCATCAATTATGAACTGATTAAAAAGTATTCCATGGCAGAGCAGGATCTTCTGTATAAGTACCGCTGGAAATATCCGGATATTCCGTATCCTTATGATTTTGAAACAAATCCAGCCGAACCGGCCACATGCTATATCACGATCAATTCAATCGGAAACGATAAGGTCAGAGTGGTAAAAGTGATCCGCACTGTTACCGGTGCTTCGCTGAGCGATGCAAAGAAGATGGCAGAAAATCTTCCATGCAGACTGAATCAGCCGGTTACGAAAACAGCTGCGGAAAAGTATTGGAAAGAGCTTGAATCATCCGGCGCGAAACTGCTGATCACTGAAGAATCAGAATGATTTCGATAATACAGATGTTTCAATGAACTGATTATTCAATGTATATCCGCGCCTGCTGACAGTACGGAAACGGGCTGCAGATCATATGAGAGGAACCATATGCGACATAAAGCAACGATGAGCCGTCATAACAGCTGGGACAGAAGTGAACCATATGCTTTGCAGATCGGGGATTTTTCTGAAAACATGTATATCGGCGTGAGCTACAGAAAAGAAAACGAAGGATTTAACGAAAGACCGCCGGCGGTTGTGAAAGTGAAATTCGTGAAACCCGGTCAGAAAAAGCTGCTTGACAGTGTTATGCATCATGAAGTCGGCGTGGTGACACAGGATGGACATCGTTTCACAATTCATTGCAGGCAATGGACTGAAAACAACAATTATGATGTCAATCACTTCATCTCAAAAGCGACGGTCTGGGAGTGGAAACTTTCAGAGAAATTCAATAATTGGCTGAACAAAGAGTATGATTATCAGGTCAGTCACAAACTTGAAATTTACCTTTACGATACAGCTCTGGAAGTGCAGGAAGCACTTAAGGCGGCTTCAGATTATCTCGAACAGCTTCATCAGCAGAGAATCAGGAATGAGATTGAGAAAAAAATAAATCAGGAAGAAGCGGTGCGCAGACAGGCTGAACAGGAGCGCAAAGAAGAACAGGCCCGCAAGGTCATCGACAAGATGTTTGGCGCTGACTGATTCAGCACTGAACAGGAAGTGTATGATGTCATATTGAATTGCTGCAAGATCGTGAATGCGGCTGCAGGTTGGTCAAGGCATAGTCCGCCGACTGTTTTCGGATGGGATATCGGAGAAATATATGGAACTCAACACAGCATTAAGAGAAACAATCAGAAAAAACGGAAAATCGGTTCTCGCGGATGCGAATATGCTCAAAGCCCATCTCGCAGATCTTGCGCCGGATCAGTCCAGAACGATTTCGGTTCTTTGCCAGGCAAGCGCCGCTCATATCTTTGACAGACTTGCTGTCTGCGAAGAAAGCGAAACAGAATCAGAATTGCGGATGGCATTGCTTTAGATGTATGAAACCTATGCGCCTGCAATTGTCGATCAGATCAAGGCGGTTCTTTGTGATGTGATGAATGTTGACCTGCATGAATCTGAAACAAAACCGTCAGTTCCGAAGACGAAGGAACCGGCAGCTGTGCGGACAGATCCGCATGTATCTGCATCATCTGAGACAAAGAAATCAGGCGGTCACATTTCAAAGTCGGAAACAACATTCACGGATACAGCTGTACAGAAAACAGACAGTAACGCGGATGTTTCAACCGGCAATTATTCCGCGGCCGGTTTGTTAATCGGTGTACTTGTCGCAACGGTCGTTTACGGAATTATTGACGGCACTTTCTTCAATGAACATTTTACCTATTACCTGTTCAGAATTCTGGAACTGTTGCTGATCATCATGATTTTTTCAAAGAAAGACAAACTGACCGCATGGATTTATCTGGTCATGATGGTGCTCAATATGCTCATCATCGGAATCGGCGGAGTGTCGATTCTTGGCATCATTTTCAATCTGCTTTCGGTTCTTGGCGGTGTATTTCTGGTTATGCTGGCATATGGAAAAACAGACAGGCATCATCTGCCTGCGGCGATTCAGCTGACCGCAGCTGTTCTGCATGCTGCAAGTTTGCTGGTTTCCGGTCTGCCGTTCACTCTTGTTTTCGAAATCTGTTTCTACGAGTTTATTTATGCGTGGTTTCTGCATTTGTATTCCGGATATCTGCATGCGGTTTATTGTTAAGCAGAATGTTATTTCAACATCTTAAGAAACGCTTCATAAGCATCACTTCGGCAAGCGGAAAAATCATGGAGGACACTGACATCGATGTGTCTTCTTTTTTAACAACGGAAAGATCATGCATTAAACGGATATTCTCCCTTTGAAAACAGGAAAGCCATCACCTTGTTCAAAAGAATCTCGCCCTTTTGGCATTGCAACAGTAAAATAAAGGCATGGGATTTTCGCATCCGGACATTCCGCACACGTAAGGAGACAACATGAAAGAAATATGGCCGGGATATGAGACTGTCAGACTGATTGGCAAAGGCACATATGGGGCAGTCTATGAAATCAAGAAAACCGACGCGGGCGGTGAATACTTTTCGGCTGTCAAAAAGATATCCATACCCGCTTCCGAAGAAGAATATACCGCCATGCTTGACGGCGGATATGAGGAAGAGGAGATCAGATCATATTTTGAGAGCCGTCTGCAGACGATTATTGAAGAATTCAGGATCATGGAACGATTCAAAGGCAATTCCAATATCGTTTCTTATGAAGATCATATGGTCATTGAACATAAGAACAGTATCGGCTGGGACATCCTGATCCGGATGGAACTGCTTCAGAATCTGCCCTCAATGATCAGAGAAAAAGGTGCGCTGACACCTGCACAGGTAATCAGACTCGGAAAAGATATCTGTGATGCATTGATCCTGATTCACAGTGAAAAGATCGTGCACAGAGACATCAAACCGCAGAATATTTTTGTCAACCGCTTCGGCGCATTCAAGCTGGGTGATTTCGGTATTGCCAAAACATTGAGCAGCGCTTCAAAGGCAACCATGGCGGGAACGCCTGACTATATTGCACCGGAGGTCTATCACGAACATGCATATGGTGTTCAGGCTGACCAGTATTCTCTTGGCCTGGTATTGTATTGGGCGCTCAACGGAAGAAAGCTGCCGTTTTATCCGGTCAGACAGAAGCTGAGTGCGCAGCTGATTGAGGAAGCCATGGCAAAGCGGATGAGCGGTGAAATGATTCCGGCACCTCTTCATGGCAGTGAGGCCCTGGCAAAAGTGATTCTGAAAGCCTGTGCCTTTGATCCGAAAGACAGATATGCGGATATCAGAGCGTTTCAGGAGGCTTTGATACAATGCGAAAAGTCTGAAAACAATAACGGTGATATCAGTGTGTCCGAAGATGATAATGCGGAAGAAGAGGAAGACTTTGAAAGCGGAAAGACCATCGGCCATTTCCCTGAAATCAAACCGGCTGTAAAAACAGCAGTTTCTTCTGAATCCGGCGGTGATGTTCAGAACGGCAGTGCCATTGATGATGATCCGCTCATCGGAATACTGGAAAAACATCTGCCTTCCCTGGCTTTGAGCACTTCCAATTATCAGCTGGAATATGCATTGAAGCCATCCCCCAAAGACCGGATTGTCAAAACTGCGGAAAAAATCACGGGAATTCCGGATACGCATGTGATTCTTGGCATTCTCAGCGCATATGATAAAAGGCATTCATTGAAACATACATTTGTATTCACGGACCGGAGTGTTTATATCAGTTCTGATCCGAAAGCATATCAGATCATGAAAATCAAATCAGTGCCTTATGCACAGATCGAAAGTGTCACTTTCTATGGCAGTGCGCACAAACGTCTGCGGATCAGAAGACACAACATTGAAAAGCCGGTGATTCTTTATCTGAATGAATCCGCCTCTTCAATGGATACGGATATGACCGTCTGTGATCCCGCGGCTTTGAAAAAGATGCTTGAACTGCTGATATCGGCAGTTCAGCGAAAACCGGCCGTGAATCAAAATGAAAATAAAAAGCTTGATAAACAAACAGGCAAAAAAGATGAGACGATTGATGTGATTCCGTTTGATGCGTTCAATGAAGTCATAAAATTATGCGAAGACGCGATCGATGCGGAACGTAAACTTCGCTATGATGATGCGGACCGCTTCAACGGCAGAGCACGCACCTATGCGGAACCCTGGCAAATGTATGCGATCGGCTGCGCATATGGACTTGGAGCAGTGCTCAATGTGAAAAACGGCAATACCAAATCCATACCGTCATTCAGTGCAGATTACAGAACTGTTTATCTTCAGTCCGCCGTTGCAAAGGCAAAAAAAATCACGTTCCCCAAAAATGTGAAAAGGGCAATTGAATGGCTTGAAGCAGCCGGAAAATTCATACGGGATGCACGTGCATATCTGATATGCGCATTGCTCTGTGAATTTGAAGAACCGGTCCGTGATTTCAGGAAAGCAAGACAGTTTGTAAACAAAGCGGCCAAAGCTGATTCTCAATATACGGCTCATCGCTATTTCTATCAGAATATGATCAGCCGCCTTGAGCAGAAAGCAAGCGGAAGCGGAATTGAGATTGCAAGACTGCTTGCCGGGTACAGATCCTGTATGCAGCTGTTTTCAGCAGAGCGCAGCCTTGATGTTACTTCATTGACGGACAGTGATTTCCATGCCCGTGATATATACATCGGTTCCTTTCTGAATGAAGGTCTGAACAAAGCGATGACCCTGCGCAGAAAGAATCAGGGAAAACTGATTGCGGAACAGATCGAAGACCGGCTGAAAAACGAAAAGGTATTGTGTGTTTATCACACATCCAAAAATACGATTTCCTGGATCTTTACAGACCGGACACTCTATCTGTATCCCTTCATGTGGCAGCGCAAAAGCAGAAATCCGTCAAAAAACAACGTCATTGAAAGGTGGGGAAACGAGGTTGCCTGTCTGTGGATTGATCTTGGCGTGATTGATCAGGTGAAAAGAGACAGGAAAACCATGATGATCACATTCAATGTGGATCAGAATGAATTCAAGAATTTCAGTTACTTCAGGAGCGCGTTCTCCGATCCGGCAAAAGTATGCGATATGATGAATCAGATCATAGGCATATGCATGGCCGCACCCGTTACGCAGGATACGCTTCAGAGCGCATTGAACCAGATGAGCACATACGGAATAATCTGAGCAGAAAGGAAGAATGAGACATGAAAGCAATACTTCGGATTTTCAATCTGCATCAGATGAAAGATTATGATCTGGAAAAACAGACCGGACCGTTTGAAGCGGCTTCCGTCCGCTTGATGCCTAAAGATGGCGGATGGTGTTTTGAAAGCGATCATGAGCTGATCAGGGATGACGGTGACCAAAGCAGCCATGGCGCGTTGCAGATCAATGACATCCGTCTGATTGATGCGAAAAAGAAGCTGACAATGCTTGTGCTGAAAAAAAGAAATGCCAATCCGCTTCTGCTCAAAGAAAGAATTTATCAGGTGGGAAGAACAAAGAAAAATGTTCTGTCACTTCAGGACCGCAGCATCTCCGCATCGCATTGCGCCTTCTGCAAAGCGGACAATGAACATATCTATGTCCGTGATCTGAACAGCACCAACGGGACCTTTGTTAACCACAGACGCATCAAAGCAGATCAATCCGTTCTTTTAAAGGAAAGCGATATTGTCAATATCGGCAGTTATTCTCTCACCGTAATCAATCAGAATGATTCGCTCTTTCTGCAATTGAATGAGAACGATCAGAACGTGGTCTTCCATCCGGAAAACACCGGTCATGATGAAGAGATTTCCCGGAAATATTTCGCCGATATTCCGCATAACATTCTGAAATACAATGCCGGAAAACAGATGTCTCTGGATGAGGCGATGAAGATCGTGATCGGGATGAAGGGAAAGGACGTATTGAATGATGCGGACACATTGAAATCATATCTTGTCGATCTTGCACCGTTTGAAAAGAAGGATATTGATCTTGTGATCAGCACATCCAGGCTTCATTATTTTGATGATATCGCAAACCGGTTGTCGAACGGCTGAACGGCATGCTGGAAAATGCTTTCGGCATCAGCCCTCAGGATACTGGAAAGAAGAAATGATCCGCTATTAGGGGAAAGGAATGAAAAGATGGAAGTGATTATCGGCCTCGCCGTCATCGTTTTCTGGGGATGGGTGATCATAAAGCTCTATCACGCGGAAATGAGAATGATCGAGCGTTATAAAGCAAGAAAAGCGGCAGGCACAACCGCTCAGAATACAACAAAGAAAAAAACGGTCCGTAAGAAGAAAAACACCCCGGATTCAGACGCCAGCGGTGCGGGCAGAGACTGAGTCCGCTGTCAATACCAGTATTCAGACACATGTACAGATGAAAGCACATGTGTCTTTTCTGTATGACGAAGAACACTCAAAAAAAGGCATGGCAAAGATCTTTTTATCATTTGTATAAGGAGATCATACAGATGAAAAGGGTTGAGAAAATCTGCTGGCTGTGTGTGATTGCCGTGCTGATCGGTCTGCATATTTCAAATTATGTGGAAATCCAGCACGAAATATATCAGACAGATTCCATGCAGAGTGCAGAATATGAAACCGCAGCAAATACCAAAGAGACATATCTGGAACAGCTGAATGAGGCTTCAATCCTTACGGAAGAGACAGAAAGTGTACCGGTCGAATCTGAACCGGCGGATATGCAGGAAGAAACGGAAACCGGAAGTGAAACGGCTGAAACCGTTGAAGAGCTTCCGGAAAGCATTCCGGCAATCACCTATCCGGCTTATTACGGAGGATGCGGAACGGTCAAATCCATCCGCGGGAAAACCGTGGTTGTAACTGTCTTTGCATCAGATCAATATTGCGCATGGGACTGGGATAAAAAAAGCGATCTGGATACCTATTCCAATATGTACCGAAGTATTCTGGAAGCTGAACAATGGCTGGAAGCGGAAGCGTCGTACTGGGGTGCGTACACCGATCTGATCGTTGACTGGATGTCATACAACGAACTTTATTATGAAGCATATTTTGATCAGGATATGCTGGGTGATGGAATCAGCACCTTCGCACCGATGGCTGATTACGTGAAAGCTCATATTGATGCGGAAGGTCTGATGGAACAATTTGACGCTGACAATATCACCTTCATCTTCTGTTTCAACGGCAAGCATACAGACAAAACATGGGCATATGCCTATCCGTTATTCGGAAAGATGCCTGAATCGGACTGTTATTATGAAACAATTCTTCTGAATTGCGGTCATCCTTCCTATATATTGAAAGCAGCGACGATCGCCCATGAACTGCTGCATACATTCGGACTTCCCGATATGTATTATGCAAATGAAAGAATCAATGAGGATTATGTCAATCATCTGCGCGAGATCGAATCAGATGAAATCATGTACGATCATTCGAGATGGGATTGGTGGGGCACACAGCCGCACTTCACACAGCTTGACGCATACTATCTCGGATTGTGCGATGACGCCGATGACCTGCATACATATCAGCTTGATCCGGATATTTACTGTGAGTAAGAACGATTCAAAGCTGCATTGTTACATATACAGGAATAATACTGATATACTCAAGTGAACCTCCCCGCCTAAGTGCGTTGCACTATAGACGAGGCTTCCAAGGCACCTGCGGTGCCAAAGACTTCCGTCTGAATACTGATACGGTTAATATCAATAACGGTACTGTGACATCGTTTGCCGGATTCAGGGAAAGTCTGGAAAACTTTTTTAAATACCAGTGATGATGTGATTGACAGTTTCAGGGGAATCCGGAACAGAACAGACAATCTCAACGGCAGATTCATTCCGGACGATCTGTACGCAGATGAACCTGAGTGTTTTGAGAAGTTTTCTGAATCATATGAGCTCAACAGAAAAGAAGGTGTGTTTGCGAAGGAGATGATCTGTGCCAGGCTGAATGATTCCGCAGCGCAGATCACGCAGAAGATGATTGTTGAAACTTTCGGAAATGATTATGGAAATGCGGATATCCTTGAGGAACAGCTGCACGGCTTCGGATTCACCATTGTGTGAGACCGTGCATGATCATACTGCCGAAATGGGTAGTAAGTGCGGAAATCTTCATCGTTTATGAGGATTTGAAAGCGCTTTTGAGCTGAGGATTGTATAATAATTTTATTAGAATTATCCGATTTTGAATGGAGTTCAGTGTGAACCTTAATACAGAGCATACGTCAAAACCGATTTACTGGACATGCGAAGATTGCGGCTGTGAAGCGGCATTTTCGGGCAGCGGTAAAATGAGGTGTCCTTCCTGCGGAGCCTGGATGTCAGATGCGCAATACGAAAAAGTGAAGGCCGCGTTGCGCAGTATGAGCTCATCCGGAGACATTTACGAAGATGCGCTGAACGGCATTGATCAGGAGCCGATTACGCTGCGTCCTGAACCGGATCTGCTCATACGGAATGGAAATCTGGTCCGATATAACGGAAAAAAAAGGCTTGTTGTCATACCTGCTAAAGTAAGCTCGATCAGTCCACGTGCATTCAGCGGCTGTGATACCGTGCGCGAGGTCGTGATCCCCAATGATGTGAAAGTGATTCCCTACGCCGCATTTGAGAATTGTTCGAATCTGGAAAAGGTCACACTTTCACGCAATCTTGACACGATCGGGCCGGAAGCTTTCAAAGGATGCGGAAGGCTGAAAGATGTGAGCCTGACCCCGTCCGTCTCACGGATTGAAAGGAATGCGTTTTCCGGTGTGCAGTCTCTGGATTACGAAACGATGTTCAGTGATACTGCCGCACTCAACAAGCACATCCAGATCGAGGACAGCTGGCTGTCAGACAAATACAGCGAGGTGCTCAAGAAACAGGCAAAACCGAAAAGGAAGATTCCCGTCTTCGTATATGCGGCTGCAGCGCTTGTGCTTCTGCTTGGCATCGGATATTTCGTCAAGACGAGAATTGATTTCTCCAATCAGATCAAGATTGCACAATCGTATGCGGCATCGCGCCAATATGAAAAAGCGCTTGACGCATATATGGCTGCCGGCAGGATTTCACCAAGAAGTGACAAAGTCAAAAACGGCATGATGAGCGTATATATCGACTGGGGCAATGAACTGATGTATGCGGGCGATTATGAGGAAGCCCTGAAAAAATACAGCATGGCTCCGGATTCAGCCGCACATGCCAATGACGTATATACGCAATGGGGAAACAGTCTTCTGGAAGAAGGAAAGTACGAGGAAGCCATTGATGCATTCACGCATCTGGAAGAACCGGCATCCCATATCGCCGAAGCATATATGAAATGGTCGGATCATCTGGCTTCAGAAGGGGATTACGAAGCGGCACAGAATGTGCTGAAAGAAGGGATTGAAAAATACGGGCTCAGTGAAGAACTGAGCGGGCATACTGAGAATATTGAATCTCAGAAATATATCAACGGCGTGAAAGCCTCCATGGCTGAAATCGCCAAAGATATTGATGCAGGAAAATATGAGGAGGCGCTCAGAAAACTGGACAATCTGGAAAGCTCAAGAAAAGATATCAACTATCACCTGGCAAATGATTATCCGCTGCTGGCGGATCTAAGCGGCACTCAATACAGCCGGATCGGTCTGTATACCAGCTCAGGCGGCCATTTCACCATCTACTATGGCGGCTATGAGGAAAATCAGCGCAAGGGAACGGGAACATATCTTTACCGGTACAGCGGAGATCCTGAAAATGACAAATACAATTATGCCATCGGCAAATGGAACAATGATGCCCCCAACGGCAAGCAGAGTATCTATTCCCGCGGCTATGAAGGATCCACCTGTATCAGAGATTCCATCACAACGGTCAATGTCGTCGACGGTGTTTACGACGGACAGGCTCAGGTTGAAGACAGACTGACCAACGTCAAATACACCGGCGAATATGATAACGGAACCATTGTGGTCCAGGGAACAGAAACGCAGAACGGCAAAACATTCAAAGTGGTCTTTTACTCGGAAGACAAAAGAAACTGGCGATATTATGAAGATGAAAGCATGTACTCGGACAGATTCGCGATGTTCGGATACTGATCAGATTCATGAAAGCGGTTTCCGGGTGTGTTGACAGAAATCGCCGGATATCAATAAAATTATTCTTAATCAATCGCTTTTCCCATAAGTAAAAATAAAGAAGGAGATCTCACTATGTCATGGTCAAATCCAACCGAACAGGAAGCGGAAGATAATTATCAGTATTATAAAAACCGCTACAACAATTACGCAGCGGAAAAGGCGGCGTCTGAGAGGCGTGAAGCCAATTATGTCAGTCAGCGCAACCAGATGACGCAGCGGGTCAATGAGTACAGTTCGCAGAAATTGAATTTCGAACAGAGGCTCGAACAGATTGAATTGATCATCAGGATGCTTGAGGGGAGCACTACCGTCAATGATGTTCCTTCCATTATCACCAATGGTATCAAATCCATCACACGTGTTGCGGAAATCTATCCGAAAGCGGTGATCATGAGCGGTGTCGCACCGGCTGCGATCGGAGAAATCTTCAAGGTGAAATCCGTTTTGGAGGACCTGCATTCATCTGCTGCTCTGGAAAAATACAAGTCTGAGAAAACAAGACTTGAAACTGCAATTGCCAATCTGAAACAGCAGATCGCGGCTGCGGAAGCGAGCATCGGCAGTCTGAACAGTGCCATCAGCGCATGCAATGCGCAGCAGGCATCATGCCAGAGCGCGATGTATTCCAGCGCTTATGAAATGAATCATTACAACAGATACAGAGGCTGATACAGAGGCTGTGTCAGGAGGGTGGAAAATGGCTTTTTACAAAGATTTGACGTACTACATAAACAGGCATTTCGAAAATGCGTTGAATGTCGGGTGGGAGAAAGATCCCGAGCCCTTTGAGTACAGCCGCGTGTTTCATGATCGGCTCGGTGCTTATCTGAAACATACGGTATTGCATACAAGAGCGGCTGCGGATTCTTCCGAGATCGTATTCAAAGGGGCCAGATATCAGATCGGCTACGGTGAATTCAGAGTCATCGGAAGCGATGGGACCGTATATGCCTGTCCTGACACATTGATCGGAAAGGTGTTCGCCGGTGAATATAAACTGCCTGAGTGCTTCGTGGAAGCGGTGAATTCAGGCATGGATCCGGACAGCCTTGAATACAGACAATATCTCGGCAATTTCACGGCTGAAAAGTTCTGGGGCGCAGATGCGGATGTGCGTTCCCGGATGGAAGGCATCCGTGCCCTGATCAACAGCGGAAATCTGGAAAGTCTGAAAAAAAGGGTAGACGAAGACAGATCTATACTGCAGATGATGACAGATCAGGGATCAGTTCTGAACATGGCAATTCTCAGCGGCAAGGAGGACATGGCCCTGTATCTGGCAGATCAGGATATTCCGTTTGAACAGTTCAGCGGTCTCGAACTTCTCTACGCGATTGAAGCCGGCATGGAATCCGTAGCGCTGAAACTGCTTGAGACGGATATCCCGATGGACAATCAGAGAATCGGGGTCAACCCGCTGTTCATGGCAATCCGCAGGCCGATGAATTCCGTTGCGAAGAAGCTGTTCCTCACCCGTAAGGATCTCAGCCTTACCTATAACGACATCTATGTGGGCAACTGCAATCTTCTGCAATGGACAAAACGTGCACATAATGATGAAATGCTGCAGTTCATCATGAACCAATATCAAAAGTTTTAATGGGAGGAAAACAGATTATGGCAGACGCTATGGACATCTCTGAAGCCAGGTATAATGCAGAACTGGCCTATTCGAATCAGAACTATGAGACTGCTCTGAAGTATTATCAGATTGTTCTGAACCAAAATCCCGCCGATTTGCAGGCTTTATCCCGTGCGGGTGCGGTCGCGGTAGTCCTGAAGAAGTACAAGGACGCATTGAATTATTTTGCCAAGGCCAAAGAGGTCGATCCGGACAACGGAGACAACTACTTCAACTATGGCAATGCGTGCTTCTTCAACAGTGACTACGTGGGCGCTCTGGATTCTTACGTGGAGGCTGAAAAGAGAAAATGCAGCGAAGATGTGCTGCCCAGAATGTATTACCAGATGGCGCTTCTCTTCAGCTCACGTCAGGAAACAGACAACGCATTGATCTATCTGAGAAAATGCGAAAAAGCCGACAGCACGGGCATGATCGCACTGACCAAGGAATTCATTTCCGAAAAGCTCAAGATCTACATGATCAACAGAGACTATGTCAATGCGGAAAAGAGCGCGGCTCAGCTGGTTGCGGTTGACCCCACTGTTTACAGAAACTACGCGGTTTATTTCAGCCTGCTGATGGCCAGCAAGGATTATGACACTGCTGTCCGTGTGCTCGATGATGCGGAAGAATATGCCGTAACCGGAAAGGATGAGCTCGTGTCGATCTCCCTGCAGAGAGCGGCTGTTGAAGCTGCCCAGGCGGAAAATGATCCTGCGAACAGAGATGCACATTATGCCAAAGCGATCGAAGCACTCTCAGACAAATATGCGGATCCGGAAATCACCAAGCTCCAGATTGTTCAGCTCGCCGCTGAAATCGGTGATCTTTACTTCAAGTCCGGCAAATATGATGAAGCGATCAGCTGGACAGAGGGTCATCTGAAATATCCGGGAAGAAGACTTGCCGAAATGACTCAGGCACCCGCTGAACCTGAACCTCTGCTCGATGAGAATGTCGTCATTGATGATGAATATCTTGATCAGATTGCCCAGCGTGATATGGACATGATTCAGGAAAACATTGACAACGGCTTCATCGGCGATGATCTCGGTGAATTCGCGGAAGTCGAATATGACGATGACGGCAATGAAATCCGCCAGTATGATCTCAGCGAAATCATTCCGGAAGAAAAACCTGCAGCAGAAGAGGTCAAACCTGTATCCGAGGAAGATAACAAGCCGTTCACAATGCCGACGGAATTCCGTGAGAAGATGTACTTCACATTGATTTCCAGCTATCTGGCAAAAGATGATTTCGCAGGGGCGTCCGGCTATGTTGCAATTCTCAAGAACAGCGACAACAAGTATTACAAATATTATGGAATGTATACAGAAGCTCTGCTGAGCAGGAAGCTGAACGAGCCGGCGGACAAAGTCAACCGCAAGTACTCCCAGGCAATCGCTTACTTCCGCAACAAGTCATTCGCTGATCCGAAGGACACACTTGCCGCGATCTTCAGAGCCAGACTGTATGCAGAAGAAGGAAAGGCTGCCAAGGCTGAGGAAATTGCGAACCTGCTTGCTGAAGAGGACCGCAATTCCGTTCTCAAGTATATGGAAAGCCTGAGATCTTAATCAGGAGGAACATAAATGATTCTTGGTTTGGACATCATCATCGATGAGGAGGCGTTCAACACGGCTGTCAATGATATGCGCAGTCTGGAACAGAAGCTTCAGGCATTGAGAAACGACACGGAAGATATGATTAATACCCTGAAAACAGGATGGGATACCCCGGCCGGACGCAAGTTTGTCGCTTCATGTGAGAAGAACCTGTACAAGCCGCTCGATGATCAGAAGCTGGTTCTGCAGCATATTTCTGACACACTCAATGATTCGAGAACCGCCTACCAATCCGTATTTTCGGAATATCAGGATCTTCAGAATACGATCAAAAAGGCACAATAGCACTGCAAAGGGCTTTATGCATAAAAAAAGGACATAAATCGGGAAAGGAGAAAAAATGTCTACAATTCTTACACACGCAATTGTTCAGAATGTCAATGGAGCAGTTGATAATTATGTCAGCACTGCAACCGGACTGTACGGCGAACTCGAGGGAGTCATCAACACTCTGACAGCCAACGATTTCAACGGTGATGCCGCCAACGGATACAGAGAGTTCTTCACATCGAAGGTTACTCCGGCGCTCACTGAAAATCTGACAGCTCCTTCAAACTCACTGACAGCGAGCATCAAATCCATTATGGACACAATCGGACAGCAGCTTCTCGACACAGTTGACCCGCAGCTCGGCGACAACAACCGTAACCCGGGCGGACAGTAAGCAGACCATCAGGATAAGGAGATAAAGGAAAATGGCAGACATTGTATTCAGATATGAACAGATGACATCAGCAGCAGGCCAGATCAGAGACATCGCAACAAGATATAAGGCTGCTGCAGATAACCTCCAGAGCGAATTCGCAGGTGCATGCGGCGAATGGGAAGGCGACAGTAAGGACGCCATGACCAGATTCATGACCATGGGTGTCAATGAATACACCGGCACAACAATTCCTCAGCTTCTCAACGGACTCGCTGACCTGCTCGAAGGCAACGCTGAGCAGATGAAGAGCGCTGACGCAGGCATTGCTGAGAATATCCCGTCCACATTAGGCTGATTCTGAAACAGAATATATCTTTACCGGAAACGATGTAAATAAGGAGAAATCATCATGAGTGAAAATTTAGAAAAGATTGAAAATCCTGAAGTTGCGACAGCAAAAGAACTGTTCGAATACGAAATGACCGAAGTACTTTTGATGTTAAAAGGCGAATTTACGTCGATTTCCGGTAAGGATATGCTCAAGGAAGGCGATGCTTTCGTCGATGAGGAGAAACTGAGGATCCCGGATGTGGTATTCGCAGATGCGGATATCACACCGCCGGATGTCAAGATCCCCGAAACGAAGGCATTCACGCCGCTGACAATCCCTGAGCCTGCTATTGAAACAAAAGCTGCGGAAACAGCGGTTTTCGAAGAGATCAAAAAGCCGGAGCCGGTTCAGCTTGAAGAGGCTGTGATCAAACCTGTTCAGGTGAAACTGCCTGAGATTCCGGTGATCAATGCCTGGAAGCCTGTAACACCGCTCAAGGCTTCAACGGATGAGCGCAGTCCCGCATGGGATATCGAAGTTCCGGCCGGTCATGTGGATCTTTCAAAGCTTGCCGCTTCTGAGAAGAAATTTGTTTCAATACCAGACCTTCAGACTGCAGAAAGCAGAATCAACAACGCAAAGGATGCGATGGCAGTGAACATCGCTCAGAATGAAAAGGTTTCCGTTGCGGTGAAGATGCCTGAACTGCCTGATACAGATGTGAGCGTGAATGCGCACGCAGCTGTTGAAGGCGGCACTGAGATCAAAGTTCCGGCAGATGTCCGGGTGGATCTTTCCGCTTTGAATACGGTTAAAACTCCCGCGGATGTTCGTGTGAATGTTCCTTCCGTACCGGCTGAAACAGGCTGGCAATTGAATTCTGAACTGCCTGGCGCAGATGCACAGAACATCCGGACAGATGCGGCTGTGGATCTTGACGCTTTGCAGAAAGCAACGGATTACAAAGCCGAAATCAGGAAAATCCCGGTGGCGGATGTGAAAGACTTCAGCTTTGAGATCAAGTTCACCCCGAAACCGAAAAACCAGGAAAAACCCGCATCCGTGATCGCAGCCGAAAAGGCGCTCGCTGAAAGCAAAACAGTGTTCACATACGAGGACATTATGAACTGAACCGCCGGAGTGCCTTTATATGGAAAATAATAAAATACTGATTGAAGTCGAATTTTACTATAAAAACAGTAATACGAACAAAGGGCAGAGCTATTGCATCGAGCTCTTTGTTTTACGTGACATCAAATTGAAACAGCTGCTGGAAGGAATTCAGTACGGTCTGGAGAAAATGGCAAGGGCAGACGGCAAATATCAGAAGATCTATGCGCGCTGCTTTGACATTCTTGAAAAGTGCCATCATTCAACTAAGACAACATCTGACGGCAGGACTTATTACAACCTGATCACATTCACTTCCTATAATGACATGCTGGCGCAAAGCGCGGTTCACGGCGGCAACCGTTATGTATTCTTCAAGACTGACCTGAGCAAGCGGATCTGCGATCTCGGCTTCATCACATCTTCCAAGATCGTCTTTGATGAAACCGGCACATTCATGCCGGCCGGCTCGCTTGAGACCAAATTCATCATCGACGCGTTCAATCCCAAGAAGGCAAGGGATATCTACTTCCCGGAATATAACATCAGCAACAGACAGATTTATCAGTTTGACGAGACCCCGGTGGATATTATTTCCCCGACCGAGCCTCCCCAGAAGCCGGAGGAAAGTCTGCTGAGTCTGCTGCTGCCGACAATGATCACACTCTTTATCATGGTCGCCGTGCGCGGTGTCGCATCATCAATGCTCGGCGGCGGTTTAATCATGGTTGCGATGACGGCTGCGATGAGTATTTCAGCCATCATCACAACGATTCTTTCTTTCCGGAAACAGAAGAAGAAATATGCGGCTGACAAAACGGAATGGATGGGACGCTATCAGAACTACATCGATGATCTGATTGCGAAGATCAAAACCAGACAGCACAACGATGTCAGAACAATGAACTGGCTTTATCCGGATGTCTTCACATTGGTTTCGCAGAATGATGTCGGTGTTTACAGCCTGAACAATCATCTGTACAGCCGTGTGCCCCAGGATGAGGACTTCCTTTCCTTCAAGCTCGGTCTTTCCAATGATGTGCCCAACAAATTCGAAATCAAAGGCGAGTCTGAGAAGAAGATCTTCTCGGTCGCGGATGCGGCGATTCTCAAGGATAATGCGGGTACTGACCGTCTTCATATTTATCTGAAGACAGATGAGGAAGAGGAAGAAAAGAAGAAGGCGAAGCAGCAGAAGAAGAATAAAAAGCAGAAACAGCCTGTGCAGCCGCCGGCGGACCCCAAGCCCAACTATACCGTGAACCTCACGGAAATTCCGGGTGTGATTTCCCGCCGCTATAAGAATATGAAGAACGCGCCGCTGATGTATTCTCTGAAAAACAAAGGTGCGCTGGGTCTGGTTGATATCAATATCAGCGAGATGTATTCAAAGGGTAATTATTTCATCAAGAGAATGATCTTCGAACTCTGCTATTATCATTCTCCGGAAACCCTCCAGTTTGTCATCTTCTTCCCTTATCAGCGCAATCTTCTTGAAATGGAGAAGTATCTGGCCGGTATCAAGTGCATGCCTCATTTCAGAGGACTTTTCGATGACAAGTCGCAGTTCGTATTCAATTCCGAAAGTGCGAATATGGTCATGAGCAGCATGCTGACACTGATGAACCACAGAGCTTATTCCGAAAATGCCGATGTTCAGCATCCTCATATCGTCTTTATCGTATTTGAAGAATTCGGACTGAAGGAACATGCCTTTGCTGAATTCCTTCCCAAAGCGCCTGAGCAGGGGGAAGATTTTGTCAATTCTCTCGGCCTGACCTTTATCTTTGCAAAAAAATACAAGGAATATCTGCCTGAATACTGTGATGATGTCATCGATCTGAACGAGAGTCCGATGAAGCTGATGCCCAGAAGAAACCAGCTTGAGGCGCAGGAATTTGTTTATTCTGAATACTTCAACAAGAGCGCATCTGAAATCGAGTCACTGACCAGACAGTTCTATGTCAACAAGATTCTGGCTGACCGTTTCATGTCGGCGATCTATTATGCAAAGATTGCTGAAAACGGAAAGGTTCCTTCCAAAGTCAGCATGTATGATCTCTTCCCGGATCAGAAACCTTCAACCATTGAATTCATTGAAAACAACTGGGGATTCGGAGCCAGCCACACCAGAGCGGATATCACCGAAACCCTGGCAACCCCGATCGGTCTGACCGAGACGGAAATCATCGATCTCGATCTTCACGAAAAGGCGGACGGTCCGCATATGCTGGTTGCCGGTACAACCGGTTCCGGTAAAACCGAAACAGTCATCTCATTCCTTCTCGGCCTGTGCATGAAATACAGACCGGATGAACTGAACCTGCTGTTAGTTGATATGAAGGGCGGCGGCTTTACCAAGAGAATCGGTTCGCTTCCGCATGTCGTCGGTTCAGTCACGGACGTTGACGGCGATGAAAACGGCACCGGTGCCGAATACATGCTGCGCAGATTCCTGAACGCGATGTCTTCTGAGATCAAGCGCAGAAAGATTCTGTTCAATAAGATGAAAGTCGACAGCATCGACGCTTATATCGACGCATGCAGAGACATCAAGACGCATATTGAGAAAAAACAGATTCCGCAGGCGGAAGTCAATGAAGTGATCAGTATCGCCAGGAACAAGCCGCTTTCCCATCTGATTCTGGTTGTCGACGAATTCACCGAACTGAAGCGGTTCACAACCGAAAACAACGACATCGACTTCATGGGTGAAATCACAACGCTCGCCCGAGTCGGCCGAAGCCTCGGTTTCCATATCATTCTGATTTCGCAGAACATTGAAGGCGCCATCACGGATGATATCCGTGTCAACTCCAAGTCAAGACTCTGTCTCAAGGTTGCCACAAAGCAGGCTTCGAAAGATATGCTGGGAACAGATGTTGCGGCAGCGCCGAGCATGCCCGGCAACGGCCGTGCCTACCTGTTAGTGGGAACCGGCTCCAAGTTTGAATACTTCCAGTCCGGTTACTCAGGCGCAAGCTCGATTGAAGATGCGCCGATTGACATCACACTGGCAAGCAAGACCGGCGGATATTCACGTTTCTACCGTTCAACCAAGGATAACAAGAAACTGATTGAACAGATTGATAAACTCAACAAGTCAGGAGAACTCAAGACACAGCTGGAGGAAATCGTTACAAATATCGATCTGTGCTTCCGCAAGAATGAAAAGCAGATCAATCCTCCTCATATCATCTTCCGTTCACCGCTGCCCAGAAACATCATTTATGATGAGGCAACACATAAACCTGTTGAGATTGAAGCAAAGGATGGTGCTGGCGCATGAAATTGATAATGGGTATATACGATGCACCGGAAATCCAGGAGCAGCCGCTGCTTGAAATCGATCCGCTGAAGGCGAATATCGCCGTATTCGGTTCACCGATGAGCGGAAAGACGAAGTTTATCGAAACAATGCTGCTGAGGCTGACCTCGAATATCGGCAAAGGAACCAAAGAGGATGTCTACATCATCGATTTCGGCGGAAACATCGGTGATTATGCGGATCTGCCGGTTGTCTGTGCATGTTTTGACAACAGCAATGAAGAAAACATCAAACGTGTGTTCAAGATTATCGATGACAGACTCAGAGAAAATGCACGTCAGCTGGGCAGTAAGAATTATTACATGGCAGCTTCCAAGCCTGATACCTGCCCGCCCCATCTGACCCTGATCATTGAAAATCTCAATGCCTTCCTTGCGGATGAAAGATTCGCGACATATCAGGATCAGCTGATGAAGCTTTGCCGCGACGGTCTTTCCAAAGGATTGACGGTTGTGTTCACAGCCAATGATACCAGCGGAATCAGCCGCTATCTGGCCAATTTCGGACATAAGATCGCATTCAACATGCCGGCCACCTCATATATGGACATCTTCGGCAGCAAGAGCGTTTCCACAATGAGAACCCCGGGCAGAGGCCTTGTGACCGTGGATTCAGGCGTTTATGAATTCCAGGCCTTCCTGCCGTTCAAGCCGAAAACTGAGGAAGATGACCTCAAGGCGCTGATTGCACAATATCAGACTTATAAAAACCCGAATAAACTGATTTCTCTGCCGGATATTCTGACCATGACCAATATCCGTGAATACAGTGCCGACAAGATTCAGCCGAGCAATGACAATATCTACTTCGGACTTGATTATTATGATCACAAGCCGATGATCATCGACATTGACAAGACCAGATCCATCGGTATTTACGGAAAGAAGGGTTTCGGTAAAACGAATCTGCTGAAAATTCTGACTGCGCAGATCTGGATGTATCACCGCGATGCGAGATTCATCCTGTTCGATGACGGCAGAAAGCAGCTGGAAACAATCCGGGATACCATTCTCAAAAACAATAAGAACACAGTCTATTACGACAATGCGACTGATCTCAGAGTATACCTCAATGAAAACGGCTATGGCGCAACCCGCAAAGCAAATGAAAAAGTCGAAGTGCAGGATACACCGTATACCGTCTTCATTCTTCAGAACCGGATGCTCTATCACAATTCATCAGGTACAGATATCAGATATCTGAGCGTGAATCTTTTCCCGGATATGATCGTCAATGCGGAAAAGAGAAAATTCCTGTTTATTTATTCCGATTTCAAGATTCCGGAAACCGAATTCAGAGACAAGCTGAACAACTGTCTGTCTGCAGCATTCCTGCTTGACAACATCGGAGACTTCATCGCTGAAAAAGGCGCAAAAACCGCATTCGGCGAAATGGATCCGAAAGAACTGAAAGCACAATACGCCAAGTGCTCACTCGGTGACGGATACTATTACGACATTGAAGGCGATGACCTTCACAAAGTGAAACTCATAAAATTTGAGGGAGGAAAGAAAAATGGCTGACGAATATGTTCTGCTTGACACAAAGGCATTCGATCAGGCGCTTGCCAAAAAAGACGATCTGATCAGACAGTATGATGATATCAATACGGAATATGACAGAATCGTAAATACCCTTCTGAACAACTGGAAGGGCAGAGGCGCAAATGCATTCAAAAAGGATGCTCAGACTGTAAAAACAAATATCGTCGGAATCTTTGATATTCTCAAGATCATGTGCGATACACTGACTGACTGCAGACAGATCTTCGCAGAAGTCGATACAGCACTGGGCGAGAGCAACCGCAATCCGGATGGCCAGTAAGCCGGCGTTCACATTTCACCGATAACGGATCAGCATAAAGCAATCCCTTTATGCTGATCCTCTGTTGAATTTAATGAGGAGATTTGATTATGGATCAATGGAAATATGTGAAATATGCCAGACGCGGACTGAAACATATTCAGGACAGTCAGCGGATCCAGTCGAGTGCGGAGATCAAGGAGAACGGTCATGCTCTGGCAGCTGTTGTCTGCAAAGGCATTGAGAGTCTTTCCTTTTCGGAAGTGGCGGCTTCAGAGGTTGCATCGGGTGTATGCACCGCATTGCTCAGATTCGGCCAGTCTGCTGACCAGTTTGATCCGCAGGATGAGGAACAGGTATACCAGCTGAAATCACAGCTTGTTCAGGAAGCCCGTAAAATCATCAGATCAAAAGCAAAATCCATCGGGATCGACCGTGAGCAGATGGACTGCACACTTTCTTTTGTGCTGATTCTGAAGGATTTAAACCAGGCAATCACGGGAAATCTAGGCAGCAGCGTGATCGGTCTGATCCGTCAAAGCGATGCAAGACTGATCGCTGCCGGCACAGATGCAGCTGAACTCAGTGTGTCTTCCGAATATGCGGCGGATGAGATGCAGCTGCAGCATTTTGATCTGAATGATGGAAATCTGACCGGTTTCCTGATCACAACAAAAGGATTGGAAAACGAGATTTACAGCCGTGATTCCTCCGATCTGAAAACGAATGCGCAGAAGTATATCAACGCGCTGTTTGAACAGAATCCGGAAGGCAGAATTGATTCATATGTTTCGGCTTTGACCAGTCGCAATGCTCAGCAATATCAGGATGATATCTGTCTGGCTGTTCTTGGCAGAATGGTTTCACCGGTTTCACTCAAACCGGCGACCTGGCTTTGTGTATGCGGAAGCAGAAACCTGACCAGCTACAAATTCTGCAAGAAATGCGGTACGGATTTCAACGTGCTGTACAAGGGAATTGACTTTGATAAATTCGGCGGAAAGGATAATATTTTCAGAAATCTGAACAACGATCCAGTTCAGGAAATGGCATTCCTTGAGCAGGCCGCTGCGAAAGCCGGTCTCGAAACAAAAAAAAATTCTCCTTCTTCGACGTCTTCTTTTGAAAACTCTGAAATGAGTTATGACCAGGATCCAATGGCATTCAGGCCGGCAGCGCCAGCCATGCAGCAGGCGCCTTCACAGCCGGTACAGTCTTCCAAGCAATGGAAAGACACGAATGTGATCCGGCCTCAGCAGAGTGTTTCCGAAATGAAGACAACGTCTTCCAAACAATGGAAAGATACCAATGTGATCCGTCCCGGCTCACAGCCTTCTGTAAATTCTAATAAAAAGGAATCCGGATATCAGGATCATTATTACGATTCATCGTCATTCGAAGCGAAGGAAAAGGGCGGACTGAATTTCCACGCAAAGCTGATCGCGATTCTCGGAGCAGTGGTCGCCTGCATATTGATTGCGGTGATTGCCGTAGTCTTCATCCGTTCCGGTTCAGATACATCACAGAATACAGATAATAACTCAACGGAAATCGATCAGTCCGGCAATGACCAGGGAAGCAAGCCGATTCATTTCCATTGATTGAACCAACTCTGTCTTTCTTCATAAGGAGAATTCCATGCATATCGAAATCAACAACGGGGGATTGTTTGGCGGTGCATCGATTGAGGATTTTCAGATCAATCTTGATCATTTCATAGATACATCAAATGATATCCTTTCCGCATTTAAAACCGTGGAGAATCAAACGCATGATCTGAACGGCGGTATCGGTTCTCTCGCAGAGGCGGTTGAACTGATCGGCCTGAGAATCCGTGAGGAACAGCGTAAGATTGAAGCTGCTCTGGAGGTAAAGCGCAAAACGGTTGACTTTGTGGTCCTGGCCAACCGTGTGGACAAACAGGTGGCAGAACTGGTGGATCATAACAGGGAAGCATTCTACCGGATCAATCCATGGCTGCGTCCTCCTCATGAAGGAAATATCTTCCAGATTGTCCGGGATCTGATTGCAAGGACGGCAAGAAGTGTATCGGAAACAGTCTATCGGGAATTCAAGGAGACGACACAGAGAACACTGGAAAAGTGCCGGCAGATGATTGTTTCGTTTTACAAAGATATAAGATTTTTTGTCAGATTTGTTTCCAGAGAAGCGCGTCAGTTCAGCAGCTGGGTTTCAATCATCTGGAAACAAGGTGTGATCGAACTTGGAACAGTTCTGGCATCGCTTGACATGCCCACCGAGATTGCGGCTTCAGTCGGCGCACTCGCAGCAGCACTTTCCGCAATCGCCGCAATCAGGTTTGTAATCCCTGATTTCTATGATCTCTGGCGTGAAATTGAAAGGAAGACTTATCGGGCGTCAGAGGCGGTCACTGAAATCATTTCAAAGACAGCAGCAGAGCCGGAACCAGAACGTCATCCTGACTGGATACAGACGAGTATGGAGTCACGTTTACGGCTGTTGCCCGGCGTGCCTGCACCGCAGCCGAATATCAAAGAAGCTGTCGAGGAAGTGATACGCAAGGCGGCGTTTAAAGATCTGAAGCCTCTGCCGCTCACTGTGCAGGAAATACCCATAAGGATCATACCCGGGGTGCCTGCCCCGCAGTACAGACTGGCAGACCGTATTGTGGAAATACTGCGGCGACTGAGTATAGATAATCAGTGGATTCTGTTCAGGCTGGGGCCTGTAATAACTATTGATCATCCGATTTTACCAGGCCCGCATCTGCCGACACCTGAAGAAATAATCAGAAGAAGGCTTCAGAATATAGATTTAACGCGAATCCTGGAGCAGATGCTTTTATAAACACAGCCTTCTGCATCAATCAGCCTGTGAAAACAGTGTTGAACCATTGAAACGTATTGATAGAGTCATGTGATCATAGGAAGGATCAGAGTATGCACATTGAAATAAACAGTGGGGGATTGTTTGGCGGTGCATCAATTAATGATTTTCAGTTTGATCTGAACAAATTCATAGGAACATCAAATGACATCCTTTCCGCATTCAAAACAGTTCAGAACACCACCCAGAATCTGAATGGCGGTGTTGGTGTACTGCGCGATGCGCTTGAACAGATCGGAGAAAGAATCCGTGAGGAAGAGCGCAAGATTGAAGCTGCCATAGAGGTGCAGCAGAAAACGATTGAATTTGTTTCCCTGGTCAATCGCGTGGATAAACAGGTGGCGGATCTGGTCACTCAGAACAGTGATGAGTTCTACCGGACATATCCCTGGCTGAGGCCTCCTGTGCCCGTCGAAGATAACAGGAATTTCATCCAGAAGGGCCTTGATTATGCAGGTGAAAAGCTTCATCAGGCCGGTGAGGCTCTGAAAGAATTCTGGGAAGGGGCCAAAGACGGTTTCAGACAGTTAGGGGAATTCATTACTGAATTCTATGAAGATCACAAGAAGCTCATCGATACAATTGTACTGGGAGCTGCGATCATAGGGTCCATTGCGGCGCTGATATCAGGCGCGGGAGTGATCGCTCTTGTACCATTATTGCAATCAGTGGGCGTCCCATTGGGGATTGCGACCGGAGTCAGTGCGGCAGTGGTGATAACCTCTGAGGTTCTGACAATCGGTTCTTCAACTTTAGATCTCGCGGATACCTGGTTTGAGATTGACAATCCGGTATTCAATACAATCCAGAATTACCTTAATGTCACATCGACTATATTCGGCGGAGTTTTGCTGATCGGCGGAATTCATAATTTCAGACATCCGGATCAGCTTGCGGATGTTAAGAAAAAGATTAGTGATCCGTATAAAGCGTTACACTTACGACGCACACGCGGAATCGGATGTTTTGATAAAAATGGTCGGCCTGTCGAATGTGTCGCCGATTCCTTCCCGGGCCAGGACAAAGGTTTCTCAGGACATATACCATATGGTGAAGGGGAATACTATCATGTGAAACCCGAGCATGGCGGGGAGGTTTATGTCAGCACGGGTCCTATCGATCATAAAGATTTCCAAGTGCAGATTAATAATTATAAGGACGTGGCTATTCTGAGTGGAGTAGATGGATTTGAAGATGGAACTGTGAAAAAGCATATCTGGTTTTATATTGAGGATAAAATTCATAATATATTTAATAAGAATGTCACTGTTTACAATTTCAACAAACTGACTGTTCCGCAGATCACTGAAATTATGCAGAAACACACGGCGATAGTCGGCGGATTTTGCTTCAGTGAAAGGAATAAAGCAATCATTGAAGCATTAAAGCGTCTCAAATAATCAGTTTCTTTGCAGAAAGGATGGATTTATGCATATAGAAATAAACAGTGGAGGTTTGCTTGGCGGTGCATCAATTAATGACTTCCAGGTAGATCTCGACCAGTTTATCGGTGCATCGAATGATATCCTTTCCGCCTTCAAAACAGTTCAGAACACTACCCAGAATCTCAATGGCGGTGTTGGTTCACTGCGTGAGGCGCTTGAGCAGATCGGCGAAAGAATCCGTGAGGAAGAGCGCAAGATCGAAGCGGCCATCGAGGTGCAGCAGAAAACAATTGAGTTTGTTGCTCTGGCCAATCGTGTGGATAAACAGGTGGCGGAACTGGTCAATCAGAACAGAGAAGAGTTCTACCGGACCAATCCATGGCTCAGGCCTCCCCAGCCAGTCGAAGATGATCGCAGCCTGTTTGAAATAGGTGCTGATTATCTGAAAGAAGGACTTCATCAAGTCGGTGAGTTCTTCAGACAAAACTGGGAATATGCCAAAGAAGCATATAAACAGATACGGGACAGTATTCTTGAATTTTATAAAGAACACAAGAAAATCATCGACACGATCATAGCAGGGGCTGCGATCGTAGCCTCCGTCGTGGCATTGATATCAGGCACAGGACTTGTCGTTCTTGTACCATTATTGACCGCATTGGGAGTTTCTCTGGAAACAGCGGCTGCGGTGAGTGCAGCCGTGATGGTAACCGGTTACGTCGTGTCAATCAGCTCCAACGTTCTTAATATTATGGATACCTGGCTGGAAATTGACACACCTCTGTTCAATACGATACAGACGATCTTATCCGTCACATCAACCGTCTTCAGAACAATCAGGATCATTGGTTCACTCTACAATTTAGTCCACCCGGGTGATTTGGAGAAAGTCAAGGAACTGATCAAGGCGAAGTATGAACATCCTGAGACCCCGGAAAAGGTCAAAGTAAAAGTCAGGAAATAATACCATGATCCCTTTCTGATATGCTCGGAGGCATGATCAATGAGCGGATGATATCGGGGGCAGGCCGTAAGAATGTCACAGTTATTATTTCACCGAAATGACTGTTCCGCAGATCCGCACACAACGAAAAAAAAGACAGTTACATCGTCTGTGTATAGTGTGCTTAAGTGAAAGGAACAAAGCAATCATTGAAGCTATGAAATCTTTCATCAAATAAGAAACTTTGAGAGAGGACAGATTTATGCATATTGAAATAAACAATGGAGGATTGTTCGGCGGAGCGTCAATTAACGATTTCCAGGTTGATCTTGATCAGTTTATCGGAACGTCAAATGATATCCTTTCTGCCTTCAAAACAGTTCAGAACAGCACGCAGAGTCTCAATGGCGGTGTCGGCTCATTGAGCGATGCGCTTGAGCAGATCGGTGAAAGAATCCGTGAGGAAGAGCACAAGATTGAAGCTGCCATAGAGGTGCAGCAGAAAACGATTGAATTCGTTGCCCTGGCCAACCGCGTTGATAAGCAAGTGGCAGATCTGGTCAATCAGAACAAAGAGGAGTTCTACCGGACCAATCCATGGCTCAGGCCTCCCCAGCCCGTCGAAGATAACAGGAATTTCATCCAGAAGGGCCTTGATTATGCAGGTGAGAAGCTTCATGAAGCCGGTGAAGCTCTGAAACAGGTCTGGGAAGATACCAAGGAAGCATTGAAAAAATGCTGGGATGCCATCGTTGAGTTCTATGAAGAACACAAGAAGATCATTGATACGATCGTACTGGTAGTCGGTGCCGCTTTGGCAATAGCGGCAGTCATATCCGGCGGAGGACTTCTTGTGCTGGCGCCGTTGCTGACTTCATTGGGTGTCTCAGCGGGGGTGGCGACCGCAATCAGCAGTGCGGTGGCGGTAACTGCCATCGTTTCGACAATCGGGTCCACAGGCCTTAACATTGCGGATGTCTGGCTTGAGATTGACACGCCGTTGTTCAATACGATACAGAATGTCTTTTCCATCACATCGGCAGTATCCAACGGTTTGGTTGCGATCGGTTCGATCTATAATGCATTCCATCCTGGCGCGATTGAGAATATCAAGAATCAGATGCGTCCGCAGTATGCGCGCAGCGGTTATGGAAGCTATGGCCAGAAAGTTGATTATCTTTCTGACTTTGCACCGGGATCAGATAACGGTGTAAGCAGAATCAATCAATGGAACCAAGGTGATTTCTATCATGCGACAACCAACACAGGCGGAGATGTCTATGTCTCCACCGGACCGATCAGTCAGGGAGACTTTGCGTCGATTGTCGATAACGCATCCGGAAATGTGAATATTCTGACCGGCACGCATGGGGATGTCAATGGCGGACTGTTCAGAGAAATAAATTTCTTCCGGGAGGATTTCAACAGATGGGGTACATTGCCCAATGTTCATGTGTTTGATGTTACGCAGATGACGATTCCGCAAATCAGGAATGTGCTTTTAGAACCGGGAACAAACATCTGCGCCTGGTGTTACAGTGAAAGGTGCAAAGAGGTTCTTATGGCACTCAATCTGATATTCAAATAATAGCTTTGAAGAAAGGATACATTTATGCATATTGAAATAAACAATGGAGGATTGCTTGGTGGAGCATCGATCAACGATTTCCAGGTCGATCTTGATCAGTTTATCGGTGCATCAAATGATATCCTTTCTGCGTTTAAAACAGTTCAGAACAGCACGCAGAGCCTCAATGGCGGTGTCGGCGCATTGAGTGATGCGCTTGAGCAGATCGGTGAAAGAATCCGTGAGGAAGAGCGCAAGATTGAAGCCGCTGCTGAAGTGCGTCAGAAGACGATTGATTTTGTTGATCTGGCTGCGCGTGTGGATAAACAGGTGGCAGATCTTGTCAATCAGAACAAAGAGGAGTTCTATCAGACCAATTCATGGCTCAGGCCTCCCCAGCCCGTCGAAGATAACAGGAATTTCATCCAGAAGGGCCTTGATTATTTAGGTGATAAGTTTCATGAAGCCGGTGAGGCTTTGAAGCAGGTCTGGGAAGATACGAAGGAAGCACTGAAAAAGTGCTGGGATTCCATTGTTGAGTTCTACGAAGAACACAAGAAAATCATCGATACGATTCTCATTGTCGTCGGCGCAGTCGCTGCGATTGCGGCAGTTATAGGATCAGGCGGTCTTGCATTGGTGCCATTACTGACAAATCTGGGATTATCTGCCGGAGCAGCAGTATTCATCAGTGGGGCGGTGGCAGTCTGCGCAGTTGTCACAACGGCAAGTTCAGCGGTATTGAATGTGATAGATACCTGGTGTTCAATTGATAATCCGACTTTCCAGGCATGGAAAAAAGGTCTGGGTATTGCCAGCGCGGTATTTAATTTCACATACAATATCGGAACAATATACAATGCCAAGCATCATTATAAGCTCGAAGACATTAAAAACTATGTCAAAGAATCCTATACCGGTGATCCGGTACAATATGGAGGCAGATATCATGATGTGGCTGCCGCAAACAGAAACCTTGGATATGAGATTCATGAATGTCCTGCAAAATCTGCAGCTAAAATCATCGATGGCGATCACAGGTATCATACGCCGGCAGTCAGAATGAGTCCTGCTGATCATGCAAGAACTGCGAGCTTTGGCCATACAAGAGAATCTATGGAATATGTCAGAATGCAAAGGGAATTCATCAAAAACGGTGACTTTACAAAAGCATTCCAAATGGACATTAAAGATCTGGAACAGTTTGGATTCAAGTATGCCAAAGGAATACAGGAAATGAAAAAATACATGAAGATATATGTTAAGACGAGGGGGTTGAGATAATGTACGTACATGATGTATCGGTGCTGCGTGGATTTGACGGTATTCCTTTTGGCACAAAACGTAAAGAAGCCCGGAATGCTTTACTGAAGGCAACCGGTCTGCATCCTACAGTTTTTAAAAAGGGTTTATCCAAGAACACAGCAGATGAATATGATGGGTTTCATGTATATTACGACAGCCATGATTGTCTTGAAGCAGTAGAGTTCTTCGGAGAAGCAAATGTGAAATGCGATGGACATATTGTGTTTCCGGCAGATGTAAAGATTATTATGGATCAGGCGGATGATTGGATTCAGGATGATACAGGCTGGGTGTCTGTTTCAAAATCCATTGGCATTTATGCACCTGAAAATGATATGGAAGCATTGCTGTTTGCCAAAGAAGATTATTATGAAGGACTGTTCTGAAACAACAGTCCGGCGACCTGTCTGAATTGAGGGAAAACTCTGAACCATTTAACGATGATTGTGTTTTCAGGCGGGAACGGAGATTATCTGAAATATCAAAAAGTTATAACGATAGCTTATAATATAAAGTGTTTTAAGGAAGGGTACATTTATGCATATTGAAATAAACAATGGAGGATTGCTTGGTGGAGCATCAATCAACGATTTCCAGGTCGATCTCGACCAGTTTATCGGTGCGTCAAATGATATCCTTTCTGCGTTCAAGACAATTGAAAACAGCACATACAACCTCAACGGCGGAGTCGGCTCGCTGGAAGAGGCGGTAGAAGCGATCGGTGCGAGAATCCGTGAGGAAGAGCACAAAATCGAAGCTGCCATAGAGGTGCAGCAGAAAACGATCGAATTCGTTGCTCTGGCTAACCGCGTTGATAAGCAGGTGGCAGACCTCGTCAATCAGAACAAGGAGGAGTTCTACCGGACCAATCCATGGCTCAGGCCTCCTGTGCCCGTTGAAGATGACCGGAACTTCATTGAAAAAGGCATTGATTATGTGAAAGACGGGCTTCATGAGGCAGGAGAAGCTATCAAAGAAGCCTGGGAAGATACCAAGGAAGCGTTGAAAAAATGCTGGGATTCCATTGTTGAGTTCTACGAAGAACATAAGAAGATCATCGATACAATTCTGGTTGTGGTCGGTGCTGTTCTGGCCATTGCGGCAGTGGTTGCCACGGGAGGTCTCGGGCTTGTGCCGCTGCTTGGCGCCTTTGGCTGTTCGGTGGCGGTGGCTACGACGATCAGTATGTGCGTTGCCGTGGCGGCAGTTGTCACAACCGCGGTGGCGGCTGTATTGAATGTGACTGATATCTGGTTTGAGATTGACAATGTGGTTTTCCAGAAATTCAAAGCTGCTTTCAATATTGCCAGCACAGTTCTCAATATCACTTATTCCATCGGCAGTATTTACAATGCCATTAAAAAGACTTCGCCCACACAGTATATTGCCGACCATACACCGAAGCAGACATACACGAATGTGGATCAGCTTTCCCAGAGTCAGCTCAATTCACTGGATACCTATTCCGGCAATGATTACCACAATATCAATAACAGTCTGCGCGGTACGGAAACCGCAACTCCTGAAAATGCGAAGGTCATCAAAGATCTGCAGAATACACTTGGCAATTCGTCGCTTCCCGAAGATACCATTCTCTATCGCGGAACCGGTATGGAGGAACTGGGCGATCTGGCGAACCTTCCGACGGACGAACTGGTCGGAAAGTCATTCTTCCAGGACGGATTCCTCAGCACAACCCGCGATCAGTTTGTCGGCAGTTCCTGGACCAAGAATCTCAATATCACCATCCATGCGCCGGCCGGCTCACCCGGACTTGATATCACCTCGATCAGCCGTCATCCCAACGAGATGGAGGTATTGTTCAATTCCGGCAGGCAGATGCTGATAACGAGTGCGGAGAAAATCAAGGGAATCACTTATATCAATGTCATTCTGAAGTAAGGGGAACAATATGGCAGATAAACAGTATACAATCGGTGAAAAATGGGCAGCCGATCTTGAGAATATCAAAAACGGCGCGCATGTTGATACAGCAGTTCCGCAATGCGAAAGATGTGTTCATAAAGTAAAAGGTGACGCGCTTCATTGCGGAAAATATGCGTCTGAGATGAAACCGCAGGATGTCCTGTTCGCGCAGAAGGAATGTCCGCGTTTTGAAAGCGCAGACCCGCTCAAAATCAGCCTTTCCACAGATCTGGAAAAGAAGGTTTACGGCGGTATTTTCGGCTTTGTCATCGGCGATATGCTGGGCGTGCCGGTTGAGTTTTCAGCGCGTGCTGAAAGAGATAAAGATCCGGTCAGGGAACTCCGTGCATATGGCACATACCGTCAGCCTTTCGGTGCATGGAGCGATGATTCATCCCTGATGCTCTGTCTGATTGATGCCTTCAACTCCGGTTTTGACATCGAAACACTCAAACAGAATATGATCAGCTATTATACGGACGGGGCATTCACTCCGCAGGGGAAGATGTTTGATATCGGCATCTCCACTGCCGATGCCATCCGCCGTATGATTCAGGGAGTTCCCGCAGCTGAGTGCGGAGGCAATGGAGAAAGAGACAACGGCAACGGATCATTGATGAGAATTCTTCCGCTTGCCTTTATCAGTCCCTATATCAGCAGAAATGATCTGGTCACACTTGTGACAGCAGTATCATCAATGACACACAGACACATGCGTTCTGTGCTGGCATGCTACTTCTATACCGTTTTTGCGGAAAGCCTGTTTTTGGGCAGGAGCCTCAAAGATGCATATGATGCGGCCATCAATGCAGTCAACCATGAATGCGACCATTGCTTTGATCTTGAAAAATCCGCATACAGGGATGTTCTTTATAAAAAAGTTGTCACGCTTGACCGCAGAAGAATCAGATCAACCGGATATGTTGTTGATACTCTTGAAGCTGTTCTCTGGGCTTTGTTCAATACCTCATCCTATGAGGATGCAGTTCTTGCCGCGGTGAATCTTGGCGGAGACACGGATACAATCGCTGCTTTGACTGGCGGACTGGCCGGTATTTACTATGGTTTTGATCAGCTTCCCGATCATTGGGTGCAGACTGTCCTGCAGAAGAAGAAAATCGCGGATATGACCGGTTACTTCGCAGACTATGTTCAGCATCTGAAGAAATCAGCCTGATCCGGAGACGTTGATGAATTATTACTATGACAGGCTGAGCATTGAGGAACAGGCGGCATATGATGCCCTGCTCAAAGCAATGCGGAAGCTGAAAAATGAAGTCCAGGTTCCCCACGCTCTTTCCACTGACAGCATGGGCAAAGTCCTGGATGCCTTAAGATTTGAACATACCGGGCTTTTTTATGTCAATTACGACAAAGTCCGGTATTTATACAGTCTGAACGGCACCAAGTTCCAGCTTGAATTTGACGGCAGTCAGGAAGAGCTGAAACAGAAGAGGCTTTGGCTGCGTGAAACACTTGCACAATTCAAAGAAGAAAAAGAAGCTGAAAACCTGAATGATGACAGAGCCATTCTGCGCTGGATTCATCATAAGCTGGTCCGCAGCACCAGATATGACCATTCTGCGCTGGATTCTCCGGATGATCATCCGCGCGCATTCAATATTCTCGGCGTGTTCCAGGATCATCTGGCGGTATGCCAGGGAATCGCCTTCGCCTTCAAGCTGCTTTGCGATTATTTTGAAATTCCATGCATGATCGCAACCGGACGGGCAACACTTGAAAACATCGGTGACAATCTGCTGCATGCATGGAATATCGTCTGTCTTGACGGAAAAAATGCGCATGTGGATATCACCTGGGATATCGGCCTCAGTGAATTGAGTCATTTCTACCGCTATGACTATTTCTGCATTCCTGATGAGTGGATCAAAGAAGACCATGCATTCGAAGATTTGCCGGCATGTGTCGACAATATCAGCTATTTCGAAGCGAAAAAACGGGTGTTCCACGACTATGATTCTCTGCGTTCCTTTGTGCATCAGGAGCTGAAAAAAAAGACCCCGTATCTGTATTTTAAAATGTCAATGGATGGTGATCTGAACGAGATCACCGCATCCACAGACCAGGCAATCAGTGAAACGGTCGGCATGCACAGTTTCATGCCTGTCAAAATCAGCAGAGTGTCAGGGGGAATGCAGATGTGCTTCTTTTACCGGATGGAGACTCAGGAGCTGCCGGCAAGCGGCTTTATGAAATGGCTGGACGGGAAATTAAGAGGCTAAATGTGTTTTAAAGTCATGCATTTCATCATAAAATAGAAACTGGAATAAAAGTTAAATTCAGGGGGAAAATTATGTCAGACATACTGCCTAAAGGCTTTACGCTCAAAACAATTTTCGGAGAAACAATCACGATTGATGAGTACATCAATGAAGGCGGTCAGGGTGTCGTTTACCTGGTCAATTTCAACGGACAGAAAAAGGCTTTGAAATGGTACAAGAAGGAAGCGCTCGGAAAAGAGCCTCAGGACTTTTATGAAAACCTGAAGAGAAATGTCATCAGGAAATCGCCGAGCAAGGAATTCCTGTGGCCTCTTGAAATCACCGAGTGGGTCGACGGCACATTCGGATATGTCATGGATCTGAGACCTTCGGGATATTATGAACTGACTGATTTCATGCTGACACATGTCAGATTCAAGTCATTCAAGACAGCGATCGATGCTTCATTGCAGATCATCTCGGCATTCCGTATTCTGCACAATGCAGGTTACAGCTACCAGGACCTCAATGACGGAAACTTCTTCATCAATCCGGATACCGGAAAGGTTTTGATCTGTGACAATGACAATGTTGCTGAGGACGGTGCGGAAACCGGTATCATTGGCAAGCCGCGTTACATGGCGCCTGAGATTGTCATGGGCAAAAACAAGCCGAACAGTCTGAGTGACAGATTCTCCATGACCGTGATTCTGTACATTCTGTTCTGTCTGAATCATCCGCTGGAAGGCAAGAGATATTATGTATCTGCACTGGATTCCGTCCGTCAGGAAAAACTTTATGGAAGTGAACCGCTGTTCATGATGGATCCGAATGATCAGGGCAACGGCCCGCATCCGGTTCTGAACAAGAATTCCATCACAATCTGGAACTGCCTTCCTGATTATATGAGAGCTCTGTTCATCAAATCATTCAGTCAGGAAGCACTCCATAAACCGGTGGCGCGTCCGAAGGAAATTGAATGGATCAAGACACTGACCCGTTTCCGCAGTGAAATCGTGGAATGTGAATGTGGAAATGAGATCTTTACCCAGAACGGCAAGCCGTGCGCATGCGATAAATGCGGCAAGATTGCACAGATTCCGTTCCGTCTGGAACTGAGCGAATACAGTATCCCGGCAGTCAAGGGAAGCAGACTTTACCGCTGCCAGCTCGGTGTCTGCAATGAAAAGGACGCCCTGAACCCGATTCTTGCCGTAATTGAAAAGAAGAGTCAGCCGGGTGTGTTCGGTATTGTGAATAAAACCGAAAAACACTGGAATGCGATCACCTCAAAGGGAGAACCCAAAAAGGTGGCAGCCGGTGAAAGAATTCCGCTGAAAGACGGAATCACCTTCACCATCGAAGATGAAAAGATAACGATCAGAAAGAATTGAAAAGGAGAAAAATAACATGCCCTCAACCGGTGAATTAACAGAAACCCCCCGCAAGGAGTTACACGTCTTCTACGTTCTCGACACATCAGGCAGTATGGCAGGTCAGAAAATCAGTGCACTCAATCACGCAATGGAGGAATGCACACAGGCTCTTTCCGAACTGGCCAAGAAAAACGGAGATGCAAAGCTGAAGATCGCCGTCATGGAATTCAACTCAGGCTTCAAATGGGTAACCGAACACGGACCCGAAGACCTCGAGGATTTCATGTATGAATATCTCGATGCCGGCGGACTGACTGATATCGGCGCTGCTCTGACTGAACTGAACAAGAAGCTTTCCAGACATGAGTTCCTTTCCTCTATGACGGGAGCTCTGATGCCGGTCATGATTTTCATGACAGACGGATATGCAACTGACGATTATCAGAAGGCACTTGCCGAGATCAGAAACAACCGCTGGTTCCGCCGCGGCACAAAGATCGGTTTCGCGATCGGTGATGATCCCGATGTCAAGATGATTTCCGAAGTTGTCGGCAACTCTGAAGCAGTCATCAGAACAACCGATCTGGATCTGTTCAGACGTCTGATGAAATTCGTCGCTGTTACAGCCTCCATGCTTGTATCCCAGTCCCATACAACAACAACGGAAACAAGCGGTGCTGACATTGTCACAATGGCGATGGAAGGCGGAGATATCCCCAAGGATGTCCAGGTCAGTCTGCCCACGAATACTTACAACTCCGAACCGGTGGTTGAAGACGATAAAGAAGACGACTGGGACGACGACAGCGACTGGTAATTGATCAGAGGTGACACATGGAAAATTTATATGTTTTTAACTGTTCTGTCAGAGGAGCTCTCCATATAGAGAATGGTTTTCCGTGTGAAGACGGGTCTGCATCCTGGCAGTCCGATGACGGAAGGGTCAGTATCGCCATCAGTGCAGACGGCCATGGAGATCCTTCGTGTTTCAGAAGCTCAGACGGATCAAAGGCTGCCGCGGAAGCGGCGGTCGCCTGTCTGCGTGATTATGCGAACATGATTCTGGAAACAGAAGAGACAGAAGAAGCATTCTACCGTCAGATATTTACAAGCGGCCGGTACAGACAGGTCCAGATGAGACATCTTACCGACACTATTCTTGCCGAATGGAGCAACCGGATCATGGATCATTTCCAGAACAATCCGCTCAGTGAGGAAGAACTCAAGAGGTTCGGTCCGGCTGAACAGGATGTCGCTCATGTGGCACATATTTACGGAACCACGCTGATCGCCGGTCTCTGGCTGCCCAAGGCGCTGGTATTGCTGCAGCAGGGAGACGGCAGATGCGATGTCTTTTATAAAGACGGAACGGTGGACCAGCCGATCCCGTGGGATCAAAGATGTGTGGACACCTCAACCACATCCTTATGCGATGATGATGCGAGTGTCAGCTTCAGATCGACGGTGATCAATCTGGAAGAAAAACCGGTTGCGGCATGCTTTATGCTCAGCGACGGTGTTGAAGATTCCTACCGTGACACATATGAGGCGGTGGAAGGCTTCCATACCTTAATGGCAGGCGTGCATACCTTCTGCAAAAATCTCATATGCAAAATCAACCAGAACTCCAAAGAGGATTTTGAACAATATCTCAGTGATCTGCTTCCGGGATTCAGCGCCAACGGTCTGTTCAGTCTGACCGGCAGCGGCGATGATGTCTCGGTTTCGGGCATCGTTGACCGGGAAGCAATCAAAGGTTTCACGGAACAGTTCGAACGCGATATTGAGCAGTACCGCCTTGAAGAAGACCTTCTCCAGAAAGAATCCGCTCTGAACGGAAAAAAGAGAAAACATGAAATCCTGCGCAAGAAGAGAAACGAAGCGCGGGATGCATATGAAAAATTCCTGGAATCCGAAAAGGTTTATGCGGCGGAAGTCCAGAATACCCAGATTCAATGCAAAAAGCTTGAGATGGAACTGGAACAGGTCAGAAAAGAAGCCGAAGCCTATCAGCAGAGCACCTCACAGGTCATGCCGTTTCTGGATAACGGACCGGCCATGAGCGGTGATCTTGATCCGGATCTGAATTCATTCCTTGAAGCATTCATGAATATGGGAAACAGTGTCGTGAATGGGGTAAAGGATGTCATTACCAACGGGCTTGATATGAAAACCCAGAAAGAAAACCGTCTGAAGAGCAAACTTGCCGCAGTACAGCAGGCAAGAGCGAAGGCGGAGTTCAATCTTCGTCAATTCTCAGCCAAGGCGGATGCATTGCGGGCGGAATATGACGAGGCTGAACGGCTGTTCAATGAATATGACGCCCAGTTCCAGGAACTTGACCGTCTGAAGGCGGATATCACGCAGAACATTCAGAAACTCAAGACAGCAGATAATCAAACCAATGATTCAGATAACTGAGTGATAAACAGAAGTGATCGGATTCTCTTTGATTAGAGAATCCGGATCATTTTTGTATGATGGCATGAAAGGATGAAATGTAATTATGGAAGCAGCTGTAATTTTGACAAAGTGTCCGAAGTATAAAAAAGTCTATGGAATGCGTGTGCAGAAAATGCCTGACAATGACTGGTGGAGAACCTGGACATTCCCGATTGATGAAAAACGTGCTCATCGCGAAGGCTATGATGTCACGCGTATTCTCGGCAATCTGAACTGCACCGATGATTACCCCGGCTGTCCGTATTGCGGCGCCATGGGCTTTGTGGAGTGCGGCAGATGCGGCAAGCTGTCATGCTGGAGCGGTGAGAAGAGCGTCAAATGTGAATGGTGCGGTGTGACAATGACATCAATCTCAGTCAACACTGAAAAATTCAGTCTGAAAGGCGGAGACATCTGATCTGACTGTTTTTCCCAAAAAGGAATCCAGTCTGTGCTTGAACTGATCGTCTGAAACAAAGAGGATCGGCTTTTGATGACAGGGAAAGATACGGGAATATGAACATTACTGAAGCATTGAGAAAGCAGATCGAACTGAAGGGTGTGGATTCATTGAATGACCGCATCCTTTCAAAGGGCATTCTGCTCGATCTCACGCTCAATCAATTCATGGATGTGAGAAGGTTCGCATTCCTGTACGATATCGGCGCAGTCAAAGAATATCTGAAAGCCGATCATGAGCCATTTAATGAAAAGCGGCGGGTGATCGCGCAGACAGCGCTTCAGCTGCAGCAGGTGATCGGACTGACTCCGGAGAATGCCGAAGTGATTTCCGGATATTTCCCCGAAGCGCTCGGATGGAACGGATTTCAGAAAGTGCCGCTGGATGAGGCATCCTTTCCGGATCCCTCGTTCAGAGCATTCATTACCGAAAACTATGATCAGGGAAACAAGGGATATCTGGACGGAGATGATCTTTCAAAGGTTGTCTATATGGATGTGAGCGTACAGGACATCCACGACACATTGAAAGGGATTGAGTATTTCTTCAATCTGGAAATCCTGGACTGCAGCAGCAATGATCTGTATGAGCTTGATCTGAGCGCCAATACAAATCTCAAAGAATTATATTGCAGCTACAACGAACGACTGTGCAGACTGAATACTTCCGGCTGCGAAGCACTGGACAGAATCGATTCGGAACATTGCGCAATCACACCGGTAACGGAAGATATCTGCCTTGGCAGTATTGATATCGATGAGACTGCATTCCCGGATGAGGCTTTCCGGAATTATATTTCAAAAATGTATGATCCGGATCAGGATGGGAAACTGAGTGATGATGACATTCAGAAAATCACCTATATGGATGTCAGTGTGCAGAATATAGCAGATCTCAAAGGCATTGACTATTTCTACAATCTGGAAATCCTGGATTGTTCAAGCAATGATCTGAATTCTCTGGATCTGAACCGGAACCGTCAGCTCAAAGAATTATATTGCAGCTTCAATGCCCGGCTAAAACGGATCAATGTTTCGGGATGTGCCGGATTGATCAAAGCGGATATTGAAGGCTGTGCGATTCATGCAGATTGTTTCGGTAAGAATGTAAAATTTGTCAATTACACGCACTGATCTGCTCACTATATACATAATCAACAACATGCACAAAAGATATGCATGAACGATATGCTTTATCTGTATATAATTATTCTTATACATGTACAGATGTTAAAAGAATCGATTGGATACTCTGAAATCTGAGAAGAGGGGGATTTATATGACTTCATTGCAGGATATGCTTGGAACTCCGGAGATCGGCGGAGATTTCATGGTGGAAACCAATGTCGATATCGTTTTCGTGATCGACGCCACCGAAAGTATGCAGCCGCTGATTGACAAGGTCAAAAAGCTGACGCTTTCCTTCCGTTCGGAACTCGAAAGGGGATTGGCTGAAAACAAGCGCGCAATCAAGAATCTGAGAACAAAGGTGATCGTTTTCCGTGATTATTATCTGGATGACAAATATGCACTCGAGGAATCACCGTTTTTTGATCTCCCGAAGGACAACACAGAGTTTGCAAGATATGTTTCCGGCATCAAAGCCGGCGGCGGAGGCGACGAGCCGGAAAGCGGACTGGAAGCTCTGGCGATGGCAATGAGAGCCCCGTTTGTCAAAGAAGGTGACAAGCGCAGACACATCATCATTCTCTTCACCGATGCATCAGCCCATAAATATGAGCAGCAGTTTGACGGCACACCGGATAACTATCCGCCTGCCATGTTTAAAAATCTTGGTGAATTATATATGGCCTGGGGCGGCAGCCAGGACTTCCTCGGAGGCAGCTCACCGTATCGTGTCAGAATGGAAACAGATGCCAAGAGACTTGTCCTGTTCGCACCGAGTGTATATCCGTGGGATGACATTGAAATCAATCTGGAAAATGTGCTGCGCAAAGATCTTGACAAGGGCCGCGGCGGTGAAGATATGGATCTGACGGATGTCATCACCCTTCTGTCCAGCTCGGTCGCATAAGAATTCATTGAATACACTCTTCATATTTTGATCCACAATAAGAAATCAAAGAGGAAAATGCGATGTCTGATTCAGAAGAATTCCTGGCTTTACTCAGCGGACCATACACCCCGCCTGGGTATAACGTTGATATTGTTTATGTGATTGACGCTACCAGCAGTATGGAATCTATGCTTGGAAAAATCAAAGATGCCGTGCTGAAAATACCGCAGGAGCTTCGTACAGTTTGTAAGGAATACAGAAGAACAATCTACAGACTTCGTGTCAAAGTCACATGGTTCCGTGATTTCTATTTCGATGGAAAGGAAGCATATGGCGAGTCGGAATTCTTTGAACTGCCTTCTGATGAACAGGCTTTGCGTGATTATCTGTCGGGCATAGAGGCAAAGGGAGGCGGTGATGAGCCGGAAAGTGCTCTTGAAGCGCTGACTCTGGCAATGCGCTCAGATTTTGTACAGGAAGGCAACCGGAAACGTCATGTCATCGTTCTGTTTACGGATGCACCGGCACATCGATTTGAAGATTATGACAAGCTGATCAAAACGGCTTCCGGGTTTGGCGCGAAAGCGGAAATCTATCCTCAGAATATGCCTGCAAATCTCTTTGAATTCTATGAGGAATGGAGTGGAAAACGCAATGATGATGGACAGTCTGGCGTAAAAACGAAGCTGGACCAAAACGGGAAACGGATGGCTCTTTTCACACCGGATGCATATCCCTGGACAGATATGGAAATGGATCTGGATTTTGTACTTAGATATAAACTGGATGAAAACACTGATCTGAATTTGACTGGAATTTGTGTGCTCATCGGAGCGGCTACGTGAAGCTCTGGAACAAATACAAGTAATTGTCAGCCGGGAAAACTCCCGGATTGCAGGAAAGGATTATATTATGTCTGAAATGCAGGAAATGATGGACATGCTCGGAAGGACCGGTGAAATTGAAACAAATGTTGATATTGTTTTTGTCATCGATGCCACCCGCAGTATGGAACCCATGATTGAAAAGGTCAAAGATGCGGCACTCACATTCCATGAAGAGCTGTATTCAGCTTTAAAGGAATACAAACGTGTGATCAACAATCTGCGCATCAAAGTCACATGGTTCCGCGATTTTTACTTTGACGGCAAATATGCCTATGGTGAATCGAGATTTTTTGATCTGCCGGCAGAGAAACAGCAGTTTCATGATTTCGTTGCCGGAATCGAGGCAAAGGGCGGATATGATGATCCTGAATCCAGTCTGGAAGCACTGACTCTGGCAATGCGTTCTGATTTTGTCCAGGAAGGTGAACGAAAACGCCATATCATTGTCCTGTTTACAGATGAAGAAGCGCACAGATTCGAGGATTATGACAGGCTGACCAGAGAAGCGGCGGTATTAGGCGCAAGACCGGAAATCTATCCGCAGAATATGCCTGCGAACATCGGCGAGTTCTATAATGCATGGAGCGGAAACGGCAGATATCAGGAAGCACTGTCCGGTGGACCGTCCGGAACGAAGCTGGACATTTACGGCAGAAGACTTGTACTGTGCGCGCCGGATGTATATCCGTGGCGTGATATGGAAATCGACCTCGAAAATGTATTGAGAATCAACATGCAAAAAGGCGGCAGCGGTGAAGATCTCGATATGAGGGTCGTTTATCCGATGATTGCAATGTCCATGGCAAGAAACTGAGAGGAGGAACATAAATGCGTACACCTTTTTCGTTTCAGATTGAGTATAAACAGACAGGCTGTGAAGACGCACCGCCTGTCGCATCTGTTGATTATTCAATCGTATGCGATGGTCTCGGAGGAAGCGGAATGCAAAAGTATGATGTTCCTTCTGAAGAGGGGACTGAGCCTTTGCAGAGAACCGGGGCATACATCGGATCAAGAGTCGTCAGTGACTGTGTCACTGAGTATTTCGATGATAATCCTTTTTCTGCTGATTTTCCGATCAATAACCAGAAAAAAAACGAGCTCGGTGCCGAGCCGCATCCCGCCAAGAGTATGAAACTCTTCCCGACAACACTTTCCGCAATCACATATTTCAATGGTGAAAATGCTTTGTATAATGCCTGCATCTGGGCCGGCGATTCAAGAATCTATGTTCTTTCTCCGACCAAAGGACTTCAGCAGCTGAGCAAAGATGATGCGGATGAGTCTGAAGACAGTATGATGAGCGGTACTGTCATGAATAACTGTCTTTCCGCTGACAATGAATTCCATTTGAATTATCTGATTTATAAAGTCACGGAGCCCTGCATTATTTTTGCCTGCTCCGACGGTGTTTTTGATTATGTCCGTTCCCCGCTGAATCTGGAATGGGCATTGTTGACGACAATTCTCAACCTCAAAGACGATCTGAATCAGAATGAGATTGCTGATGCGATGGCAAATGCGTTCAAAACACAGGTCTTTGAGACAATCGCATCCGATGATACAACCATGTGCGGCATTCTTTACAAGATTGAAAATATCAGTCAGCTGAAAGAAATGTATCAGGAACGGATGAATTCATTCGGCAGCGTTGCGGTTGAAATGAACAAAAACATCGCATCAAGCAAAAATCTGCGCACAGAGAGAGATAAAATCCGCAAAGCAATCAGAATCGGCCAACAGGAGCTTCGCTCTTCATTAAAGAATGAAATTCTCAGATTGTTTGTCAAAGATGAACAGGAAACTCTGAGCGGCTGGATCAGAAATCTTGAAATCTATAAGCCTTATCAGGAAAAAGAGGAACAGACCAGGCAGTATTACAAACAGCTTGCCGAAGAGCAGGAATCGCGCCTTGAAAAGAATGAGAAGGGACAGGAATGCTGGAATCTGCTCAAGCTGGATTATCTGCGTTATCTGAAAGAACACGATACACAGAGCAGAACTGCCGCGCGGGATGTTGAATTCAGCAACAATTCGAAAGCAACGACGGTTCTTGAAACAGTATACAATATGCTTTCGATGGATGATTTCCTGGATTATCTGAAAGAGCTGTATGATGACGACGAGAGCGAAACCATGATCGCTTATGGAAGAAAAATCACTAAACTTCTGAAAGAAACAATTCCGGTCATGGATACCAAGATGAGTGAGTTCTACAGACATGCATTCTATTCACGCAGCCGTTTCAGAAATGAACTGGCAGAGTTGGATGATGATGCTTCGTTCAAAGAGTTCGCACATCGCGCATTCAGATTAAAAGACAAAGATGTACTCAAGTTCCTCAGCAGTAGGACGATTGAAAAATATAACGAATATAATCGTTTGAAAAAGTCAATTGTGCAGAAAAAGCCGGCCAGAAATTCCCTGAATATGGAAGAAAAACAGGAGCTTTCCAATATCCGGCAGGCCTTTATCGATGAGTTATCGGATGAAGTCGTTGATGAAGTGATGAAATTGTCTGCAGATGATGCGATAAAGAAGTTATTATTGAAGGGTATCGGTCAAAAGCAGCTGGATCAGTATCAGGCGGATGATGCCAGACTGGCCAAAGCGGAAGCGGATCTTGCGCAGGCGGAAGCCAATATCTCGGAAATCTGGACGGATTACCGTGTGAATTACGAACTTTTCAAGCAGATTGATATGGGAGGAAATGTGTGATATGTCGACGATTCATGGATATGTTGTGGATGACAATAAATGGGAAGTCAGAGGCGGCAACGGGCAGTGCAATACTGCTGTGAAAAACGGTGTCACTTACTTTATCAAAAGAATGAATTCGCCGAAGTATCCGGTGTCTGATCATTTTGATGCGGATTACAGAAGAGCGAAGATCGCGGAATGTGATGAATGGCTTCGATACCGCAAGAGAATCGCAGCCGCACTTCCGGGTACCGGCTCCGGCAACATTATCAAGCCTCTGGAATATTTCAGAGAAGGACCGTGTTTTTACGAAGTGACCAATCTTGTCGATGTCGACTCAATTCCATATGAAGAGATCTGGAAGGAATCCAAACAGGAAAAAGCAAGACTGATGATGACCGTGGCAATGAGCCTTTCTCAGATGCATAACTGCGGTATTGTTCATGGCGATCTTGATCCGGGAAACATTTTGATTTCCCGCAGTAAAAATGGTCATCTGATCACTAAAATGATCGATTTCACAGATGCGTTTTTCCGTATGGAAATTCCGGATGCGATCATGTCCAAGGACGCATGGTGGAGTCCGGAAGTCGCAGTATATACAAAATTGAAGGATCAGAAAAAGCTGGACTGGCGTAAGCAGATCACTACAAAAGCGGATATTTTCTCGCTTGGTCTGATCTTCCATCAGTATTGCACAAAAGGCGCTGTCTTCCCGAAGCACAGCGGCAATTATCCCTGGAACGAACTGATCAAAGGCGGAGTACTGAAAGCAGATTCCTCGATTGAACCTGAATTCCAGGAACTGATCAACAGTATGCTCGCTCTTGAACCTGACGACAGACCGGAAATGGCGGAAATTCATCAGAAGCTCCGTGACATTGCGGAGGGTAAAAAACCTGAGCCGCCTGTGACTCCGCCCACCCCGCCGAAACCGGAGCCTGTGAAGAAAACGGGTGAAGTTCAGCCGGGTCCCAAAAAGAGTTCAGCCGGAAAGAGCGTTGTTTCCGCACAGCGCCATGAAAAAAATCCGAAAAAGGTTGTATTAAAATATGATGACGGCACTCAGCAGATCATGGATTTCAACCTTGCCAAGAATCTTGGTCTTATCAAAGTAGACTGATAAACAGATTATATGATCAGCTTTTTGAAGCGGGAAAGGAGGGTTCATGAGCGAAACAGCAGAAAACAGCAGTCTTTACTGGATCTGCGAGGAATGTGGAAATGAAGTTGAATTCGAAGGCAGTTTTGAGAACATGATCTGTCCCTCATGCCTGACACCCGCTTCCGACAGAGAAATCAATAAAATCAAAACAGAGATTGAACGGCGCAGAAAAGAAAAAGAACGGATTGAAAAAGAAAAGAAGCGCATCGCTTTGCAGCAATATCAGGCGCAGCTCAGGGCAAAGCGTGAGGCTCTGGCGGCGAAGAGTGTTCACGGGATATCGATTCTGTACACAATCATCATTATTGCGGGACTTGTATTGACGCTGGTCAGCGCATTCTCGCAGCATCAGGATGTCGCAAAGATCTGGGAGAATATGTCATCCGTGGCAGTCAAAGGTTCTTCATTGTACAATTTCGGGGTATCGCTTGGTTCATTCCTGGAACGGAATGTGAATGCATTGGTCAGCTCGGGCGGCATGCTGAAAGACAATCTCGGTATGATCTGGTCCGCTCTTGTCATCAAGCTTGGCAATATCGCCACCAACCTTCCGTATCTGTTAAATAATCTGGGAGTGATTATCGGAAATCTCGGCGAAAATCTCAAGGAATTCCTGAGCGAAGGCAGCAATAATCTGCTTCACTTCGGTGAAAGCGTTCTGCACATGATAGAAAGATAAAGGGGAAAAAACAAATGATTGCTATTCTGACACTGTTTACTTATATATCCACAATTCTCACCATCGGTGTATATCTGTTCTTTCTCCTGATCAATCTGCTTCCTCATAACAATTCATTCACCCCCGCATCATTTACAAATGTGGCGGTGGATCTGAACAATTGCAAAAATGCGGGAATGATCTGTGTCGCTGTCGCATGGCTCTATGCCAGCTGCCAGAGCCAAAACCTTTGCCGCGAATATTACTCTTCCATCGGCAGTACATGCGAACGTCTCGGAATGATCTGGATTATCTTCACATTCCTTACAGTGATTCTGAGTGTTGTATATGGCATTACCAAAAAAAGTGTTGATCTGGTGCAGATCTCGAGAAATCTGCGCAAGAGCGGTTTCTGGGCAGGCATTATCTTTATGGCTGCGTCAATTATACTGGGGGTTTGATCATGGCAAGAAATGAAGCTGTATTCTATGAAATTAAATGCAGAAGCAACAAAAAGGATTTTTATCTGCGATATGATTTTGCATATGATGAAAAATGGGTTCTGACATACGGACTGAAATCACTTCCCGCTGAGGATGCGAGAGAGTCCAGCTCGTTTGGAAACAGAAAATCAACCATTGATATCTCTCAGGCAAGAACCGGACCTCAGTATAAATGCCCGTATTGCGGCACCAGAGGTTTCGTCAGATGCGGTTCCTGCGGAAAGCTGACATGCTATGATCACTCCGGTCATTTCACATGCGCGCATTGCGGCAACTCCGGCGCGGTTTCCGGCCAGATCAAAGACATGGACGGCAGCAAGCATACTTCACAGAGATAAGTTCTTCAGATATTCGCTGAAAAGACTGTCATAAGGGACAGGATTAAACCGCCGAAGTGTCGGCCGGTACTTTTCGGCATGAAAGTAAGATATAATCGATATATGGAATGATGAATACGGAGTCGGATCAGTTTCATCGGAAATAAAGGATCCTCTGGAGGAATATGAGCGGAAGAAAAATGTCATTGAAAGAGGCATTCAGGCTGATATATACGGAAAAGGGAAAAGCAGTATTTGCGGATGCGAAATTTCTGAAATCACTGCTGGAAGATCTGCTTTCAGATGATAAAAATCTGATTCCTTTTATCGTTCAGTCAAGCACAGCTCATTACTTTGACTATCTTGCAAACTGCCCGGATGAAAGAATCCGTCTGGCAGTGGAAGATGCAGTCAATCGGATTTCGGCTGATTATCAGGATGCGATCAGTCTGAAAATTGAAGAGGCTCTTTATTATGCTTTTTCGTTGTCTGATCCGCCCGGGGCAAACAGAGGAAAGAAAAATAAAGAAGCAAAGCAGCTGCAGGGAAGAAAACAAATGGTTTCCACCGCTGAACAGACTGTCTCTGCTTCCCGTAACAGCAGAACCGGAATCTATGTGATTGCGGCTGTGACGATTGCATTGATCATAGCTACGGGAATTTTCCTGATCCGGCCATGGAAGCCGGTCGGTCCAGTTGTTGTGCCGAATACCGGACTGGAGGCAATGCCTGGAAACAATGGCGGCGAAAGCGAGATTGCCCCGCTGGAAGAAACGGAAACACCGGAAGCAGCCGTCAGTGCAAGAGTGGATCTGACCCGTCTGATCGGCGATATCGATGAGCTTCATCATGAATTGCAGGGAATCCAGAGAAAGGATTCCGGAGAATATGACACCTGGTATCAGGATCTCGATGATCAGTTCGGCTATGGCAATTACACCGGCAGTTCGGCAGTGGATACGCTCTGGTTCATCTCAGGCGATTATGAACTGTACGGTCTTTACGTCGGCGAGCAGGTTGACGAAGGCATCAGTGCTCTGAATGATAAACAATGGGTTCTCGATGAGGCCAGCGGCTATAACTATGTCATGGAAAAAGGCGACATGACCCTGTCATTGACTGCCGATTCAGCAAAGCAGATCAGCCAGATTCAGCTGCAGCGCTCAGAAACCGATATTTCCGAAACCGCAGCTGAACAGACCACAGCAGCAGTCAGCACACCAGAGCCGGAAGAGACAAAAGAACCGGAAGCGAAAAAGAACGAACAATCTCTTGATGACAGCTATTTCTTCCCGGAAAGTCTGGATGTTTTGCTGAGTGAATCCCAGCTTGCGGGAATGAGCGCACGTGATCTGACGCTGGCCAGAAATGAGATTTTTGCCAGATATGGATATACATTCAAGAGACAGGATCTGCAGGAATATTTCAATACAAAGTCGTGGTATCACGCAGATCCGGCCGTGAATCCTGATACGATTTCAGGCATTTGCGGAAAAATCGGAATGCAGAATATGGTTATGATCCGTGAATACCAAAAACGAAACGGACTGACCTATTGAAAATACTGAGGATGTGCAGATGAAGAAAATGAACCTGAATGAGGCAGTACGCTACATTGTCGACGAAAAAGGCAAATCGACACTGGCGGAATCAAAATACCTGAAGTCGATGCTGAGTGATCTGATGGGATCAGATTCGAAGATCATTCATTTCTTTGTTCAGGCGAGTGAGAATCATTATTTTGATTTCATTGCAAAATGCGGTCATGCACAGCTGGGCGGCGCCATTGAAAAAGCATCTGAAAACCTGAAAAATGATTATGCGGAAATCGTTGCGAATGAGATCAGCGATGCATTGTATTATGCTTTTTCACTGACTCCGAGAAGAAAACCGCAGCCCCAACCGCAGACGCAGCAGATTCCGCAGCAGCAGACAATACCGCAGCAGCAGAAACAGTCACCTTTAATCGACAGAACCGCAATCATTGTGGCTCTTGCGGTTGTGCTGGTGGCAGCCATATTCGGCGCCGCATGGTTTATAACTTCCGGCACGCAAAGGACGGAAACAGCATATGAACCGGTTGTTCAGAAGAAAGCCGAAACACCTGAACCGACCCCGGCCGCAACGCAGGCCTCGGATGAGAAAGTCACGGAACCGGTTCAGACATCACAGGTGGAAGCTGAAGAGACTCCGATTCCGGAAACACAGGAGAAACAAAAAGAAGAATACCGCATGGGAACGGTTTATATTGCGCCGGGTGCGCAGCCGCCGAGAATCATCGTTAGAACCGCACCGAAAAAGGAGGCTTCCACAGCAACTTCTGAGAGAAAGTATAACGGTGACCGGGTCAAGGTATATGAAACCAAACAGGGTTCTGTATATACATGGTACAGAATCGGTAATAACAAGTGGATCGCCGGAAACGGCACATCTTTCTATGTGATTTTTGACTGAGCAGGCGCAAAGGGGGAGTAAGAGCATATGAAAACTGTCTATAAGGTTCTGATCGGAATCGCAGCAGCTGCAGTGGCAGTCATCGCGCTTCTGTTCGGATACAAAATGTATCTGAACAGCTCGATTAAAATGGAGATGGACACTGAAACACTTTCACTGGAATACAATAACGGTCAATTCAATTTTATGGATTATGTTGATGCGGCGGATAATATTGAAATTGTCTCCAGTACACCTGTGGATACAAGAACACTCAACCAGGGCAAGATTGAAGTCGAGGTCCGCAAAAAGGGCCTGCTTGGATTCACCGGTAAGAAAAAGTTTGAAATCCCTTTTGAAGTGACTGATAATCAGCCGCCTGTCATTGAGCTTAAACAGGAAACAATCACAATTGATCAGGATGACTATGAGGATGCCGCAAATAAAGCGAAACGCCTGCTGGAGAATATTCAGACAGTCAGTGATCCGGTGGATATGGATCTGACCTTCGCTGAATCAGGAGAACTGACCCCCGGCACCTATATTATTGAGATGCCCGAACAGGATCCTGAAAATAAAGGCCCGTTCACTGTCAAAGTCCGTGCAATGGACAGAAACTCCAGAGAAACTGAAAAAGAATTCCAGATTAAGGTTGAGAAACTTCCGTATTATATCAAAGTCAACCGGCAGACGAACCGCGTAATGGTTTACGGCCTGAACAGCAGCGGCAATGATTATAAGAAAAAGCCTGATAAATGCTTTATATGTTCAACCGGAGATGAAACACCGCTCGGTGAATTCAAGATCGGATACCAGAAAGATTGGGAAGCCGTATTATCCTCCGATGGATCAGAGAATCAATTTGCCCGTTATGTCAGTCAGATCGGTGATACAGCAGCTTTGTTCCAGTCTTTTCCATACCACGCGCAGGATCCGTCCACATTGATTGCGGAAGAATATGTGCAGCTTGGCAGCGATGTGGATGATTCAAGTGTCAGATTGTGTGTGCGTGATTCGAAATGGATCTATGAAAACTGCGAACCGGGAACGCACATTGAGATTTATGAAGGAAGTGATACGGAATCTCTTACAGATTTTGATCCCCGTGGCAACATATACTATTATCAATATGCAAGTGAAGATATGCAGGGCTGGGATCCGACTGATGATCATCCGAATAATCCATGGAACGGCAATTCAGATTCAGACAAAGAAACTGATGATGACACAAGTACATATACCGACACAGATACTAATGAAGAGATTGATACAGAGACTGATACTGAGTCAGGCTTCGAAATAAGATATCCGGAAAACCGCGGCTGAGTCTTTGTATCGATTAAAACAGCAGAATCATTGCAATGAATTGAAAGAACCGGCTCTCATGCCGGTTTTGAAATAATGGAGGCATGCATATATGGAAAAGAATGACTGGCTCAATCTCAGTTTTCCCGAGCAGGAAAACACCCGGAAGAAATCCGAAGAAAACTCAGATCCTCAAAAGAATTCAGATCCCATTTCAGCGGAGGCGCTGATCAGAGTTGCCGCAGGAACCATCAAAGTGACTGAAAATCCGATCACCATATATCGCTGTCAGGCAGAGGTTTGCGAGCCTGAACAGGCGATGGATCCGTTATTTACCGTTCAATTGAATGCCGATGATCATGAGACTCTGATCGTTAAAAATATCGGTTATAAAACGGTTACGGTCAGACGTGAGTTGAATCCATTGCCTCAAAAGCTGGAAATACCGGATCATTCCTCAGTACGCATTCAGGGGACATTCGATCTTTCATTCGAACAGGACAGACCGGAAGATACAAATTCATTGATCATTGCCGGTTCCGGAAACCTCTTGATGAATTATGAAATTAATCAGACATTCACTCTTTATGTTTTCGATAAAGTCTTTGACAAGGATGATACGATTCTAGAATATTTATTTAATTTGAGTGATGAAAATGTATGGGATGATTCCGCCGGATGGTGAGGTAAAAAGCTTAAGATCAGTGAAACAGGGCAAGAGAATATTATGACAGAAATCAAACCGACTGAAAGATTTTCTGCCGGAGATGTGATCAGATGTGCGGAAAATGAGCTGACTGTTATTGAATGGTACAGGCAGGAATCACTGACAGATGATTATATTGTCGAGGCAGACGGGAATAAAATGATTTTCCGCTGGTACCGGACAGATGTGACAGGCAGACAGGAACGGGAAGAGCGATATAAAGAGCTCAGACATTTCAGTAAGCAGTTTTCAGCGATGAACCAGGAATGTATATCATTTCTTACCCCGGAAAACATTACGGAATGGTTCAGAGATTCCTTCGGATATACCCTGCCTTACAGGCATGAAGGATATTTTGAGCTTTATGAATATCTGCATGGCAATGTCACATTCCCCTCATTGCGCACCGCATTGACTGCGGCGATCAATGTGATTCTGGCATTTCGTATAATTCACAATGATGGATTTGTGTTTGCAGAAATGAACGATTCTGTTTTTCTGTTCAACAAAGAAAACGGCAAAGTCGCAATCCGCAGCGAATATATTACGTGTTCAGGAGTTCCAACGTTCGTACCTTTGTCGAAGGAATTCACTGATCCGACACAATGCGATAAACAGGGAAATTCCATGATGAGAAATCCTGATTTGTATTCAGATCGATACATCATGGCAGTATTGATTTTCATGTTGTTATTCATGAAAGCGCCAATGGACACCGGAACGCATCGTCATTTCATCATGGAAGAAGCGGATCAGAATTTACAGGATGATGCATACATCATATGGGAACATCTGCCCGCACATATGAAAGAGATTTTTCTGAACTGTTTCGGCAGCGCTTCATCCTATGAGGTCAGAAAACAACTGACAGGCATCGTATGGCTAAGACATCTGTTCAGGTTTAAAAATGAAATCACCCGCTGTCAATGCGGAACAGAAGTATTCATCGACCAGGAAGATACCGTGGTCTGTCCTGCATGCGGGCGTCAAATTAATATTCCGTACAGATTAATGGTGAAGGAGCAGTCTTACAGCATTCCATGTCTGCACAGAAACACAATATATGGCATTCACATTGGTGATAAAAACAATCCGCTTGAACTTGTGGGCACAATTGTAGCCCGTAAATCAGAACCGGATGTATTGGGAATCAGGAACGAGACAGACTATTTCTGGGTTGCGATTACAAGGGGCAGCATAATGAAAAAACTGTCCTCCGGCTCAGCAGTACCGCTCAAATCAATTCGGGCATTGATGATTCGTCATGAATATATCATGGTCAGAAACACAGGAAAATAATATATACAGATGAATCTGTGAGCCGGAAAACAGCACCGTTTTGCAACAGAATGGTGCTTGAACCGGCTCATTTCTTCTGTGTTGGTTTTTCTGTCTGTATGCATATCCGCTGCTGATGAATCGGGTTTTGAAAATGATACGGTGAAACATCATAATCGTGTATGTGCATAGACGTGAAAAAGAGCTGCGGATATATTTCATTGCGCAGAATCTATCTGATGCCCGTATAATGAAATGAAAGCTGTATGAAACAGTCTGGCTATGCACGCGTTTATGAACAGGAGTGATGATATGGAACTGAAAGACGGATTAAAATATATCTTGATTAACAAAGGAAGGGATGTGCTTGCGGATCCGATGGCATTGAAATCCATGCTGCTGGATCTTTGCCCCGAACATACAATCGATATTTCCATTCTGGTCCATACCAGCAGTGATCATTATTTTGATGACCTGGCTTCCTGCGATGCATCGGATATTCCCAATGCGATCCGCACCGCCTCCTACCGGATGAAAGAATCCTATGCTGAAAGTGCTGTGGACCGGATTAATTCAGCGCTTCTATGTGCATTTGACATTGCAGAAGAAACCGTTGAAGAGTCAGAAAACGTGAAAAAACAGCACAATCATTCAGATCTGAACACAGTTTCCGCTGCCCAGAAAAAAGCGGATCAGCTTTCGGATATACATGGCGGCGCCATCGGTTCAACTTCTGAACAGAAAGAAACCGGAAAGAAACCTGTGCCGGAAGTCACATCCGGTGCGGATGACAGAGAGGACACACCGCCGGAAGATGGAAAAGTCTCATGGTGGAAAAATCTGTATCTTTATGAAAAAGTGCTATTGATCACCCTTGTGGTTTCGATGGTCGGGGTATCTATTGTGAATCCGCAGAAAGATCCGGAATATACGCTGGATTTAATTCTGAATGCATTGATATATATACCTTTGCTGCTTTCTTTCACATTAAGAAAAGCAACCGTGAAGAAAAGCAGACCGCACGGCATCCTGATCACAGTTCTGGTGATTGGCTTATTTGCAGGGGTCTGTATGGATTTTGTGTCGAAAGGCAAGCTGCTCGATTACCTGAGAATAAAGTCAGGTGAAGAGGCTCATACGCGTTATCTCTGGCAGCAGCATCTGGCCCTCGAGGATCTCATTCTCCTTCCGGGACTGGGATTGCTGTGCATTCAGCAGATCAGACACAGGATCATTGAAAGACGTCATTAATATCCGGCACAATCAGCCGGAAAACGATCAAATAAACAAAAGACCGCATGATCGCGGAATCAGTCCATTCTGATTCACGGGAGTGCGGTCTTTTCATGTGCAGTCAGGATTCAGTCATCCCATGGATTGTAATCGTAGAAAATCCATTGGTCGGTTTCACCGTCGCTGATGTGCAGACCGGGATAAACCTGACATGGAATGTTGGGATATTTCTCATTCTCAAACTTTTTCAGAGCCATGCGCATTTCATCAAGGGTGGAATATGCGGGGCTGGTGTATTCATTGCCATACTGTTCCAGCTCTCTGAAGAGCGTATCATAATCCGTACGTTTGCTGGTGCAGCCTGAAGGTTTCGCAACAAATCTTTCCTGTTCCTGGACTCTGACTGTGAAATCTTTGGCTGTTTTGTTTCCGGCGCTGTCCCAGGCACTGCATGTGACAGTGTATACACCGGCTTTGTTGGTATTCAGATTGCCTGTGAATGTATAGGCCGGACCGGATGAAGAGGTTGAAGAAACATAGGAGAAGGAATTGTCATTGGAGTCCGTGATGGATTCCAGATTGTTTTCGTAATTGTAATTTTTGCCTTTTGCAACAATGATCTCTGATTCTTTCAGATGAATGACAGGAGACTGCGTATCCTGGATCAGAAATGTCTGATCAAAAGTTTTCTTGTTGTTTCCGTATCTGCCTCCGCTTGAAGTGACCGTATATGTGACATTGACTGTTCCGATCGCTCCGGTATTGACAGATGCGGGATCTGCGCTCACATGCAGTCCTTCGTCAACCGTGACATAGTTCAGCGGATCAATCTGGCCTCCGTCTGCTTCAATGACAATCCGGTTGGCTGAGTCAGTTCCGGAAACACGGAGCGTGATTTCATCATATGTTTGCTGTGTCTCGACAGGTGCTTCTGTCTGCGATGGTTCCGGTGTCTTTTCCGCTGATGCGGCTGAAGGCACTGCACTCGGGGAAGAAGCCTGATCATTGGAAGGCCTTGTCATAAAGAACACACCGGCTGTGCCGGCAGCGATCAACAGCAGACAGACCAGCAGAATCATCATTGTGTCTGAGTTTTTCTGAGGCTGCTGCTGATTTCCTTTTTTCAGAACCCGGTCAACATCGATTGTCTGCTCTTCTTTCGGAAGAATACTGTCGCCTATAACTTGATTTGCTTCAGCAGTGTTTTTCTTGACCGGACTGCTGCTCACAGGCATTTTTCCGTCAGATTTGAACGGCACAATCTGCCAGGCAAACACTGCGGCCAGATCATTCAGGTACTTTCCGGCGATCTCTTCCTGAATATACTCTTCCTTTGTCAGCCGGCTGATGGCAAGGTTGGCAGCGTGCTGCTGATCATTCTTGCTGCGGCCTGCCGCATCGATAAATTCTTTGACAATATCATGTTTCAGCAGGCGTTCCAGCATGCTGCGCTCACTTTTCAGAGACGGCGCGATATCGCTGAACATCGAAAGACAGCGCTCCGGCTGCCTGAAAGCATCTTTTCCGTAGTTTTCTTTCATATGAAGCAATGCGCTTTTGAAATCTTTGAAACTCGGATTGCTCATCATATCCCCCTTTCACAAAACCGCTTTTCAGTTCATGACGGTTTTTGAAAACTGAAATCATTATATCGGATATCTGTCATTTCTGATGAAAGAAGTATTTCAGACATTTGTAAAGTGAATACATTTTTTTGAATGTGAAAAAAAAGACCGTTTGAGGAAATGACACAATTAGGGTGTCAAGGAAAGCAGAAGTGAATCAATTCAAATGATTCAGCGATTGCTTTACCTGCATGAATATTCATCAAAGCGGTCATGGAAGTATGCATGAAAAGCATCGTCTGAAATGACCCATACTCCGATACCGGAGTTACGATACAGCCAATCAATTATATAGGAGGATTCAATGGCTATCACAATTCCTGAAAACAAGGCGATCGGCAGCGCCACAAAAAAACTCCCCTGTGTCATTCTCGTAGACACATCCGGCTCCATGACGAAGGATCAGGCCAAGCTTGTCGAAGGTCTGAAAGAAATGAAGAAATATCTCTCTGAAGATGAAATGGCTTGTTCATCGGTTGAGATCAGCATCATTACTTTTGACGATGTGGCAAGAGTTGTTGAACCGTTCGGCCCCATCAATGAACTCAACATTCCGTCCATTCACTGCACCGGCCTGACAGCCATGCATGCGGCGGTCGAAGCAGGACTCGCATCCATCGCAAAGCGCAGAAGGGAATACAAGGAACTCGGCATTCCGTCCTATCGTTCCTGGATGTACCTTCTGACTGACGGCTACGCAAATGATGCGGACAACGGCTCATTTGATAGATTGCTGCAGCGCCAGGAAAACAAAAAGCTCATCTTCTTCCCGGTCGCAATCGGTGAGGGTGTTGACAAGGCACTGCTTGCCTCACTCCGTCCGGATCACACCATCTTCTCAATCGACAGAGACAGCATTGTCAGCGCCTTTGAATGGCTCTCAGACAGTCTCTCAAGTGTCTCCACCACAAGCGCCGGTACACTCACTCTGAGTGATCCGGAAGATTACGATATCGAACGCGAGCACATCCAGATCGACGTCGACTGAAATCACACACACAATATCAGGGCAGTCTGACTGCCCTGATATATCTATAAAAAAAAAAAAAAACAAGCATGCTGACAACATTCAATATTACCCAGCAGGGTGAATACCATATCAAAAAAGGTTCTCCCTGTCAGGATTACAGCAAAACACTCCGGATTCATTCCGCTCCGCTTGCATGTGATCTGATCATCAGTGCTGTATCGGACGGGGTTGGGTCCTGTTTATACAGTCAGGACGGATCCAGAGAAGCGGTTGAGACAGCAGTCGGTTTTGTCATTGACGGGCTCAATGATGAAAAAGCTAAAAAGGATGACGCATATATTTCAGAATTGCTCCATGAAAGCTTTGAAGCGGCTTATGATGCGGTGCTGAAATATGCGGAGGATCATGAATATCCGTTTGCTCAGCTGGACAGTACACTCACTGTTTCCATCTATGACGGAAGCACCGTCTGGTTCGGACATATCGGCGATGACGGCATCGTCGTCATATATACCGATGGATCTTATGAAATGATTACCGACCGGCACAAGGGAGAATTCGCATCCAGTGTCTGCCCGCTGCGTGAAATCAAAAAATGGCAGTTTGGCAAAACAGAAAAACCGGTCGCTTCCTTCGCTTTGATGACCGATGGTGTATTGGATTATCTGGTCGGCTCCGATTTCTATGACAAGCGGATTTTCTATCCGTTTATTCAGCCGGTGCTTGCCCAGGCGATGGACGGCGATGAAAAAATGGATCAGCTGAAAGCGGAGTTTGAAACATATCTGAAAGACGATCCTGATACACCGAGCGGATTCAGAAAACTGGTCACGGATGATATCAGTATTGCCGTGGTGCAGAACAGTGAATCCGTAAGTGCTCTGCCTGCGATCAGTTTTGACCTGGAACAATGGGACAGGGAAACAGAAGAATACCGCCGCAAGGCTTATGAGAAGCTGTATGAAAAGAAAAGAAAGCCTTCAAAGGATCAGGATGAAAAAGCAGAACAGAGAAAGCCTCTGATCGTTGATCCGTTTGAGGATGACAAAGATGAGCTCGATATTCTGACATCCCATGACAGCCAACCGACAGCAGAAGCGTCTGATCAGAATGAACAGACACCGGATGCGGAGGAAATCAATGAAGCAGCGGAACAGGTGATATCAGATTTCGTGGAAATGGGAAACACGGCCGGAAAGAATCTGCGCCGGCTGGTGGAATCCACCAGAAATCTGACAAATGTGATTTACAGCAGCCTGAAAGACAGGAAAAAAGAATGATCTGAATGATCTGCTGTCAAAACGGGCGGAAAGGGGATATCATGGCAAATGCAGTTTTGAGCGGACAGACGTTTTACGGAAGAAACGGCAGCACCTATACACTCGATACATTTATCAAAAAAGGCGGCGAAGGTCAGGTTTACGCAATCAAAGGGGAACCGGAGAAAGTCGTGAAGCTGTATACTGCCAAAAAATTCAGACCGACAAAATATATCAGTGATCCGAAAACATATCTGCGGGAAAAAATCGAGACCATGCTGGACAATCCCGTCCAGACGCATCTGCATGGACAGCTTGTGATCACCTGGCCGACGGATATTCTCTTTGATTCCTCACATCAATTCTGCGGATATGTGATGCCGCGCGTGCATGTCTCCAAATCTCTGAAATCCGCGATTGATACCGGTCTTCAGAGTCAGCTGATCAAAAACTACACCTGGAAAACGTCGGTCGGCATTGCCTATAACCTTGCCCAGGCGGTTGATCTGATTCATTCCAAAGGCTATGTGATCGGCGATCTCAATGAACTGAATTTTCTGGTCGATCATAAGGGACATATCACCGTGATTGATACAGACTCATTCAACATCACAAACAGAAAGACGGGAAAAACATACAAATGCACAGTGGGCAGGGATGAGCTGATGCCCCCGGAACTGCAGGGCAAGGACCGTTCCCGTCCGAATACCGTATTTACAAAGGAAAGCGACAATTTCGGCCTTGCGATTCATATCTTTGAACTGTTGATGAACGGGGTTCATCCATTCGGCAGTATTTCTTCTTCAGGCGGCCGTTCCACTCCTTCCACCAGCAACGGGCATGAATCGCACAATATCATGAACGGCATCTGTCCCTATGTCACCGGCGGAAGCGGAAAACCCTCCAAACTGGCGCCGGATGTGAAGATGCTGCCGGTGGAAATCCGCAATCTGTTGGACAGAACATTCAAATATACAGCTGCACAGGCAGCTGCCAAATCCACCGCGCTCAAACGTGCAAGCGCATCGGACTGGATCGCAGCCCTGTCACATCTTCTCAATGAAAATTACAGTAAGCATGGAACCCATGTATATCTTTCATCCTATGGGAAATGTCCGTGGTGTGCGATCGGTCAGTCATCCAGACGCAAGCCTGTGAAAAAAATCATTCCGCCTGTGCAGATCCCGGCTATTCCCGGACTGAAGCTGGCCGGATTCAAAAAGATTGTTCCCGCAGCATTCAAAAAGCCTGTTCCTGCAGCACTGACTGTCAGGCGCTCAGAACATGTGCTGACTGCCGCGTGCATCGGGACGGGTCTTTTGATCAGCCCGTATCTGGCTCAGTACATGATTCCGTTGATTGCATCGATGAGCGGACTGGCTCTTCCTTTGAGCGCTGTCATGATCACTCTTGCCTTATTCGGCGCGATTAGCGGTTATGTGATTTCATTTTTTGCACAGGACAGATATGTTTCCGCATACAACGGCCTGCCTTGGCTTCTGGTTGCTCTGCTTTCTCCGGCTGCGGCATGTGTATGCATGCTGATCGGGACATTCATGATCAAATTGCTCGGCATTCTTTTACAGGGAGTCATGGCACTTGTGGAAGCACTGTTTGTGATTCTGCTTCTGCTGGTGTTGTTCGGCGCTTTCATCTGAAAGAGGTCGAAATGAAACAATTCGGTGTAAAAGACAGATATTATTACAGACAACTGAATGAAAAGCAGAAACGCAATTGCGACCGGATCCGTCTGGCAATGATGCATCAGCAGGATTCAGTCCATCTGTCCTGTTCACCGGAGGATGTGAAGATTCTGTTTGAGGCGCTCAATTTTGATCATGCGGAAATGTTCTGGGTGGATTTCTACAAAATGGAGTGCCTCTATTGTCCGGGCTTCTGTGAACTTCATATTTCTTATTTCTTTCAGCCGCATGAGAAAAAGGCGCTGGAAGATGAAGTGAATGAATGGAAGCGCAAAGTCTGTTCACAGATCCCCGCAAATGTTTCGGCTGCTGAAAAAGTCTGGATGATTTACGATTATCTGGCAAGGCAGGTCACATACAGAGACGATGAGATCCGCTTGAGCAGCACAATCATCGGTCCGATGAAAAAGAATCTTCACACCGGTGTATGCGAAGGGATTTCGAAAGCCTTCAAACTGCTTTGCGATGAGATTGGCATTCCGTGCATCATTGTCGGCGGTTATGCAAAGCCGTTCGCCTCATCCGGCGGCCCGCATGCATGGAATATGGTCAGGATCGGCAATACGTGCCGTCATGTGGATGCCACATGGGAAATCCGGCGTGCTCAGATGCGGGGGATCGCAGATGACCGCAGCTTTCTGAAAAAAGACATCGCCATGACCCGCTACCAGTTCAACCGCGCTGATTATCCGGCATGTATCTGAAAAAATATCATCATTCCGGCTGCCTGAAGAGACAGCCGGTTTTTCATGAAAGCAGAAAAAAAGAATGTCTGAATGTGCAATACATTATGGATGAGAAAGTTTTGATGGAAACGTGAGTTCAACATTAATTCACCAGGAGGCGGATGATATGAAGATTGAATTCAAATATAACAGATTCACCCAGAACTGCAGGGTCAGAATCGATGGAAAACCGGTATCCGTTCACAGTGCCTTCGCCGCATATGACGGCAGTCTGTTTTTCAGCTGGTTTGAGAATCTTCCGGAATTATGCCGGAAAGAGGCCGGTGGTGATTATCAGTTCCGCTTTTGGGGCAGTCCGCTTGAAACCATGATGCTGAAACGGATTTTCGCACAGGATCCGCATTGTAAATCCTTCAGTGCAAAAGAAGAATATATCACATTGCAGGACAGGATGAGATGGGCAAGGGAATTGATTCCCTTTATGAAGAATCCGCCAAAGGCGAAGCTTTGCATCGATTCCGTAAATGCGCAGGAAAATGCGAAGGCATTGCAGTCGTATGTGCGTCCTTTTACCGGCGGCAGCGTGGAAGTGGTCTGCGACAGCCGCAATCCCGATATTGTTTTCGCTGGTGATCAGAAGCGTGTCAGTGAATTATCCCATGCCACCAAACCGGTCTGTCTGGTTATCCATGCGGATGGCAGACCCGGATATATTTCAGGCAAAGGCTCATGCCATGTGTTTCATGCCGATCTCAATAAAGTCGAAGAATTTCTGAATTGCTGGATGGATGAGGAAATATTGTGCAGCCTGCTTCAGGAGTTTGAAAACATATCGTTAAGTACAGATGACAGACTGCTTCTGAGAAAACAGAAGATGCTGACAAAGATGAAACCGTTTATTGAACTGCGTGTGTCATCAGACAGGCTGACAATGTCTGAAACGGGATCATGGTCAGTGATCAGACTGCCGGAAAACCATCCATGCACGGTTCAGTCGGAAACGCCGGAAGTATTGAGAATATCTGATGGCGGAAAATTGATTCCCGTCAAAGAAGGAAATGGATGTATCAGTGTGACGAGCACTCTGATCCGTTCATTGAAATGCGAAAAACATCTGGAAGTCAGCGATGTCAGAAGGATCAAAGACATCACCTTATACAAACCGACATCGCAGATTTTCAAAGGTCAGCAATTCTCCGTCGCTATGAGATTTGCACCGGCGGAAGCGGTGAATCAGAACCAGATCCGCTGGTCAGTATCACCGGCAGGCATTCTTCAGATTGACAGAACCGATCAGAAGGCGGGGCATTTTACCGCATTGGCGGAAGGCAGATGCACAATCCAGGCGTCCGTAAACAATGTATCCGCTTCAGTCACAGTGGATATTCTTCCTGCCGCAAAAACAATCAAATTGAGTGCCAATGATCTGAAATTGAAACCGGGACAGAAAGGAATGACGCTGACCCATACGGTTGAACCGGCCAACGCACCGGCCAAAGTGATATATGATTTTTCCAATCCGGCGGTTGCGGATGTGAGCAAGAACGGACAGGTGAATGCTTATGCGGAAGGAACATGCATTGTCAGTGCCACTTTGCTGGATGCCAATGGCTGCGCCGTGGATGAAGACCGATGCCTGATCACAGTGCTTCCTTTGAAGGAAGTCTATACTCCGACATTATGGGATGCCGCTTTATTGATCGCATTGCTGGGAATATTCGTCGCACGAAGAGAGGTCACGGCAGCCGCATTTACCGGCATCTCAGTCGCAGCTGCTGTATACGGTGCATTCAAGGCGAAAAAAGGATGGCCGTTATGGATTTACGGAGCTTTGGCTATGATCAGTGCAGGCGTTCTGGTTTTAAGAATGAATCTGGCGGGACAGATCGTATGAATGCAACGGATTGTCAACGTACAAAGATAATGTTTCAAAACAATGAATCATAAACCGTGATAATCAGAAGGTATCGCTGAAGATAACTTCCGCAATCACAGCTTTTTAAATCATTTTCGTCCAATCATGGCAGATGTCCGCAGATCGCATATAATTATGGGTATATGACAACCGAGAAAGAAATCTGATTATCAAACAGTCTGACAAGATTCGTTCATCAAAAGGAGCCGCGGATATTTATGACAGAGACAAAAAAGAAAACAGTATATTGGATATGCGATGAATGCGGATGTGAAGTTCCGTTCTTTGGCAATGACAGCGATACCGTATGCCCTTCATGCGGTTCAAGAATTTCAATCGAAAAGATGTGAACCGTGGTCCCGGTGTTATTGTAAATGCCGCGAATGATCTTGGCCAGGAACCTGTAAAAGAGGACAAACCGGATCTTGAGATTCAGAATGGAAACCTCGTGCGTTATAACGGTTCTGAAAGCAAAGTTGAGATTCCTTCCACCGTTACCTCGATCAGTCCGCGTGCTTTCAGTGACTGCAAAACAATCCGCGAAGTTACCATCCCGGATGAAGTGACAGTCATTTCCAACGGCGCATTTGAAGACTGTACAAATCTTGAAAAAGTCATTCTTTCCCAGAATCTCACTACAATCGAATCCAATGCATTCAAAGGCTGCGGAAAATTGAAAGAAATCAGTCTTTCCCCTGCCATCAAAACAATTGAGCAGGATGCTTTCCGCGGAGTCGGCGCTCTGAATTACGAAACCATGTTCAAAAGACCTGCCCAATATAACACATCCATTTCAATTTCCGATTTGTGGCTGAACACCAAATACGATGAAGTCCGCGGAAAGGGCAGCAAACCCAAAAAACAAAAAGTATCATCCGGAAAGAAGATTCCGGTATTAAAGAAGATTCCGGTATTTGTCTATGCGATTGCGGCTGTATTACTGATCGGGCTTGGTATTTTCATCAAATCCAATATGGATTTCAAAAATCAGATGGAAACTGCAAAGGCTTATGTTTCC
>CACWLH010000022.1:0-23236 GCA_902761625.1 uncultured Erysipelotrichaceae bacterium
AGAAAAGTGAATGTCGCTCACCCGGTAATTCAGGGCAATCCGCAGAATTTCAAGAAGTCTCTCATTCATACTGTCCTCCCGATATTCTTATTCCCCGCAGAAAAATGAAATCTTTGACAAAAAAAAGAAAAAAGAAAACAGCCAGAGCTGTTTTCGTGATTGATAGATTCTGAATGAATGCTGCGGGAAGAAGAAGCCTTATTCGTAGATTCTGTTCCAGTAAAGCGACCAGCCGCCCACTGCTTCGATCTTGACGTAGTAATAGCCTTCATCAACTTTCATCGAAGCGTCAATGTCGCCGGCGGTCTTGATGTTGACCGGCTCTCCCTTGACATTCTGTTCGAGGTCCATGACCTGAATGATGAATTTCGAATCGCCGGAATATGTGCCGGTGAATTCAATTTTTCCCTTATTGGAGTAAATACGCCAGATCTGTACGCCGTTTTCATCATAGACTTTCTGATCGTCTGTGGCATCCTCCTCAGACTCATCAACATGATCAGACAGATCATAATTGCCCTTCTGATGAGGAGCTGCGGATTCCTGAGGATCAGATTCATCCGATTTCTGCTCATCCGGTTTTGTATCAGTTCCGCCACCTCCGCCGTCAATCACAGGCAGGTTATCCTTGAACTCGGCATTGTCACAGGTAAATACTGTTTTGTCAGCGGGTGAAACACTGACATTGTGCAGAATCACATCCGCGCTTTTCTCATCCGTGCCGCTGCTGTATGTGTAAACACCGATCAGATCAGAGCCGGCAATTCTGACCGAAGTCACTTTGCACGCAACCGATCCGCAATGATCAGCGACCGCCTTTGTCAGCAGCCGTTCGGCATCCGCCTGGGTGAAATCAATCTCGGTGATTGAAGCACTCTCACGGGTATCCGGAGTGATTTCCGGATCTGTTTTCTGTCTTTTACCGCATCCGCATAACAGAAGCACTGCCATGCAGATTGTTAAAATCTTCTTCATAAGCAAACCTCGCTTCATGGATATTGTAACGGCAATCTCGCCATGAAATCAACCTGCGTATACAAAGTACGGGTTGCACATCAGCTCATTGCCGATGGTGCTTGCCGGACCATGTCCGGGCAGAACCTTAAGATCATGGGGCAGCTGTGCCAGCTTCTTTAAAGAAGCGGCCAGATCTGTCTCACTGCCGCCGAACAGATCTGTTCTGCCGATATCCCCCGCAAACAGTGTGTCTCCGGTAAACAGCAATGTTCCGCAGCGCACACATACGCTGCCTGCCGTATGGCCGGGGGTGGCAATCACATCGATTGCGAAGCTGCCGATCCGCATATGATCTTTCAGATCCAGGATCTCATGATAGACAGGTCCGTCAAATCCATAATTGTGCACACCTTCAGGATCAGTCAGGATCAGATCCTGATGTGACATATAGACATCGCAGCCATAAAGATCGGCCAGATCATCCGCCGCCTGGGTATGATCCGCATGTCCATGCGTCAATATGATGCCGTCCACCGTCTCCTTTGCGCCAACGCAGGCTGCGATCTGTTTTGCCCTGCGGCCCGGATCAATGAACAGCACATGATTGCGATCATGCAATACATAGCTGTTTTCCTGATCCTGTCCGATCGGAAGCACATCCACCTTCATACAGAAACAAAAAAATAACCCGGGGGTTATTTCTTCTCCTTATGTGCAGTTACCTTGTTGCAGCGCGGGCAGTACTTTTTGATTTCCATCTTTTCCGGATGCTTACGCTTATTCCGTGTGCCGATGTAGTTTTCTTCACCGCATTCTGTGCACTTGAATGTGATATTTTCTCTGGGCATTTCTGAACACCTCCTGACCTACGTGAATGAGTATAGCATAAACATTTTTAATTTCCAAGCATTTCATTTTCTTCCACAAAAGAGTTGATAATGTCATAATATCTACGAGGTGTAATTATATGAAAAGAACTGAAACAAGACCGATTTTTGTGGGTGATGTGCAGATCGGAGGCCAGCAGAAATGCATTCTGCAGTCGATGACAAACATTCCCGCAAAGAATATTGACGCCGCTGTTGCCCAGATCAATTCCCTGGCTGAAAACGGCTGTGAGATTGTCAGAACCGCTGTGCTTGATGAAGAGGATGCCAAGGCGATTGCCGAGATCAAAAAGCGCACAGGTGTGCCGCTTGTCGCGGATATCCACTTCAATCACAGACTTGCCTTGATTTGCCTTGCGGGCGGTGTGGATGCGATCCGCATCAATCCCGGCAACATCGGCTCAAGAGCGCACACGGAAGAAGTCGTGAACATGTGCCGTGAAAAACATGTGCCGATCCGTATCGGCATCAACTCCGGCTCACTGGAACGCCAGTTTCTGGAACAGTATGGAGGCCCCTGCGCCGAAGCGATGATCGCTTCCGCAAAGCGTCATACCGATATCCTTGAGGAGCTTGATTTCCGCGATATCTGTCTCTCCTTTAAATCCAGCAATGTCAGGCTGACCATCGATGCCTATCAGGCAGCCGCAAAGACATTTGAATATCCCCTTCATTTAGGCGTCACGGAAGCCGGCGGCTTCGCTGAATCGGCGGTCAAATCAAGCGCCGCGCTCGGTGTATTGCTGAATGAAGGAATCGGTGACACGATCCGTGTTTCCGTCTCCGGCGATCCCAATGATGAGCTGCCGATCGCCAAACAGCTGCTGCGCTGCTTTGATCTGATCGACGGCGTCCCTGATCTGATCGCCTGCCCGACCTGCGGAAGAATTCAATATGACATGCTGCCGGTGGTAAAGGAAATGGAAGACTATCTTCAGCATATCCACGCCAATATCTCAGTGGCGGTCATGGGCTGCCCGGTCAACGGCATGCAGGAAGCCTCTCGCGCAGATGTCGGCGTTGCCGGCGGTTATGAGATCGGCCTGCTCTTCCGCAAAGGCGAACTGATCAGAAAGGTTCCCCAGGCACAATTGACCCAGGCGCTCAAAGATGAAATCCAGAAAATCATTTCCGGATCTGATCAGTAACACTTAAAAACGGCTGAACCTCAGCCGTTTTCATTTGCCATTTTTTCAAGAATCTCACGGTTGTAGATACCGCTTCTGAGCATTTCAATCTCATATTTGTAAGGCGGCTTTTTGCCGATATACGGGGTTTCGAGAATTTTTGCGATATGCTCACATCTGCGGTTTGACGCAACCGCATGCAATGCCTCAAAACCGATCGTGCCCATACCGAGATTGGCATGTCTGTCCTTGCGGGCACCGCGCTCATTTTTGGAGTCATTGAGATGAATGACATGCAGATGCTCCAGTCCGATGATCCGTTCAAATTCATCCAGAACGCCGTCAAAGTCAGTCACATCATAGCCCGCATCCGAGATATGGCATGTATCAAGACATACCCCGAAATGTTCCGGATTATCGACTCCTGCCATGATTTGGGCAATCTGTTCAAAGCGGAAGCCGACTTCCGTTCCCTTGCCTGCCATTGTCTCAAGACAGATCTTCACCCCCTGCGGATAATCCTGTACAGAATTGAGCCGTTGAATGATTGTGCGGATACCCGTTTCAAGATCGGTGGTCGTATAGGAGCCCGGATGCAGCACCAGATATGAAGCTCCGATCGCGGCGGTCCGCTGCAGCTCGCTCTCAAGGAATTCTTTTGCGAGTTCGGCCACTTCGGGTTTGACGCTGTTGGCCGGATTGATGATATACGGGGCATGAACGATCAGATGTTCCATCTTCATGCCGTTTTCTTCCATCAGCTGCTTCGCCTGCTCAATACGCAGTTTTTCAACCGGATTGCGGCGGGTGTTCTGGGGAGCTCCCGTATAAAGCATGAGGGCATTTGCGCCGTATGCGATGGCTTCTTTCACGCTGCCTTCGACATAATCAGGCGCCTTCATCTGCACATGGCAGCCCAGGATCATAAGCCGTTCTCCTTATCCTTTCTGGCCCTTTCCTTGTACATGGCCTTTTTCTCCTCGCGGATCTTGGAGCGGATCATTTCACGCTTTTTGGCGCGGTGGACACGGGCGATCTGCTCTGCTCTCTTCTTCTTGTATCCGGGTTTTACCTTTGTGTTCTTCTTTGTATAGATCTGTGAAATCTTCTTTTCCAGATCATCATCCTTCTTCGTGAAACGCACGCCATACGGTTTGAGATCCTGCCATGCGCCGTTGTGATAGCGCTGATGGGCAAAGCGGATACCGCGCTTCATGAGCGAACGGATGGAAGCGTCGTCCTTTTCCTCATACAGCGCATAGCATGTGCCGCTTGCGCCCGCACGGCCGGTTCTGCCGGCTCTGTGTACGTAGTATTCCAGATCATCCGGGAATCCGCATGAGATGACATGCGATACTTCGCCGATGTCAATTCCTCTTGCGGCAAGATCGGTCGCCACCACATAAGTATGTTCCGCCGCGGAAATGGATTTCATCGCCTGCTTGCGTCGGCGGCTGGTGAGATCGCCATGCAGCTCCTCGACATCCATGCCGTTCTGACGCAGCTCTTCGGCAATTGAAGCAGCCTCTGCCCTGGTATTGGCAAAGATCAGGCAGACAAAGGGATTGATGCCCTGGCGGATGGAAAGAATCGTGCGTGCATAGCCATGGTGATAGCAAGGCACAAGGACGTGTCTGATATCCGGATTAAAGCGCACCTTCTCACCGATCTGCATGGTGATGGGATGGTGCATGTATTTCTTCAGAAACGGCTTGAGCTGCTCGGGCATGGTTGCCGAGAATGCCAGCATCTGCAGATCATCCGGAAGTCTTCCGGCAAATGCATCAATATCATCAATAAAGCCGTATTCCAGGGTCATATCCGCCTCATCCACAACCAGGATGGATGCCTGCTCAATACGCAGACTTGCGCTGCCCAGGAAGAGATCGCGGATTCTTCCCGGTGTGCCGATGGCAATATGGGGCTGGGATGCCTCAAGCTGTTCAATGTCCTTTTCACGGTCGCGTCCGCCGATGAAAAGACGCACTTTGAGTCCCTCGACGCATTCCATCATCGGTTTAGCCATTTCATAGATCTGGCTTGCCAGCTCACGGGTCGGAGCGGTGATCACCGCCTGTGTATAATCTCTGCTCACATCGATCTTTTCAAGAATCGGAATCAGATAGGCATGGCTCTTGCCGGAACCGGTAGCGGAAAGACCGATGACATCCTTTCCTCTGAGAACCGCCGGAATCACTTCCTCCTGGATCGGGGTCGGTTCCGTGAAATGATTCAGACTGATATATTTCCTGACAGCAGGTTTCAGATTAAAATCTTCAAATCGTTTCATATGTTGTCATAACCTCCTGTTTTTGGGCATATGGATTTTACCATATCTTCTGAAAAAAGGAATCAGTGCGATTCCTTTGTTCCATGATTGGCGACAATTCTGTCAGCGACGATGTTGGCATTGCCGCAGCCAAGAGTGATAAAGATATCATCCTTCTCACCATGTTCCATGACAAACTTCTCGACATCATCAAATGTCGGTGTGTAATAGACTTCCGTTCCTCTTTCCTTCAGCTTTTCAACCAGCTGAGTGGAATGGGTGCCCAGATCATCGGTTTCTCTTGCCGGGAAAATATCCAGAACAAGCACCGCATCCGCAAGTGAAAGAACATCGGCAAACTCATTCATGAATTTCTTTGTGCGGCTGTAGGTATGCGGCTGCTGGATGGCCCAGAGCTTATGATGAGGATATCTCATCAATGTCTTGAGCACCGCCTCGACTTCCTGGGGATGATGTGCATAGTCATCCATGACCGTGAATCCGTTGACATGGCCGCGGATATCAAAGCGTCTCTGGGTTCCGTGATAGCGGCTCAAAGCATGATCAATCACTTCCATGCTGATGCCGTATGCTCTTGCGCAGGCAATCGCAGCCAGGGCATTGAGCACATTGTGCTCTCCCGGCACACCGAGTGTGACCCGGCCGATTTCCCTGCCCTTTTCCACAACCGTGAATGAAGCTCTGACATATTCATCATAGACGATGTCCTTTGCCGTATAATCCGCATCATTGAGGCCGAATGTGATGACGTTGAGATTGAGTCCTTTGTAGAAATATTCATAATTCTCAATATCCTTACCGACAATCAGGAAGCCGCCTTCAGGCAGCAGTTCGGCAAATTTCCGGAAGGAGTGACGGATGTCATCGAGATCCTTGAAGAAATCCAGATGATCCGCCTCAACATTGAGGATCAAAGCGCAGGTGGGATGGAAATGCAGGAAGGAATTGGTATATTCACATGCTTCCGCAATGAAATAATCCTGCCGCTTTGAAATACGCATATTGCCGCCGATATCATCGAGCATGCCGCCGATTTCAATGGTCGGATCCATCTCTGCATCGATGAAGATATCGGTGATCATGGAAGTCGTTGTTGTCTTGCCATGGGTGCCTGAGATATTGATCGCATTGTGATAGAAAGCCATCAGCTGACCGAGCAGCTCCGCTCTTGAAAGCATCGGCACACCTCTTCTTACCGCTTCGTCATATTCCGGATTGCCGGGATGAATCGCAGCCGAAAAGATCACGACATCCGCATCGGCGGGGATGTTTTCAGCTTTCTGGGGATAGCCGATTGTGATTCCTTTGCTTTCAAGGTGTTTTGTATATTTGGAATGGGCGGAGTCGGATCCGCTCACTCTGAATCCGCATTCGTGAAGATATTCTGCCAGCCCGCTCATCGATGTGCCGCCGATTCCGATGAAATGCGCATTGACGGGCTGTTCCGGATTGATTCTGTACATGGGTTCACCTCCCTGTTTAACCATGCCTATTTTACCATTCATAGCTCTTTTGGGAAAGAATCCCCGTTATAATGAATATGGACAGGAGTCATATATGGAAATCATCAATGTCATACCGCACGGCTATTGCGCCGGAGTGATCCGGGCAATCCGCACCGCGCAGAAAACAGCGCAGGAAAATCCCGATCAGAAAATCACCATGCTCGGCATGATCGTGCATAATCAATTCGTTGTAAAGGAGTGTCAGAGACTGGGCATCGGTTTTGTCGAGGATCCTTCGAAAACGCGTGAGGATCTGCTGGATGAGATTGATGAGGGCATCGTGATCTTCACCGCCCACGGCATCTCGGACAGAGTGCGCGAAAAAGCCTTTGCAAAGGGTCTTACGGTGGTGGATGCGTCCTGCCCCGATGTGATCCGCACCCATACGCTGGTGCGCAATCATGTGGCAGACGGTGATGTTCTTTATATCGGCAAAAAGAATCATCCCGAATCAGAAGGCACCGTTTCACTCAGCCCGCGCATTCATCTGATTACCAAGGCGGAAGATCTTGACGGACTGGGTCAGCTGCACAATGTTCTGATCACCTGCCAAACCACCCTCTCGCTGATTGACACCCGCGGAATCATCGATGCATGCCTTGAAAAATATCCCGGCGCAAAAGTTGCCGAGGAAATCTGCGCAGCCACCAGAATGCGTCAGGAGGCAGTCATGAATCTCAGAGATACCGACTGTCTGATCGTGGTCGGCGATCCCCGCTCAAACAATTCAACTCAACTGAAACGGATTGCTTTTGATGCAGGCATCAAAGAAGCCCATCTGATCGGCAGCGTGCTTGATCTGAAAGAAGACATGGTGAAATATAAAAACCGCATTGCCGTAACAAGCGGTTCTTCCACACCCAATTCGCTCACCAATCAGGTGATTGATTTTCTGAAGCAATATGCCAAGGACGGCGTATGGCAGCTGCCCGAAGAGGCGCTGGTCAGACTGCTTTGAGATCAGCGATCTCCGCTTCCGTGAGAAAGCGGTATTCGCCCGGTTTCAGAGTTTCATCCAGAATCAGATTCTTCATGCGGATGCGTTTTAAATAAGTCACTTTCGAACCGCATGCCTCGATCATACGTTTGATCTCATGATACTTGCCTTCAACGACCGTCAGGGTCATGGCATGATCTGAGATCTTTTTATATCTGGCCGGCCGGTAAGATTCACCATGCCATTCAATGCCCGTCTCAATGCGTTCAATGTCTTCCGGAGTCAAAGGAATATCAACCTCTGTGTAATACTCCTTTTCGATCATTTTCTTCGGGGAGAGCAGTTCATGGGCAAGCTGGCCGTCATTGCTGATGAGCAAAAGGCCTTCCGTATCCTTGTCCAGACGTCCGACCGGAAACAGATTGCGGTAAGGTTCCGCAATCAGATCGAGCACGTTGGGATCCCATCCGCGGCTTGCGGAAATATAGCCCTGCGGCTTATTCAGCATGAAGTAAACAAATTCGCTGAACCAGACATCCTCATCGTCAAAGGTGACAGTGTCCGCGTTTTCATCCACCCGCATATCCGCATGTTTTGCAATCTCTCCGTTGACTTTCACATGGCCGTCACGGATCGCCTTTTTCACCTGGCTGCGGGTGCCGACTCCCGCTTCGGCAAGATATTTATCCAGTCTGATCATCTGCTGTTTTCTTCTTTCTTTTCTTTTTTGTTCCAAGCGGAATTCCGCTGATGGAAAGGATGAACATATATACTAGCGCGCCGGAGACAGCCATTGCGCCAATGATCAGAACATCAAACAGGATTTCGCCGCTCAGACCGTCAATACCGAAGAATTTGAAGATTGCATAGACGCCGTTCATGGCCAGACATGCCAGCAATATGCGCACTGTCATGATCAACACCTTGACAAAGCTGAATGCTTTGCGGTCGGCCAGTTTGTTCAGACTCAGAAACAGAAAGACGCACAATACGGCAATGCCTGAATAAAGAATTCCATCCAGACCGAAGCGCACCGGCATCACAATCATCAAGCCGATCCGTAATGCCGCACTGATGATCCCGTAAGCCATGGCGCTGTTGCCAAGCCCCTTGATCATCATGAAGCGCGCGCTCAGAACACACAGTCCCTCAAGCAGTCCCTCCGCACTCTGAATGCGGAGCACATTGATCAGATCATACGGGTAATCATTTCCGTAGAACAGATTGGTCAATTGCGGAGCCAGACAGCCGAGCAGGAAACTGAAGCCCAGTGCATAAACCAGATAGCGCACCATCATGCGCTCACCGGCCGCGCTCTTTTTTTCTTTCGGCAAGTTTGCACGGGTGATCAGGGATGCCCCGCTTTCAAAGGCTGAATCCGAGAAAATCATCGGAATCAATGTCATCATCGGAATCATCCATCCCGCTGCACCATAGAAGCCATTCAGCTGGGAAGCGGATGATTTGAGCATTTCCCCGATGCGCAATGTGCCTGCCGCAAAGGAAATCATATAAACCGATGCGCAGATTGCCAGGGTAAGCGAAGGAGCGGTAAAACCGATCATGCCCGAAAAGACTTTTTTCTTCTGCATGGCCGGAATCATCTGTGCCTTTGCCATCGCTTTGAACTTGTTGAAACGCAGTCTGTCAAACAGAATATAGTAGCCAAGACACAGCAGTCTTGCCAGGATCATTGCCCCGCATAAGCCATAAGCGCTCAATGAGCGGTTCATATGGAATCCATAGACAAGGATCACCAGGATCATAAAAGCAAACAGATAGAATGATACACAGAAGATCAGCTGGGAACGTGTGTCGATATGTGTCTGCTGCACCCCCTGATAAAAGCCGCGCAGCCAGAATACGGCACAGCTGATCAAAGCATATACAGCCATCATGATCATCAACGTATACACATGCCCGATATCTTCCGCCAGCGCCCCGCTGCCAAGGATCAGCGCTGCCAAAGGTCGTCCTGCCGCAATCAGTGCAATGGCAAACAGCGCTGTCAGCCCAAAGCTGAGAAACGCTGATGCGACTCTGGTATATAGCACCGTTTTATAATCATTGCGCTGAAAAGCCGATGCGGCGAATGCCGCCTCCGCAAATGCAAATCCGCTGATTCCGCAAAGGGAAACACCGGCCGCCGTGCCTGCCACGATGACACAGTATTTCATCGCATCAAATCCGGCGAATGCATAATAAAAACCGGCAAGCAGGAAGTTCATGATCAGAATGAAATACAGTGATGTCCTCACATCCAGGCAGCCGGCCATCACTGTATTTTTCTCTCTTGCCATCAGTTCTGATCCCCTTGCGGGGTCTCTTCCTCGCCACCGCTGATGATTCCTTCCATGCCGAGTTCCATGGTGATAAATTCACGGGTCACGTTTTTGCCGGACCTGTCTTTCCACTCAACCATAATGTCCAGTTCCACCGGCTGCTCATCGCATTCACCGCTGATGATCAGACCTTTGACAAATCCTGCCTTGGAATTGACCTGGTTGGGAATCATGGAGCTGGTCGCATCGAAAATACCGGAGGAAGGCATCATCTTGATTGCTTCCTCATAAGGACGGTTGTCTTCAACCGCCATGATCACGATGTCATACATCGAGATTCTGGGTTCATCGAAGATCAAATAATAACGGTATGTGCCGTCATCCCATTGCGTCATTTCCGCACTGATCGTATAGTTCTCACTTGCAGTGATATACTTGGTGTTCTCTTCGATCGCTCTGTAATATGTTTCATATCGGGTTACATCGCCGTCTGTATTCTTCGCACCGCATGCGCCGAGAAGAAAACTGAGGGCAATCACCGGAATCAGATACTTTTTCATCTGTTAAAACCTCATAGAGCATTATAACAGAGAAAAGGCGGCCATCGCCGCCTGTGAATCATATTTTTGTTAATTTTCAGAATGTCAGGATGAAGTAGTTCTTCTTGCCTTTTTTGAGGATTGTAAACTCTTCGCTGACCGCATCCTTTTTCAGCAGAACTGTATCAAGGGCTGTCTTCTTTTCGCCATTGACGGAAACGGATCCCTGCTGAATCAGCTTTCTCGCCTCACCCTTGGATTTGCAGATTTCAGCCGCAACCAGAGCGTCGATCAGAAGAACGCCGTCTTCGACCTGTGTCTTCTTCGCATCAGCCAGTCCCTCTTTGATCTCTTCGGCAGGCAGATCCATGATGTTGCCGCGGAAGAATGTTTCGGTGATGCGCAGAGCCTTCTCAAGACCTTCTTTGCCATGGACAAGCTCGGTCAGCTCAGCCGCCAGCAGTTTCTGGCCGGCTCTTTCCTCGGGATGCTCAGCCATTGCCTGTTCGATCTCCATGATCTTTTCAGGTGTGGCGAATGAGAGTCTCTTGAGGTAGTCGATGATGTCGCTGTCCGGTGTATTGACCCAGAACTGGTAGAATTCATAAGCATTGGTTCTCTTCGGATCAAGCCAGACATTCTTGCCTTCGCTCTTGCCGAACTTGGAGCCGTCGCTCTTCGTGATCAGCGGTGAAGTGATACCGAAGATACCGGCATTGTCGCCGACGACCTTGCGGATCAGTTCGGTGCCGGTTGTCAGGTTACCCCACTGGTCGCTGCCGCCGATCTGGATCTGGCAGTTGTGACGCTTATAGAGCTGCAGCCAGTCAATCGCCTGCAGAATGGTGTAGCTGAATTCGGTGTAAGAGATACCGGAATCCAGTCTCTTTTTGATGGTATCCTTCTGCAGCATGTAGCTGACATTGAAAAGCTTTCCGTAATCACGCAGATAATCCAGCAGTGTCATGGAGCCCAGCCAGTTATTGTTGTTTTCCATGATGGCCGCATTGTCGCCTTCAAAGGAAAGGAAATGGGCAAGCTGCTCACGGATGCAGTCCGCATTGTGGAGCACTTCCTCATGGGTGAGAAGCTTACGCTCTGTGGTCGGACGCGGGTCACCGATCATACCTGTAAAGCCGCCGCACAAAGCGATCGGCTGATGGCCTGCCTGCTGGTATCTTCTTAACAGAAGGATCTGCTGCAGATGGCCTACATGCAGTGAATCAGCGGTCGGATCGAAACCGCAGTAAATCGTTGTCGGCTTTTCAAGCTGCTTTTCAAGACCTTCGCGGTCGGTGCAGTCCTTGACAAGTCCTCTCCATTCAAGTTCTTCAATAAAATTCATTCTCTTTCTCCCCGGACGCATATATAAAAGGCGCCCTCATCACTCTAAGGACGCCTGAAGCGCGGTACCACCTTAGTTCACAAAAATGTGCACTCATCTATGCCTTTAACGCAGGCGCGCACGTCCTGTCTTTTGAGGCAGGAAGCTCACAGGTGTATTCACGGAAGATCTTTCATTCCCTCTCACCGGCCGGGAACTCTCTTTGCGAAAGGATAAATCCGCTACTTGTCCTGATCATCGCGAATAGATTTTATATCCCGCAAAAAGATTTTGTCAATTCTTTGTTGTCTGGCGCGGTGTAAACAGATAGCTCAGCTCGATCATGCGGTCTGCTTCCATCTCGTTGGAAAGCATCTTGGTCATCACCCGCATCGATACAGCACCAAGGTCATACGACGGAATCGAGAAGCTTGAGATCTGCGGACGCATCATCGCATTGTACTTGGTGTCAATCACGCAGGCAACTTCCATCTCATCCGGAACCGCAATGTCGTTTTCCCTGGCGGCATTGACAATTGCCATCGCCTGGGAGTCACGGTTGCCGATCATCAGATCATATCTGTGATCCTTGAGCCACTGCTGCAGGAACAGATAGCTGGTTCTTGCTTCGGCAGGGATTTCAAGGAAGCCTTCAAACTTCTTGCCTTTTGCCTCAAATGCGCGGCAGGCGCCGTTGACCATCTGAGTGCATGCATATTGATTCTTGCGGTCTTCGATGATCGCGATGGAATCCTTTCCCTCCTCGAGGTACTTGGTTGTCAGCTCATAAACAGCCTTTTCAATATCCACATAGACCGAGCAGATCCGCTCGCCGTGGATTCTTCCGCCGATCAGCACAATCGGGATATTGTACTTGGACAATGTCTCCATCTCCGGCACATCCTGCTTGTCATAGTACAGAATGACACCGTCCACATGGGACTTGATAATATCCTCAATGACGGAGCTGAGATCCGTGATTCCGGCTGTCACTGTATGCAGAATAATATTGTAGCTGTAGATCTTTGCCACATCGATCAGGCCGTTGATGATCTGACCGGTATAGGTAAAGCTGGCTTCCGGGACGACAAGACCGATTGTTGTGCTCTTCTGAAGTGCGAGACCCTGGGCGATTGCATTCGGCTTGTAACCCAGTTTATCAACTGCAGCCTGAACCTTGTCACGGGTCGGACCCTTGACCACATTGGATCCGTTGATGACACGTGACACTGTCGCAAGTGAGACACCGGCTTCTTTCGCGACATCATAAATCGTTACTCTTTTCATGTACGCAAAACCACCCTTCTCTCACTTACTCTGTTTTGTCTTCTGCGGTATCTTCCTCATCCTCCACTGCAATCTCAATGTTTTCTTCTTCAGACGCTTCCTTTTTGCCAAACAGAGACTGAATGGATCCGAGTGCTGTATTGAACAGACCGGCCGCTGTATTCTTTGCCTTGACAATGGCTTCCTGAACCTGGGGGCTGCTCATTGTCTCATCGATTTTCTTTGCCGCAAGTTTCGCGCCGCCGCTGATTCCTTCGGCTGCCTTTTTCAAACCTGCTTCCGCCTGTTTTGTGAATTCTTTGACCTGAGGCTGATCAGTCACTTTCGCAATATGTACTTTGGCGCTTTCGACCGCCTTGTTCACATTGTCCTTGACATTGTCAACCGCGGACTTCACTTCCGGTGTGTTGAGAACCTTGTCAGCCGCCTCTTTGACGTTGTCCAATGACTCAGTGACAGTCTTCATGGCATTCTCTTTGAATTCATCAATCTTTGTGGCTCTTTCATTGGACACAAAGTCAGGAATTTCAAATCCATCCTCTTCATCATCGAGATCATCCGCAGCCTCGTGAATCTCATCCGCATCTTCATCGAAGGCTTCTTTCAGATCATCAATCTTCTGTTCAATCACATCGCCGAACTGTTCCATCTTCTCTTTTGCAGCGTCGACGAAATCATCGAATTTATCGTCCATTGTATCGAAAATGTTTTCCGCCTTCTCCTGTGTTTCGGCAATATCCTGCTTCACATCCGCAATCACTTCCTCAGCTGTTTCAGCACCTTCGGCAGCTTTTTCTTCGACCGTGCTCAGAACTTCGTCGACCGCTTCCCTGATTTCAGGATTCTCTTCAACCGTCTGCTCTGCGTCAGCCTTGACTTCCTCAGCTGCTTCAGCAGGCTTTTCATTGAGCTCCTGGATCTTCTTTTTCAGACTCTCCACTGTTTTTTCGATTGAATCGATCGGCTCATCGGAATTATCAAAATCGATGGCATTCTCTTTGTTGTCGTTGATTTTCTTTTCTTCACTCATAGTTTTACTCCTCGCTTGCTTCGGGTTCGGTTTCCTTCGGCAGTTTTTCCGTGACAAATTCTTTCAGATTATCAATATTGTCACTGGCGAAATCGACGGCCTTTCCAAAAGTCTCTGCGGTCTTGTCATGTACCTTGTCAAGTGTATGGCTGTATTTGACTGCAGTATTCAGGGGTGCCTGTACCTTTTCAATGCTCTGGTCGACCAGACGCAGAGTCGGATCAAGTCCCTTGACAGTGGCTGTGATGCTTTCCACAAGTGCCACGATTTTTCTTAAAAGAATGCACAGAAAAATCAAAGCAACAGCTCCGAGAATCGGAATCAGCTGCTGTGAAACATTTTGCAATGCAAGTAATAAATCGTCCATAATACGGTCTCCTTCTTAAATCGATTATATTATTCTCTGAAAACTTTTTCAACACGAATGAGAGCGCTTAACCATGCATACAAACGCATGGTTGCATGATTTCCGCATATGTCAATAACCCGTCAAAAAAAGCCATGCGTATGTCCGCATGGCTGATGAATGATCGTTTATTTGACCGGCTTTTCGATCACGATGGTCGCGTCTTCTGCGCTTTCCGGCTCCTCATCCCAGAGATTGATATCCGGGAAAAGCGGTTCAGTGGATTCCGCCGCAGTCTTTGCGTTTGCGAATTCCTCGTCTCTTTCTTTCAGAATGTCATCGAGTGAGAAATCAAGGATGTCATCCTCCGCAGCGATGGCTGCCGGAGTTGCCATGATCTTCTCCTGTTCATTGGACTTTCTGACACTCTTCTGAATGCTGGAAGGCTTGTCTTCCTGATTGACACCGTACATCGGGCTGATAATCGGGCTGATATTCGGATCGTTCTTCGCCTTCTGAGCTTCTGAAATCTTGGTTGTGGTTGTCTTCAGCGCGTTCATGTCCTTTTCATCAACACCGAAAATCGGGCTGATCACAGGCTGGAACTGATAGCCTGAACGGGCAGGTCTTTCTTCGCGGCGGGCCGGTTTTGCGACAGGCTTTGACTTCGGTTTCGCAGCCGGCTGTACAGGTTTTTCATCAACCTTGATATCAAATCTCGGCGCTGCCGGCTTTGTATTCTGCGGTTCTCTGAATACAGATTCCGTTCTGACGGGCTCTTTTCTCTTCTCGGCAACCGGAATCTGCTGTGTCACATCAATTCTCTGCATCGCAGGACGGACATCAACGGTTTCCTCTTTGCTGAGAACCGGCTCGCTCTTTTGCGCAGGCTGAGGTTTGGGCTGGACAGCAGGCTGAGGTGCGGGTTCCTCGACGACTGTTTCGATCTTCTGAGTATAAGCAGCAGGTTCTTCTGCTATTTCTTCCTCTTCTTCAATTTCGTCATCATCTTCTTCAAACAGCAGACCCTGTAATTTTTTAAGCATACGATTTCCCTCCTGGAATACAAACTATATTTTATGCTAATTCAACTTGAATGTTAATAACAATAATAACACAAATCATATATGCGGAAATTCATTTTCCTTCACTTGTATGCATCATATCAGCCTCTTTTCATGCATACAGGGAAGCTGTTTCCGCTATTCATCGTTCTCAGATTCCGGGACAACAGTCTCTTCGGCCTGCTGCTGCGGAGTGACTCTGCCGTCATAATCAATGAGCAGCTCCTCGATGGAGCCGTTTTCCGGCGTCCTGTCTTCAAACAGTTCAACCGGTGTGCCGACATAATCAATGCCCTCCCGGGTGGTATAGGCGGAAAGCACTTCAGCAGTGCTGACACTGACTGTGCGGCCGATCGCGATCATCGCTTCGGCAATGAACGGAGCCGTGTTCGTGTTGCACAGGGAATCAAACTTCATATATCCGCATTCAACGCTGACCAGCGCCTCCTGGTCATCGCACCACGAAACAACAATATGATACGGCATCTCATTGCCGGAAAGATCTGTCACAGTGCCGCTGCGCTCAGCCAGTTTTTCCGTATTCAGAGAATCAATGCGGGCCACTTCCTTTTCCGGATAATACTTCTCATTGATGATCTTGGAAACATCCAGATTCATCACGAAGCTGTCGCCGTCAAGGGAGAAGACATTTCCCGTTCCGGTCGAATGGATTCTTCCGATGGACGGATCCAGATAATATGAATAGTAGGCCTTGCGGTTGTTGGGCGTTTTCAGAGGAGCATTTTCGCATGCTGAAATTCTCTCATCCAGACGGCTTTGAATACTGCCGGATATATTTGAGCAGGATGCCATGAACAGACATAAAACCAGACAGAGAATCTTTTTCATACCAGCGCCTCCGCGCTTATTCTACCATATCCTCGTTTTCTTTGCGACGGAGTGCGCAAAGCTGGTAGATGGGCTGGCCGAGATCAAGGAAACGCTGCTCATATTCAGTGACCGCATCCTCTTCATGTGCCTCGCGTCTGTAATCGACCGAGAATTCTTCAAACATCCAGCCGTTCATTGTGAAATAGCAGACGGAATCCTCAAACAGATCCTTGTTGTCTGTCTTCATACGGATTCTTCCGTCCTCTTTCAGCAGTTTCCTGTACATATCCAGGAATGACTGCGAGGAAAGTCTGCGTTTGTGGGTTCCTTTTTTAGGCCACGGGTCAGAGAAATTCAGATGAATGATATCAATCTCATGCTCGCCGAACCACTCTTCCATCAGCTCCGCACGGTTGACGATCATCCGCTTATTATGAAGATCAGGATTTTCGGCTTCGAGAGCTTTGCGGGCGGCGACAGCAGCGGCGCTGCGGTCCTTCTCAATACCGACCCATCCCTCTTCAGGATACATGGCAGCCATATGATTCAGATAATCGCCTTTGCCGGTGCCGATCTCCACATGCAGAATATCGCAGCCAAGCAGCTCTCTCCACTTTCCTTTGAATGCGGAAGCATCCTCATAGATATAATCACTGTGTTCCGCGATCCAGGGATCCGCCCATTTTTTCTTTCTCATTCTCATCGTATTCACCTGTTTTAAGAAAAAGAAGGCATGACGCCCTCTTTTTACTCACTGTCCTTCTTTTTGAATACCCTGCGCTCAACGTTGGCATTCGTCTTTTCGGAAGTATTGCGTCCGCGGCTGCCGCTGCGGCTGTCCGGACGGCGCGGATTCTTCTTCTCCACATATCCTTCCGGCTTTTCAAGGCATCTCTTTGCGGAAACCTTGACCTTGCCTGCCTCATCAATTGCGGTCACCTTGACCTTGATGGTGTCGCCGACATGGAGCACATCGCCGATCTTCTCAACTCTGTCCCAGGAGAGTTCGGAGACATGCAGCAGTGCATCTGTGCCCGGGAACAGGTTGACAAATGCAAAGCTTTCACGGACTTCGGTAACTGTCGCGTCATAGACTTCGTCGATCTTGGCCTCACGGATGAGATCGAGAATGATCTGCTTCGCCTTGTTGATCATCTCACGGTCAGTATGGTAAATGACACACTTGCCATCGTCATCGATATCAATCTTGACATCGTTGCATTCTTCGATGATCTTGTCGATCTGCTCGCCGCCCTTGCCGATGACAATACGGATCTTGTCGACCGGAATGGTGAGGTGATCCATCTTCGGAGCCCACTTGGAGACTTCCGGCCTCGGTTCGGAAATGGTTGCTTCCATATTGTCGAGAATCTCCATGCGGCCCTTATGCGCCTGGGCAAGAGCTTCTCTGAGAATCTGCTGTGAAATACCTGTAACCTTGATATCCATCTGCAGAGCAGTGATACCGTTTCTTGTGCCGGCAACCTTGAAGTCCATGTCGCCGTAGTGGTCTTCCATACCCTGGATATCAGTCAGGATTGAATATGTGTCGCCGACCGTGATCAGACCCATCGCAACACCGGCAACCATCGCCTTGATCGGTACGCCGGCAGCCATCAGGCTCATTGTGCCTGCACAGATGGAAGCCTGGGAACTGGAACCGTTGGACTCGAGAACTTCAGCACATGTGCGGATTGCATAAGGGAATTCATCCTCGCTCGGCATAACCTGGAGCAATGCTCTTTCACCCAGCGCTCCATGACCGATTTCACGTCTGCCCGGGGAACCCATACGGCCGACTTCACCGACGGAGAACGGCGGGAAGTTGTACTGGTGCATGAATCTCTTTTCTGTGACGGTTGTCAGATCGTCAATGATCTGCGCATCGGAGAGCGGACCGAGGGTTGTCACGGACATAACCTGTGTCTCGCCTCTTGTGAACAAGGCGGAACCATGGGCACGCGGCAGCAGGTCAACCTGTGAGTCCAGAGGTCTCAGCTCATCGAGCTTTCTTCCGTCCGGTCTGATCTTCTCTTCAGAGATCAGTCTTCTGATTTCGTTGGCCTCAACCTCGACGCTGTATTCATGCGCCTGCTTGACAGCCTTTGTCTTGGCGGCATCGTCCTCCCATTCAAGAGCGGCAACGCCTTCCTCCATCTCAGCGATCAGCGCATCGATGGCGCCATAGCGTTCCAGCTTGCCTTCGATGGTGACTGCCTTGCGGATTCTCTCAGCACCGTTAGCATCGACATAGGCACGGACTTTCGGGTCGATCTCATAAAGAACGACTTCCATCTTTTCCTTGGCACATGCGGCGATGACTTCTTCCTCAATCGCGCACAGTTCCTTGATTGCCTCATGTCCGGCTGCCAGCGCTTCGAGCATCTGCTCTTCACTGACTTCCTTGGCACCTGCTTCAACCATGTTGATGGCAGCCTTGGTACCGGCAACAGTCAGATTGATGAGCGCTCTTTCGCTCTGTTCAACCGTCGGGTTGATAACATATTCACCGTCAACCAGACCGACCTGCACACCGGCCACCGGTCCGTTGAACGGGATGTCGGAAACACATAATGCCAGGGATGAGCCGAAAATTGACATCATCTCACTGGAGCAGTCCGGATCAACCGAGAATACGGTGTTCACGATCTGTACTTCATTTCTGAAGCCTTCCGCAAACAGCGGACGGATCGGTCTGTCGATCAGTCGCGCAGTCAGTGTCGCGTGTTCGCTCGGTCTGCCTTCTCTGCGTAAGAAGCCTCCCGGAATCTTTCCGGCAGCGTACATCTTTTCCTGATAAAGCACGGTCAGCGGGAAGAAATCTGTATCTTTCGCCTGGTTGCTTGCTGTGGCAGTGGAAAGTACCACTGTGTCATCGTAACGGACCAGTACCGATCCGCCTGCCTGTTTGGCAATTTCGCCGTTTTCCACGGTAATCGTGCGTCCGTGGAAATTCCAGCTCTTCTTGAACTTTTCCATCTTTCGTCTTTTCCTCAGTTCTTTTCGTCTTCTCTTTAAATTTCAACTGCATAATAATATCACAAAGAATATATAATGAAAACCAAAAAGAAAAACGGCTTTGAGCCTCTTGAATGATCAGGCCAATTCTGCCGTTTTTTTGATTGTTATGCTTCTGTTTTCCAGAGTCCGTGCAGATTGCAGTATGCGTAAACCGCTGTAACCGGCTCTTCTGCATAGAAATCAGCGCTGGGAACCTCACCCGGGTTCAGATATGCGATTCTGAATCCCTTCGCTGTTTCCAGTGCGATCCATTCGATGTAGTGGGCATCAATCATCGGATGTTCAACCGAACCGACGGTGACGGTGATCTTGTTGCCTTCTCTTGTCACGCAGGGAACATGCTTTTCCTGGGCAGCATCGGTTGTGTTTGCCTCAAGAACAGTCATAGCCTCACCGCAGCACTTTGTCGGGCATGCGGAGTCTTTCAGAATGACAGCGATTTTTCCGCAGGCTTCGCAGCGGACAACTTTCAGATTACTCATAAAATTATTCCTCCTTCATTCATTATTACCTGTTTGGCGCACTTTTTCAATCAGGTCGATATCAGCTTTTCTTTTTCGGCACGGCTCATGTGCTTGATCGCATATTCCCGCTTCATTGCATCGGTTTTTTCTTCAAATATTTCCAGATGCACAATGCGTATGGGCTTATGGCTCTTTGTGTATTTTGCGCCATGTCCGGCCTGATGAGCTTTGTATCTTCTGACGATATTGTTGGTCCAGCCGGTATAGAAGGATCCGTCCGCGCATTCCAGTATATATACGTAATTCATTCAACACTCTTCAGACTTTCCACCATGGCAATTGAATCCAGATTTCTGCGCATGGCCAGATTGACAATCAGCCCGAAGGCGATTGTGAACAGCGCACTGATCACAAAGCTCTGCGGTTTGACAAAGCGGCCGAACATGACGAATTCCATCTCGATGCAGCTCATGATGTAATGATGCAGCCAGTTGCCCAAAGGCAGGCCGGCGAGCGCGCCGATGATGGTCAGAATGTTGTTTTCCTTGAAGATATAGCTCTGCACTTCCCGCCGTCTGAAACCGAGCACTTTCAATGTGGCAATTTCACGCTGCCGCTCCGAGACATTGATATTGATCAGATTGCCCAATACAACAAATGCCAGTGCCATGGATGAGATGATCAATGCCCACACAATCAGGTCCAGACTTCTGACCATGCTTGAAAAGTTGTTCAGGATATCATCGTAGAAGCCGATCGATGAAATGCATTTCTCCTCCATCAGATCATTCTGCAGTTTTTTTGAAACCGCCTGATCGCCATTGACATGGATCAGCAGTGCTTTCTTCGAGCAGCTTTCCCCGGTCAGTTTCCGGTAATATGCTTCGCTCATATAGCAATGGTGATAGATATAGAGTTCCGAGATATCGCTGATGTGCACTTTGAGCTCATTGCCGTTTTCATCTTCCATGTAGAGGGTTCCGCCTTTTTTCAGCCCCAGATTCTCAGCCAGTCTTTCGGTGATCACCGCCCCCTCATCATTCAGACTGATCGGTTTATGGCCGACTCTGGTGCGCAGCACATAGGCATTTTCGACATCTTCAGGCTGATCAAAGATTTCGACGGTGACGGTTGCCTCAAGCGCGTTGCGGTCCTCGCCATGCGCCTTTGCGCTGTAAACAGATGTTTCCGTGATGGATGAAATATCGCTTCTTGCATTCAGGCGTTTTTTCAGATCTTCGATTTCTTCCGCTGATGCATCTGATGAGATCGATGCGGTGCCGTCAAACTGCAGAATTTCATCGAACTGCAGTTCCACCATCGAATTGATCGAATCGCGGATTCCATAGCCGGTGACCATCAGTCCGCAGCAGCCCGCCACGCCGAGTACGGTCATGATGAAACGTCTGCGGTAGCGGAAAATATTGCGCAGTGTGACCTTCCATGTGAAGGAAAGACGGTTCCAGATCAGTCCGATCTTCTCAATCAGCGTGCGCCTTCCTCCGCCAAGCGCTTTGGGTCTCATCAATGAGGACGGAACCTCCTTCATATCATTGCGGATGACCAGCCATGTGGTCAGCTCCATTGCCCCAAGAAACATGAAGGATGTCATCAGCACAAGCTTCCATGGTGTTTTCAGAACAATATCCGGCAGGATGTACATCATCCGCCAGGCGTTATAGATAATCCGCGGGAAAATCTGCAGTCCCAGTACGCTGCCGATCACACATCCCGCCAATGTCGCACTGCCGGCGTAAAACAGATATTTGGCAGCACATTGCAGACGGGTATAGCCAAGCGCCCTGAGTGTGCCGATCTCATTTCTCTGTTCGGAAACCATGCGGCTCATGGTGGTCAGACATACCAGTGCGGCAACCAGAATGAAGAACAGCGGAAAGACATCGCCGATCGCACGCATCTGATCAATCGTGGAATGATAGGTTGCCGAAGCATAATGGCTTCTGCGGTCAAGCACCGTCCAGCTTCCCTTTGCCATGGCGTCGATCTCGCTTTTTGCCTCATCAAGTGTTGCTTTGGCTTCCTCAAGCTTTTCAATCGATTGTTCCTTCGCCGCTTCCAGCTGTTTATAGCCTTCTTTGAGTTTTGCGGCCGCATCGCTCAGTTTGCGGCGGTTGGCTTCGATTTCTCTTTGGCCCTCGGCGATCTTTTTTCGGCCTTCTTCAAGCAGCACATCCGCCTGCTGTCTGGAAGTCTGATAGATTTCATAGCCCTGATCGATCTGCTGTCTGGCATCCGCAAGCTGTCTTCTGCCCTCTTCCAGACCGGACAGAATGGTTTCGATCAATGCCTCATATTCGGAAACGGTCTGATCAATCTGATCCGGTTCGATGTTCTGATCATGCAGTGCATTGATGATGGAGGCGCGTGTTTCATTCAGCTGTGTCATTGTCTCATCCAGTTTCTGACAAAGCGCATCATAAGCTTCCAGCACATCGGCCACTGTTTCCAGTGGTCCTTCATGATATTCCGCAAGCTTCTCGCGCATCGCTTCCGTATCTTCCGGAACACTCTGCAGCGCATGTTCAAGCGTCTCATCCGGTTCAATGCTTTCAACGACATTGTTCAGACGCATATACAGATCGCTCTGCATGAATTCATCAATCTGATCAAACAATGCGATGGTCTGATCATATTCATTCACCAATGCGGCGGTATCCGTCATTTCACTCAACGGATTCCACTTCTGAAGGATTTCAGTCAGCTCAGAAGGAATATCATCCCGCTCCTGCAGATCTTCCGGATTTTCCAGCTGTCTGAGCGCTTCGATGAGGCTCACGGTCTTTTCGTCATGCAGATATGCATTGTCATTTTCAAAAGCACTTTCCGCTTCCTGAATCTGTGTTCTCATTTCCCCGATGCTCAGATCCGAAAGCTCCGGGAAATGTTCAATGAGCTGATTTGCCGCCTGTTCCAGCTGCTCCACATAACTCATCAGATCACTCAGGGCAATACTGCCGTCCATCTGTCTGAGCAGATCCATGATCAGCACAACCTTCGGATCATTGATTTCTTCTTCTGCGGCGGCGATTTCAGAAAGACCGGCATCAATCTGCGCAAGGCCTTCCTTTGCCTGATTCAACTGTGTGATTGCGCTTCTGAGCGATTCAACATTCTGCATCATCTGCGCTTCGGTGTTTTCAAATTCCCTTTGTTTTTCTTCGAGCTGCCGCTCGGAATCATTCAGCAGAGCAAGCGCCTGGGCAAGCTGAATCTGGGCATCTGCGCTCTGGCGGTTATAGTCAGCGATTCCCTGGGCAAGCTCATTTTCCCCCTGTGCAAGAGCCGCCTCTCCTGCGGCGATCTCCTGTTCGCCATCGGTCAGCT
>CACWLH010000022.1:23242-58560 GCA_902761625.1 uncultured Erysipelotrichaceae bacterium
CTTTTTCGTATTCCTCAAGGCCTTTGCGGTATTGGGAAAGCGCATCCTCTTTCAGCTTCTGATATCTTGCGTTCTGCTGGTGCTGTGCAAGGGTTTCAATGTTATCAAGCACCTCTTCACTGTATTTTTCATAGGCGGAGGAGAAGCAGTTGAGCTCCGTTCCCTTTTCCGTTCGCACATTGAGCTCGGTATAGTAATCCGTATCAAATGCGGATTCGTTGATATAGAAGTATGTCTGGATATATTGATTGGAAAGTGTGCTGTTTTCCTTGACCTCATTGAGATATAACGGCGTATCAACCGTGCCGGTGATCACATAGTAATCGCTTTTGAGATTTTTATTTGCCGAACCGTCGGGATTGGAAACCTCAATGCGGGCGCCAAGCGGAAAACCGGGAGAAAGATCGCTCCCGTTTTCGGCCAGTGCCTCATGTTCATTTTCAGGCATTCTGCCTGAGACCAGCACGAAATCATTGATTCTCTGATTTGCGGAAATGGAATGAATTCTGGTCACTCTTGTATCATTGCCGTAAACACCGATGACATCGGTGAACTTGGAGCCCTGGGCATCAAGGACACCCTCCGCCTTCATCACAGCCGCGACATCCTCGTCATCAAAACCGTAATTGCTGTAGATGGTGATATCCTTGAGATTCAGCGTGTCGCTGTACTGATCCACCGAAACACCCATGATATCGGCGCTTCCGCTGACCCCGGTGAAAAATGCCACACCGATACTCACAATCGCGCTGACTGCGAAAAAGCGTGACATGGATGTTTTGATCAGACGCAGAAGGTTTTTGATCAGGGTTCTGTTCATAGTTACCATTCAATCGTGTCAATACTGACGGGATGCGGGTTGACGCTGTTCTCAATCACCCTTCCGCTCTTGATGCGGATCACCCTGTCGCCCATCGGCGTGATGGCGAGGTTGTGGGTGATGATGACAACCGTCATGCCATGGGTACGGCTTGTTTCCTGCAGGATTTTCAGAATCTGCTTGCCGGTCACATAATCCAGCGCGCCGGTCGGTTCGTCACATAAAAGAAGCTTGGGATTTTTGGCAAGCGCTCTGGCAATGGCGACTCTTTGCTGCTCACCGCCGGAGAGCTGGGATGGGAAATTGTTCATTCTTTCCGCTAGGCCGACCTGTTCAAGCGTTTTGCGCGGATCAAGAGGGTCATTGCAGATTTCAATGGCAAGCTCCACATTTTCCAGAGCGGTCAGGTTCTGCACAAGATTGTAGAACTGAAAAACAAAGCCGATGTCAAATCGTCTGTAATCGGTCAATTGCGCCTCGTTCATTTCATCAATCCGCACACCGTCAACGCTGATTCTGCCGCCGCTTGCGCTGTCCATTCCGCCAAGAATATTAAGCACTGTGCTCTTGCCTGCCCCAGAGGCGCCGGCAATGATCACAATCTCTCCCTTTTCCGTTTCAAAGGTGATGTCATTGAGGGCGTGAATATCCACCTCGCCCTGATGATAAACCTTGCTCACATGTTCAAACTCAATATATCCCATGATTTCCTCTGATTTAAAAGTATACTCTATTCCGGCTTTGAGCTGAACCGGAAGCATTAAAAAACCTCATGCATATGCATGAGGATAAAGCCGGATTACTTTCTGAGTCCGAGTTTTGTGATCAGTTCGCGGTAGCGGTTGATATCTTCTTTCTTGAGATATTCAAGCATCTTTCTTCTGCGGCCGACCATCTTGAGCAGACCTCTGTTGGAGGAGTAGTTCGGAACGTCCAAAGTTCTTTGCAATCTCAGCGATTTTTTCTTTTGTAAGCATTTCTTTTTTCCTCTTCTTTCCTTTACGTTCCGGACCGAGAATACGTCTGAGGAAGGCGTGAGCCCAGCCCGAAAGCCTTTATATAATAACATCAATCCAATGATGTTTCAAGCGTGATTACGCGCCTTGTGTATAGCGGATATAAGCAAAATAAATCTGGACAATCAGCCATACGACACCGATGACAATACCGAGCACTGCCGCCCAGTAGTCAAGTCTGTTGCGGCTGCCCTGCTTCTTCATCAGATGGATTCCGGCCGCACCGAATCCGACTGCCATGATTGAGAAGATGCCCCAGAATCCCAGGAAAATTGAAAAGATGGAAGAGATCAGCGCATACCAGCAGAACAGGGTTGTCAGGGTATCGCGGGTTGCCTTCTGCTTTTTCTGGATCTCCTGTTCATGCGCGGCAATCGCGGCATTCTTCTTTTCTTCCATTTCAATCGCTCTTTGTGAGCGGACTTTCACTTTGCTTTTTTTCAGTTTCTGTGCCATCGTAATTTTCTCCCGATGTTTCAAATGATATCAAAACATATCAACTGTTTCAATTGGTTACAGCAGCGCACTCAGAACACTGTTGAGAATATGCCAGGATTGTTCCGTGCATCTGAGCATGCCGTTTTCCATGCATAACTGCGCGCTGTCTGTGAGCTGTTCATATTTTCCATGGAATGCTTCCTCAAACGAGATGCCGAATGTCTTTTGGAACAGGTCAAGCGACATTCCTTCTTTCAGTCTGAGATTCATCATCACCATTTCAAACATGGCATCCTCTTTGCTTAAGGGAATATCGGATGTTTTCAAAGGATCCTGCAGATATTCCTTCAAAGAGGAAGTATGGTCATAGCGTAACAGTCCCTCCTTGCCGCTGGCCCCGCAGGAGACGCCCGCAAAGTCACGGTAGGTCCAATAGGCCCGGTTATGGACGGACTGAAAGCCTTCAAGCGCGAAGTTGCTGATTTCATATTGCTCAAAGCCATGCTGCGGAAGTGTTCTGCAGATATATTCATACATATCCGCTTCCGTATCCTCATCCAGCGGCTGCACTCCCCTTTTTCCGAAAACGGTGTTTTCCTCAATTGTCAGGGAATAAAGCGAGAGATGCTTCGGTCTGTATGAAAGCGCGGTATCAATGGATTCCTTCAGCATATCCATTGTCTGCTGCGGCAAAGAATACATCAGATCAAGTGAAATATTGTCAATTCCATATGACCTTAGCAGTTCCATCGCGTTCAGCACATCTTCTTTGGTATGGTGACGTCCAAGCTTTGCGAGCATTTCGGGCTGGGCGCATTGAAAGCCGATGGAAATCCGGCTGATCCCGTAATCCGCCATGATCTGCGCCTTGGCCTTTGTCAGGGTTTCCGGATTGACCTCCATGGTATATTCGCATATATGACGGGAATATGGGGCAATCAGAGACAGCAGCTTTTCAAGCTGGCTTTCATTCAGACTGCTTGGCGTGCCCCCGCCGATATAGACGGTTTTAAGATCCGGACGGATCTCTCTGTAAAGGATTTCCTTTTCCAGTGCATTCAGCCATTGATCCGCCCTGGCCTGATCATAAACCGTATGGGCGAAATCGCAGTAATGGCAGATGCCTTTGCAGAAAGGCACATGCACATAAAGGTATTCCGGTTTATTTCTGGGGATCATTTTCCATTGAAAGAACCGACATGAATGCTTCCTGGGGAATGACGACCGAACCGACCGCCTTCATGCGCTTCTTGCCTTCCTTCTGCTTTTCAAGCAGCTTCTTCTTACGGGAAATATCACCGCCGTAGCACTTGGCAAGAACGTTCTTGCGCAGTGACTTAATATTGGTTCTGGCGATGACCTTGCCGCCGATGGCTGCCTGCACGGGAATCTCGAACTGCTGCTTGGGAATCAGTTCCTTCAGACGGATCGTGATGCCGCTGCCGCGCTTGTATGCCTCGGAGCGGTGAACAATCACGGAGAGCGCATCAACGGTTTCCCCGTTGAGCAGGATATCCATACGGACAAGATCCTCTTTGCGGTATCCGGTCAGTTCATAATCAAGTGAAGCATATCCCTTTGAGCATGATTTGAGCCGGTCAAAGAAATCGTAAATGATTTCAGACAGAGGCATGTCATAAACGATTGTGTTTCTGCCTTCATCAATGACATCCATTGAATAGTAGATGCCGCGTTTGTTCTGGCATAATTCCATCACCGCACCGATATATTCATCCGGCACCATAATGCTTGCCCGCACATAAGGCTCCTCAACATGGTCAATTCTTGAGGCATCGGGCATCTTCGCCGGGTTATCGATTTCAAGCATTGATCCATCGGACAGATAGACATGATAAATGACCGAAGGCGCGGTGCAGATCAGATCGAGGTTGTATTCACGTTCCAGTCTTTCCTGGACGACATCCATATGAAGCAGACCAAGGAAGCCGCAGCGGAAACCAAAGCCAAGCGCCTGCGATGTTTCAGCCTCATAGTGAAGCGAGGCATCATTGAGCTGCAGCTTGTCCAGTGCGTCGTGCAGATCTTCATATTTGGCCGCATCAGACGGATACAGACCGCAGTAAACCATCGGATTGAGTTTACGGTAGCCGGACAGCGGCTGCTTTGCGGGATTCAGATCGCCGGTGACGGTATCACCGACACGAACATCCTGAATGGATTTGATCGAAGCGGCAAACCAGCCGACATCGCCCGCTCTCAATGCGCTGACCCGGACTTCACGCGGATTGCGGATACCGGTTTCCAGCACCTCATAGGAAGCGCCGGTTGCCATGAAGCGGATTTTATCACCGGGCTTCAGAGTGCCTTCGCGCACTCGAACCAGAGCAATCACGCCGCGGTAAGGATCATAGAAGGAATCAAATACAAGCGCCTGCAGCGGTGCATCCGGATCGCCGGACGGAGCGGTAATCTTCGTGACGATCTGCTCAAGCACCTGATCGACATTCAGACCGGTTCTGGCGCTGATCAATGGCGCATCCTCGCAATCCAGACCGATGATATCCTCGATTTCCTTTTTGGTGTGTTCGGGCTGGGAATTGTTCATGTCAACCTTGTTGATGACCGGCAGGATTTCCAGATCATTGTCCAGGGCAAGATAGGTGTTGGCCAGTGTCTGCGCCTGCACGCCCTGGGTGGAATCCACCACCAGAAGCGCGCCTTCGCAGGCGGCCAGCGATCTTGAAACTTCATAGGTGAAGTCGACGTGACCCGGGGTATCGATGAGATTGAAAATGTATTCATTGCCGTCCTTGGCCTTGTAGCTGAGCTGAACGGCATTGAGTTTGATGGTGATGCCTCTTTCTCTTTCCAGCTCCATATCATCCAGCAGCTGCGATTTCATGTCGCGTTCGGCAACCGTATCGGTCATTTCCAGAATGCGGTCGGCAAGGGTTGACTTGCCATGGTCGATATGTGCGATAATGCAGAAATTTCTGATATTCTTCTGATCCATATTCACCTACTCAAATACCTTGTTAATCAGTGCCCTTCCGGCGCCGTTGGCAAAGGCATCGGCACTCATGCGGCTCTTTCCTTCCGGCTGCAGTTCATATACGAGAATGTATCCGCCTTTTGCGGCAATCTTCATCGCATGATTTTCAAAGCCGCATACGGTTCCGGGCTGCTGTTCATGTTCTTCAATCAATTTGCGCACTTTTGCGAATTTGATGCGTTTGCCCCCGATCACGCCATAGCTGATCGGCTCTTCAATCAAGGCACGCATATGATTATAGATGCTGCTGACATCTCCTGTCTCAAAATTGATCTTTTCCTCTTCACGGGCGATATTGGGAGCGATCACTACCCCGCTTTCATCCTGGGGAATCCCTTCCAGTCTGCCTTCAATATATAAGGGCAGATTGTCCTTAAGCAGTTTAGCGCTGACTGCCTCAAGCTCATCAAACAGTTCACTTCCGGTGATATCGGGTTTGATTTCATGAAAGCTTCTTGCATAAACCCTGCCGGCATCCATCGCCTTTGTCATTTCCATCAGGCATACGCCGGTCATCTGATCGCCGTTCATGATGGCCCTCTGTATGGGAGCGCCGCCTCTGTATCTGGGCAGCAGTGAGGGATGCACATTCACGCATCCAAGGGCCGGCATTTCCAGAATCACGGAAGGCACAAACTGACCGTAGGCACAGGTGACGATCAGATCCGGACTGTATGAGCGGATCGTCTCAGCCGCCTCTTTGAGTCTGACGGGCTGGATCACATCAATATGATTGACATCGCATAAGGATGCGACGGGGGTTCTCTGTATGATTTTCTTTCTTCCGACAGGCTTGTCCGGCTGGCTTACCGCCAGTACAACCTGGTAATCGTTTTCGATCAGAACTTTCAGCATTGCCGCTGCGAATGCGGGTGTTCCGAAAAACACAATGCGTGGATTTTTCATGGAATACCTCCTGTTTCGGGTTTTATTATACCTAAATACTCTTTTTATTGCATTTTAAAAGTGCGTTTGTTATAATTCACTCTGCTGAAGAATGAACAGGAGGTGTTCTCATGGCCAATATCAAGTCTCAGAAAAAGCGCGCTCTCACAAACCTGAAGAGACAGAATGCTCATGCCGGACAGAAGAGCGAACTGAAGACCGCGATCAAGAAAGTACTCGCTGCTGTTGAAGCTGGTGACAAGGAAGCTGCAACCAAGGCACTCAGCGGCGCGAACAAGTCTCTGGACAAGGCAGTTGTTACTCATATCAAGAAGTCCAACTATGCTGCGCGCCAGAAGTCAAGACTCGCAAAAGCTGTAAACTCTATTCAGTAATGAAATGAAAAAACGCGGGTCACCGCGTTTTAACTTTGGCATTCAGCCATAATGATTTCTCATGGAGAAGATGTTCCTTACGGGCATCTTCTTTTTTGTATACACGCAGGATTTCATCAATCTTGGCAATCATGCGCTCACAATATGCCACATACCCTTCATTTGTTCTCAGGGATTGTGTGCCGCATAAGAGCTCATCCTCGCCGTAAGGCTCATGAGGGGCTGTGGTGAAGCTGATGACAATATAATCAAACCCGCGCTCATGCACCAGCCGCTCTTCTTCAATACTGAAGCAATGCTCACTGATCCAGGTGCGCATGTCGGTCACATTGCGGTTCACCTCGACGATGATCTGCTCAAGAGAATCCAGTCTCTGCATCGCTTGTTCGAGAATTTCCTTTGCTGTGTAATATCCCATGCCGGCAATGATTGCGCATTCCGTATCCGATGGAACATGCTCAAAGCCGTTGCTCAGGATGGTTTCAATCTTTTCCGAGAAGCCTTCTTTTGCAATATTGCGCCGCGCCGCTTTGAGAGGGCCCTCATTCACATCGCATGCATAGACCTTCCTTACCCTGCCGCTTTGCATCAGCAGAATCGGAAGAAAGGCGTGATCGGTGCCAATATCAGCCGCGATCACGCCCGGTTTTACCATGTCTGCGATTGTTTCAATCCGCAGGTTCATCCTTATTTATCAAAGAAATCCTTGAGACGCTTTGATCTGGTCGGATGCTTGAGCTTGCGCAGAGCTTTCGCTTCGATCTGACGGATTCTTTCTCTGGTGACATTGAATTCCTTGCCGACTTCCTCAAGGGTTCTGGTTCTGCCGTCATACAGGCCGAAGCGCAGACGCAATACCTTTTCCTCACGGTCAGTCAGTCCGGAGAGCACACTGTTGATCTCATCCTTGAGCAGCTGATTGCTTGCATACTGGTCAGGGCTGAGCGCTTCCTTGTCTTCGATAAAATCGCCGAGATGGGAATCATCCTCTTCACCGATCGGGGTTTCCAGGGAAACCGGTTCGAGCGCGATCTTCTGGATTTCGCGGACCTTTTCCGGTGTGATGCCGTCCATTCTTGCGGAGATTTCTTCCGCACTGGGATCACGGCCGAGCTCCTGAACCAGCTGACGCTGCACTCTGGTGAGCTTGTTGATGGTTTCGACCATATGGACCGGAATACGGATGGTTCTTGCCTGGTCTGCGATCGCACGTGTGATCGCCTGACGGATCCACCATGTCGCATATGTCGAGAATTTGAATCCCTTTGTATAATCAAATTTTTCAACCGCCTTGACAAGGCCCATGTTGCCTTCCTGAATCAGATCCAGGAACAGCATGCCACGTCCGACGTATTTCTTGGCGATTGAAACAACCAGTCTCAGGTTGGAGGAAATCAGAATATTGCGTGCCTCCTCATCCCCTGCTTCAATCCGCTTGGCAATCTCCGGCTCATCCTCAGGCTTCAGCAGAGGGACACGGCCGATTTCCTTGAGGTACATCTTGACCGGGTCATTGAGCTGGATGTTGGTGCTGCGGGTATACATGGAAAGATCGGGAATGGAAGAAACCGTGAAATCATCATCATTCTGAGCGGCAGTGTCGTCAATGTTGGAATCGAGATCGTCTGTGTCGTCCAGCTCAACCTCCTCTTCCTCGACACCTGTCATTTCCGCGATATCCTCATCTTCTGAAATGGAGATATTTTCAGCGGAGAACCAGTCCCATAAATTGTCGAGGTCCTCATCGCTCATATCCAGATGATCAAGGCTTGCCATGATGTCCTTCTGATAGATGACTCCGTCATTGCGGTAAACCTCACGGTAGTCTTCTTTCAGCTCATCAAGGCTCTTGAGTTCCTTGACTTTGCCCTGACGCTTGTAGACATCAATCTGTGTCTTCTTTTCACGCATCATGGAACGGTCGATGACACTCTTGCCGCCTTCGTTGGCAGATGCGACCTCAATGCTTTCCGGCTGCTTTGCACTGTTCTGTGCAGCAGGAGCGCTTTCCGCCTTTTTGGCGGAAGCCTTCTTTGCCTTCTTGGCTGCCGGCTTTGTTTCTTCAGCAGGTTCAGCCTCTTCCTGTTTCACTTTCTTTTTTCTGACTGTCTTTTTTGCAGGCGCCTCTTCAGCTTCAACTGTTTCCGCAGCTTTTCTGCCTGCTGTCTTTTTCACCGGTTTTTCAGCAGCTTCAACTGCACTGTCTTCTTTTGCCGCTTTGGCGGATGTCTTCTTCTTTGCGACTTTCACCGATGCGGTTTCTTTCTCAGTTTCGGAGGATTTCTTCGTTCCGGTTTTCTTCGCTGCGGTTTTCTTCGCTGCGGTTTTCTTTTCTGTCTTTTCTTCAGCTGTGTTCTCACTGACTGTTTTCTTCATCAATATACCTCCGTAATTCTCTGAGACATTCCGCATATTTGTTCAGGATCAGCTGACGGCTCTGCGGATTCAGATCCGAATTCAGCTGCTGTTTATATGCGTCTGCCTCGCTTGTCAGCACGGTGATTTTCACTTTGCGGATTGCCCCGTGCATCACTCTTTCGTCATAGGGTATGCCATAATCATCGCTCGAAGCCAGAGATGCGATCAATGAGCGGATCGACTCATCCGTGCTCATATCGATCAGTCCGGCCGGAGAACATGTTCCGTTGATATGCCGGGCATCCAGAATCATCATGGCAAGTGTCTGATGATCAGGTCTGACCAGATATCCGAGTTCTTCCTCGAAAGTGCGGGCCGCCTCACCTGAAGTCATCATCATGCATAAGATCAGCTCCTCCGCCTTCTCGCCGCCGTTTTTCACGTTCAGCTTTTTCAAAGGACGGGGTGTTTCTGTCTTCTGCTGTCTGGGATTTTCGATGCGCATGCCTGAAATCCTGGCAAGCTCATCACTGAAATACTGTCTGTCTGTTTCGTCATTCAGCAGATTGATCTCCGCCAGCACCTCCTGCACAAACTGTTTCTTTTCCAGATAGCTGTTCAGGTTGTAGCGGTTGGAAAGCCACATCAGCACAAATTCCATCCAGGAGATTTCCTGCCTGAGCATTTCCTTCAACGCTTCCGCGGATTGCGTGCGCACGATTTCATCGGGGTCAAGACCGGTTTTGTTGACGATGACGGAGACTTCACAGCCGGCATCCCGGGCCATTTTCGCGGCGCGGTATGTGGCTGCCTGTCCCGCCTTGTCGCCGTCATAACAGAAGACAATTCTTGCGGCCAGCGACCTCAGCAGTGAAATCTGATGCGGTGTGCATGCGGTGCCAAGGGTACAGACGGCATTTTCGATGCCTGCTCTGGCGAACGCGATGACATCGGTGACGCCTTCGGTGACATAGATCTTGCCGCTGCGGCGGGCTTCCGCTTTGGCCCGGTGGGCATTGTAGACGATATCGCCTTTGGTGAACAGCTCCGTATCATTGGTATTGATGTACTTCGCTGTATTCGCCGTATCAAGTGCCCTGGCCGAGAAGCCGATGGGATTGCCGCGTGCGTCGTGGATCGGGAATGTGATTCTCTGCGAAAAGACATCATGCATGCCGCTCTCGGTCACCCTTGCCACATTGACGCTCACCAGATCATTGTCACTGTATCCTTTTGCGTGCAGGAAACGGTAAAGACTGTCTGCGCCGGGATTGTAGCCGATCTCGAACTTCGCGATCATTTCATCGCTCAGTCCTCTTGCATAAAGATATTCCTTGGCGTTGGCTGCCTCCTGGCTGTTGAGCTGATAGGCGGTGAAGCGGATCGTCTCATTGAGCGCCTTGTACAGATTCTCCTTATGGGGATCACTCTTGGGCTGATATGCATCAGGGGTGACGGAAAGATTGAATCCGACCAGGGACGCAACTCTTCCGACGGCTTCCGGATAAGATATCTTTTCATAATTCTGCACAAAGCTGAAGACGTTTCCGCCTGCTCCGCAAACGAAACATTTATATATCTGCCGGTCAGGTGAGATGTTCAGCGAAGGGTCATGGTCATCATGAAACGGACAGACCGCCTTGTAGTTCTTGCCCTGTCTGCGGACCTGAAGATAATGGGATATGACATCCACAATATCCGCCCTGCTTCTGACTGCCTGGATTTCCTCTTCACTGATTCTGGCCATCTTCACCTGCTCAAATATTCATCTCAGAAACGGATGTCTGCCAAGATCCTTGCGCGGACCTCTTCAACACTCATTCTTTCCTGTTCCATGGAATCACGGAATCTGATTGTGACGGTTCCGTCTTCCATGGTCTGATCGTCAACCGTAATGCAGTACGGTGTGCCGATCTCGTCCATACGGCGGTATCTCTTGCCGATGGAGCCGGCGTCGTCATACTGGACTGTGAAGTCACATGCGAGATCTCTGTAGATCTGCTGTGCTTTCTCGCCGTGATTCTTCTTTCTTAACGGAAGGATGCCGGCCTTGACAGGCGCAAGCACCGGTGAGAAGCGCATGACAACACGCTTGTCACCGTTTTCAAGAACCTCTTCATCATAGGCGTCTGTGAAGAACATGAAGAACAGTCTTTCAACGCCGACAGCCGGTTCAACGACATACGGAATGTACTTTTCATTGGTAACCGGATCCAGATAGGTCATATCCTTGCCGGATGTGATCTGATGCTGTGTCAGGTCATAATCGGTGCGGTCGGCGATGCCCCAAAGCTCGCCCCAGCCCCACGGGAATTTATATTCAATATCGGTTGTTGCCTTGGAATAGAAGCTGAGTTCTTCCTTCTCATGGTCGCGGAAACGCAGGTTTTCCTTCTTTCCGCCCAGGCTGATGATCCAGTCCATGCAGAAGTTGCGCCAGTAAGGGAACCAGTTGTCATCATCATCCGGCTTGCAGAAGAATTCCATCTCCATCTGCTCAAATTCACGGGTTCTGAAAATGAAGTTGCCCGGTGTGATCTCGTTGCGGAAGGATTTGCCAATCTGGCCGATTCCGAACGGGAGCTTCTTTCTGTAGGCACGCTGAACATTCTTGAAATCAACAAACATGCCCTGCGCGGTTTCAGGACGCAGGTAGATGGTGCTCTTGCCGTCTTCAAGTGTTCCCTGGAATGTCTTGAACATCAGGTTGAACTGTCTGATCGGTGTGAAGTTGTGCTTGCCGCAGTCCGGGCACGGAATCTTGTTTTCCTCAATGAACTGTTCCATCTGTTCATTGGTCCAGCCTTCACATGTCACCTTGCCCTCACTCCAGTTTTCAATCAGCTGGTCAGCGCGGTGTCTGGTCTTGCATTCCTTGCAATCCATGAGCGGATCGGAGAATCCCTTAAGATGTCCGGATGCCTCCCAGACCTTCGGGTTCATCAGAATCGCAGCCTGAATCTCAACGTTGTTGGGATCTTCCTGGATAAATTTCTTCTGCCATGCTCTTTTGATGTTGTCCTTGAGCATGACACCGTAAGGGCCGAAATCCCATGTATTGCTTAAGCCGCCGTATATTTCAGAGCCCTGAAATACAAAGCCGGTATTCTTTGCATGTGACACGATCAGATCAAATGTCTTGTCCATCAGCGTATAACCTCCCAATTTTCCATAATCCTAAAAATAATAGCACTTTCAGCGCTTTCATTCAATGGCAAAAGCGCTTATAGAACGCAAAAGAACGCAGTTCAATCCCTGCGTGCAGTCTGAGCATTTCAACAAGGGTTTCCAGGTCTCTTTCAAAGGACGCGGAAACCTTTTCAATCATATCAATATGTCTGAGTCCGCCTTTGACAATCAGACGGAACCGTTTCAGTTCACTGACCCCGCTCTGGGTCACGCCAAGTGATGCGGCGCATTCGCCGCAAAGAAAGCCACCCTCTTTGGCGCTGATCGCACTGACGGTGGTTGCGCCGCAGCGCACACACTCATCAACGTCCGCCGCAATGCCGAAGAGCTTCATCATATCGGACAGATACAGGCTCAGCACAAGCGCGTGGGGCCGGTTTTCATTCAGCCCGCTCAATGCGGTTTCAAGAAGCTCATATTCTTCCGTTGCCCCGGCGGGATTGTCCTGGCACATGTGCATGCATACATCGGCCGCAACACTCGCGGCGGCGGACAGCTCCAGATTTTCATGGATATTGCGGAAGAACTCCCGTGTGCGGGCTGTCTTCAGGCGGAACAGGGTTTTCCCCTCTTTATAATCGAAATGAATTTCAGCTTTGGTCAAAGGCAGAATGGAGCCGGCATTTTTGCTGGTCATCTTCCTGGCTCCGGCCGCAATGAATCCGATCAGACCGTACTCCTTTGTCATGACTCTTAGCATGACATCATGATCCCGGTAATCAGCCTGGCTCAGGATGAGCCCTGTCACTGTATCATTCATCCAGATTCATCCCGGATATGCCGTATCCGTATTCGGTGATACGGGCATCTTTGGAACGCCATTCATCCTCAACCCGCACAAACAGTTCCAGATATACTTTTTTGCCAAGCAGCTTTTCCAGATCCTCTCTGGCCAGTTTGCCGATCTTTTTGAGCATGGAGCCCTGCTTTCCGATCATGATCGGCTTCTGCGACTGTTTCTCAACCAGAATTGCAGCCTGGATATAACATGCGTTTTTGCGGAATTCCTTGTTTTCGATCTTGACCGCAGTGGCATGAGGAACTTCTTCTTCCGTGCAGATCAATACCTTTTCACGGATCAGCTCGGCGATGCGGAAATCCTCCGCCCCGTCTGAAACGATATCAGCCGGATAGAGCAGATCCCCTTCGGGCAGATAGCGGAAGGTTGTTTCAATCAGGTCTTTGAATGACTTCTGGAATTTCGCGGAGATCGGGAAGTATTCCGCAAACTCAAAGCGCTGCTGCCATGACTGCAGGTTTTTCAGAATCTGCGTTTCCTTCATCTGATCCGTCTTGTTGAGAATCAGAAAGACAGGCAGGCCTGTATTCTTCACCATGTTCAGCACGAATTCATCCCCTTTTGCATAGGGAACGCTGCCATCGACAACCAGATAAATCAGATCCACCCCGTTCATGACATCGGCGGCCTGGTTGTTCATTCTGGTCTCAAGACGGTATTTGGGTTTGTGGATGCCCGGTGTATCGGTGAAAATGATCTGTCCCTCATCGTTGGTCAGGATGCCGCGGATCTCGCTTCGGGTGGTCTGGGGACGGTTGGAAACGATGGCGATCTTCTCATTGACCAGTCCGTTGATCAATGTGCTTTTGCCGGCATTGGGACGGCCTGCCAGAGCGACAAATCCGCTCTTCATCGGATCACATCCTCCTGCACAAACTGCATCGGAAGAAGTTCATTGATGCATGTGGTGCACTCATCCTTTCCGTTGGAAAGATAGATGGGCATATTCCCTTCCACCAGCTCGCAAAGCACCTGGCGGCAGATGCCGCACGGAGCCGCGATGCGATCACCGTCCGAAACAATCGCGAGGGCTTTGATCGTATCTTTGCGATAGCCGTTTGAGTAAGCCGCAAAGACCGCGCTTCTTTCCGCACAGTTGGTCGCGCCAAACGATGCATTTTCAATATTGGCGCCATAGATGATCTTTCCGTCGCTTGTCTCAATGGCAGCTCCGACATGATAATTCGAATATGGCGCATAAGCGTTTTTCATCGCTTTGAATGCTTCATTAATCAGTTCCTGTTTTTCCATAAAAGCCTCCTTAAAGACGGGATATCAGAATCAACATTGCCGTGATGAGAGCACAGATGGCACTGACAAGAACCGCACCGGCGGCCAGATCCTTGATCACTTTGATCCGTTCGTCTTCTTCCTTCGAATATAAATCACACACTTTTTCAACACATGTATTCAGAATCTCTGTGCTGATCACAAGTCCTATGCATATGATCACCGCAATCCATTCCGCAATACTCAACTTCAGCACAAAGCCTGCGATCATGGCCAGCAGCGCCAGAATCATCTGGATGCGGATGGCCGGATCTTTGAACCCCAGAACAATCCCGTTGAATGCGGGTCTGAACTTTTCTTTCATTTCCGGGCCACGATCGGATCAAGGATTTTCTTCTGCAGATCAAACATGACCTTCTCATCCTCTTCAGTCATATGATCATAGCCAAGACAATGCAGCAGACCATGTGTGAAAAGGAAACAGATTTCACGGTCATAGGAGTGGCCGTATTCCTTCGCCTGCCTTTTTGCATAGTCAATGTTGATGAAGATATCGCCGAGATCCGCCTCTTCTTCCTCGGTAAAGAATTCGCCGTCATCCATCGCCGCGAATGTGATGACATCAGTCGGTCTGTCAATGCCTCTGTAATCCCGGTTGATCGTATGGATCGTTCTGCTTCTGACAAAGGTGACGGACAGCTGATAGTCCTTTTTCAGTTTCAGCACCTTCTTTGCATTGGCACTGATTTTTTCAAACAGCGGCTCATAGGATGAGATGTCCGCATTGGTACGGTTGAACAGTGTGATTTCCATAAATACTCCTTTTGCATCCGTATTATAGCGCTTTTTGCAGGCTGTTTACAGATGCGCAGACATCAGAAAAGGCGCTGTGCATGCGCCTTATTCATGTTCTGCGTATTTTTCGATGATCTTCTGCACAAGCGGATGGCGGACCACATCATCCGCACTCAGCCGCATGATTTCAATCCCGTCGATGCCTTTGAGGATTTCCGAGGCCTGCAGCAGACCGCTCGGGGTTCTTCTGTCCAGATCAATCTGGGTGATGTCACCGGTGATGATCATCTTTGAATGAAAGCCGAGTCTGGTCAGAAACATCTTCATCTGCGGACCAGTTGTATTCTGTGCCTCATCGAGAATGACATAGGAATCATTGAGGGTTCTGCCTCTCATATAGGCCAGCGGCGCCACTTCGATATTGCCCCGCTCCATCAGCTTTTCCGTCTGCTCATTGCCAAGCATATCATGCAATGCGTCATAAAGCGGAGTCAGATAAGGATCGACCTTCTCCTTGAGATCCCCGGGCAGAAAGCCGAGATTCTCTCCTGCTTCCACGGCGGGTCTGGTCAGGACAATGCGCTTGACCTCCCCTTTTTTCAAGGCGCTGACCGCCTTTACCACGGCAAGGTATGTCTTGCCGGTGCCGGCCGGACCGATCGCAAAGACGATCGGATTCTCATTCATCGCATCGACAAATGCCTTCTGGCCCCTGGTGCGGGGAACGACGGGCTTGCCGCTCATCGTGCGTCCGACAATCACGGAATCAAGCTCCTCAAAGCGGATCTCCTCATCCCTTTGCGCCAGGCGTGAGGCATAGACGACATCCTGCTCGCTGATTTTCTTTTTTCTTTCGATCTGATCAATGAGCGCATTCAGCACGGCGCTGATCCGCCCGTATGTCACATCGTCGCATTCCTGAATCAGAAATGCATTGTCACGGAATGAGATCTCAACCCCGAAGGCATCGGAGAGTGCCTTGAGATTGCGGTCTCTGGTGCCGGTGAGCTCCATCGCATCGCTGTCGCTCATTCCTTCAACAATAAACGTTCTGTTATTCAAACTCATAAATTACCTGCGTCATTCATTGTAAAACAATGCGGTGTGATTGAAAAGATCTTCACTTTTTCAGATAAACGACCTGCGAAGGATCGATCTTTTCATGTGCAAGGATGGCTTCAAGAGCCTTCTGCGGATCGCTTTCACGGAATATCAGATGGCAGCCCTGTTCATCTTCTTCAATCTCACAATACGGTGCAAGCTTCTCTTTCACTGTGTTCTTCTGCTCCTGTGAATCAAATGCGAGCACATAAGTGTAAAGATCGTTGGACAGCGATGAATCCGTTTCATATTTCACATCCTGGCCGCCGCATGCGTTGGTATAGGGATAGGCAAAGCGGAAGCGGACTTTGTTTTCCTTCAGGATTTCAATGACCTTCTCCGTGTGTTCAGAACGTTCATTGAACAGGATATAGCAGCCGGAGAACGCGAATTCACCATGATCGGCGATATAGAAATTGGCCAGGGTTCTGTATAAGCGCATCAGAGCCTGGCGATTATGACCGGAATACATGACGATCATGTTTCCCTTCATGCGCAGAGATCTCAATTCGGCTTCATGGGCTTTCGCATATTCAATATCAGTCACATACAGTTTCATGATGCAATGATACCTTAAACAGAGAAAAAAGGATAGCGTGACTCCTCACGGCATCCTTTGAACAATGCGGAATTATTTCTTCCTGATTTCATAATAGAAAAACAGCCAGCTCAGGGCAGGCTGTTGATTCGTTTCTTTGAGGTTACTGCCATCTGACAAACATGGTCAGCGTGGCGGTGTTCGCGGATGTTTTTGTATAGCCCGCAACCCCCATGTAATTGTTCGGATTGGTGGTGCTGTCATTGTATTCAACCACCGTCCAGGAGCACCCTTGTGTTCCGTAATAGGCAATCACATCATTGGCTGTCGCATTGGTGAAAATGGATGTAATGATGGATGCCGGACATCCCTGCACAGGTTCGGGTTCAGGTTCAGGCTCTGTACTCGGCTGCGGTTCCGGTTCGGGAGTCGGTGTATCAGGCACAGGCTCCGATGTGACAGGTGCAGGCGCCGGGGTCAGAGTCGCAGGTGTGGGAGTCGGTGGGGAAGGCACCGGGGTCGGGGTTGAAGGAGCCGGGGTCGGGGTTGAAGGAGCCGGGGTTGGGGTTGAAGATGCGGGTGTCGATGTGGTTGAGTGGCTTTCCGGAGTGGAAGCCGTTGCGACCGCTCCCATGTCCTCATTTGTGTCTTCAATTGCGGGACCGCTGGAAACAGTGATATTGATCACATCCCCGGTATGCAGGGTTGTTCCCGCTGCCGGATCGCTTGAGAGAATGGTTCCGTAAGCCGCATCGTCTTCCGTCCAGACCGTATTCAGACTCAGTCTGTTTTCGGATGCCCATGCCTCGGTGTTTTCAAGGCTGTACAGGGTCAGATCGGGAATGGTGATATCTTCGCTCTTCTTAGTCGCAAGAATGATTTCAATATGATCGGAACGTTTTGCCTTCTTTGTGCCTTCCGGCTTGATGGACAGAAACATGCCTTCCGTATACTGATCGTCATCAGTATAGCGGTATTCATAGGTGACATTGCTGAATTTGTTCTTTGTGAACCAGGCTTTGATTTCCTTTTCGCTCTTGCCGCTGAAATCATCCATCACGAATTCCTTGTCCGGATTGGCGCCTTTGGAGACATTGAGCGTAAGAATCTCATCGGAACCGAGGAATTCCCCTTCCTTCTTGGACTGTTTCAGAATGATATCACTGTCTTTGTCCTCATCAAACACATAAATGTAAGCCATCTGCTCGCTGACCCGGTTTTTCTTTGCCCAGTCCTTTGCGATGGTGATGTTTTTATTGGTGAAATCCATGATTTCAGCCTTGTGGCTTGCGCTGTAATAATATGTTCCGCCAAGCGCACCCGCCGCGATAGCCGCGGCGCAAGCACAGCAGTATAAAACCGTTTTTACGACTTTGTTCACTTTCATTCGCCCTCTCCGATCTTCAGAAGATATCTGCTTCTGACATTGCTGGTTGAAACGGAACATGCACGTCCGTCGCCCAGTTTGCCGTTCAGTGTGCTTGCGGTGATGGAATACATTTCAAACACATCGTGATATGAGGCTGTATCGATCTGCAGATACATCCGGTAGATTCCGGCATGCAGTACGCTCAGATCAGCGCTCAGATCAAATGAGGCATGGGTCAGAGGCTGTGTGGTGCCCATGATCTTCGCAAAGTCTACCGGACTCTGTTTTTCCTTTGCCTCATACGCATAGAGCTGACCGTCCTCATCCTCAAAATACATGGTATAGCTGACACTGTCATCCGCCGTCATCGAGGCCTGATACATCACGCCCAGACCGTCAATCATCAGTGTGCTGCCTTCGATTCTCATATCCTGGGCACCGAAGAGCGATGTCATTCTGGAAGGCTTTGTCACATCGGAAAGTTCGAGCGACTGTTTCTCAACCGATACTTCCAGTCTGTAATTGGAAATCGGATTGGCGAAGAAGCGCACCGTTTCGCCTCTGTCATTCTTGATTTCACAGTCAATATTTTCGAGATTGCAGAAGAGCGCGCCTTCTCCGGTTCGTTCCGGATTGACTGTGCGGATGCGCAGGTAATAGTTTCCGGCAGGAATCTCTTTGAGATTCAGCTGCGCACGGAAGCCGACATCGGTCAGGTCGGCAGCACCGCCGGCAAGCGCATTGTCATAGTTGTCCGTTTCTGCATCAAAGACCAGTTCGGTCTGTGTCTCTGTGTTGACCAGAATGAGCTGATGGGTGATTGTTCCCTCTTTGGCGTCCAGCGTCCTGAAGAAGGCAAGTCCGCGCAGGTTCACGCTTGCGCTTTCAGGTTCATAAACAGCCTCATCAACGCCGCGCATCATGGAGATGTCATCCGCCGGAACACCGCTTTCAGACACCTGTGCGATCACGCATCCGCCGCTTGCCTCATCAAACACCTCATTGGAAGCGCAGATGATTTTCGATACGGAAACGGTGATATAACCGTTGGCATCGGTACTGAAGATGTATCTTCTCTGATCAGCTGTGAAGCTTTCCGGAACACTTTGCGTTCCCAGCCAGTATTCGCCGCTGTATTCAGTGCGTTTTGCATAGGTATATTTCAGTTTCAGGAAGTAATCGCCCTCACTCAGATCCGCAAGATTCAAAGATGCATTCCATACAGCCTCATCTTCGCCGTTCATCGTAATCTTTGCAGGGATTTCTTTCACTGTGTTGTAATCCGTGCCGCAGACATTCAGCACTGCACTCAGTGTGTTTCCGTCCTTCGTCAACAGACCGCTCTGATAGCTTCTGCCGCTCAGGTTCAGAACTGTGCCGTCCCGTTCAGCCATATCAAGAGTTCTGACCGCTTCACCGATCACCTCTTCAGGTTCGGGTTCAGGTTCTGGTTCCGCTGCTTTCATCTCGCTTAACAGTGTGACATCATTTTTTGAGATCCAGCCGACGCTGTTGTTCCAGTCATAATCACGCACATCCTCGGAACTGTTGATGAACCAGAGCTTGCCGTCCACCACATAGTTTGTGCACTGGGTTTTGTAATAGGATCCTTCTGAAGAAAGAACCGCGACCGGATATACCGGGAAGTACTGTCGGTTGCAGGATAACATGTCATAGGCAACCGGACCTCCTTTTGTCAAAGAGGCAGTCGCTTTGGAATTTGTGACGATGCCGATGTTGACCGCGTTGTGATCGGTCAGATTTCCGTTATAGCCGCAGGATTGTTTGTCAATCTTATAGGCAATGGCGGCGATCTCCATTCCCCAATAAACCCCCGAGGCATATTTGAGGTTGAAGCCGGCGCCTTTGTTGCCGACCATGGAGCCGTAATAGCGCCAGTCATTCATATCCAGAAAGCCGGCAAGGTTTTCCGACATCTGCTTGCGGATTCCCTCTTCCACGCTGGAATAGCTGGCCGCTTCATCGGGATTGGAATCGACCGCTCCCCAGCCGAAGAAGTTGTTTCTGTTCATCGCGTAATAGCTTGTGCCGTATGCGGATTCCAGACATGCCATCGCATATACCATGAGGGCGTTGACGCCATAGTCATTCTGAGCCCGGATAAAGCTGCCCGCCTGGCCTCTGAGCTTGGACGAGGATGCCACATTCTGCGTATCCAGGAACTGATCAAACACAGAGGATGAGATTTTTGTTTTCGAGCGCAGCGGGAGGAACTGGTAATAGTTGTAATATTGACCGGCAAAGTTATGAAAACCCATATCGGTATAGAAGTCATATCCGTTGTAGCTGTAATAGGTTGTGCCTGCCTTCATCCATTCCGCCGCCGGCAGCGCGAGTGATGTGTTGAACACAAACGCATCTCTGCCGTTGTCGCTCCAGCCAAGGAATGAATCAAACAGCATGTCCTTGTAATTGCCGTTGTTCGCGCAGCGGTAGCGGTTCATTTCGGGAATGATTGAATACGGCTGTTCCGGCGTATTGTAGAACGTCTCATTGCCGCCGAGCGTGATTGACAGGCGGTCAGTGAAAAACCGCAGCGGGATCAGATCGACATCCTTGAGCTGCACATAGCCCTCAAAGCCGTTCAGATTGATCTTCACGCTTCCGGTTCCGTCCGTGTTATACGAATATGTCTCAAAGTATTTCATCAGATAATGCTGACCGGAATACGTTGACGCATAGGACGACGAAAAGCCGGCATCCTGCCAGTAATACATCATGCTCGATCCGTCGCGGAACGGATAAGCCTGCGCAATGCCGTTGTTCATGGCAATGATTTTTGTCTGCGAATAACTTCCCGCATGGCGCACCACGCCGTCATCGCCGAGCTTTTTCATCGCATTGACTGCGCCTGAAAAATCAGAATGACAGCTGACTTTGTCAAAGCCTCCCGAGCCGTTGACATTGTCGACTTCATAGGCACTGCATGCCATCGGATATTTTCCTGTATCTTCCTTGGCGGATGCCTGTATGAGGCTGCGTGAGGAAACGGGAAGCACCGTGCACACAACTGCCGCCGCCGTAAGAAGTTTCTGGATCATGTTCATAACTTTGCCCTCAATTGAGATTTACATCGATGTGGAGCGGCTCATCCTTTCCTTCCAGATAAAGGAAAAGGACGCCGCGGTAAGTGACCGGACTGTATTCAGGTCCGTATACTTCGAAAAACAGAAAACCCCTGTCTTCCGTAACATTTGAGCGTCCGATTAAGTTTGTTTCTTTCATGGAGCGGATTGAGCCGTCAAGCGCGTGATAGCCGCTTTCATAGCCTTCCGGAATGAATTCGGCATCACTGATGACAACCGCATCTTCAGCCAGTGATTCCACTGAGAGCTCCATTGCGTAAACCCTGTTGGTGGCCGGGATCCGGTACTGCATTCTGCTGCCGTCCTCGGCTTCCATATAGAACATTTCATCCGTGATATCCAGGGCATCCATGACAACCATGGAATAGGTCTCTTCATCACTGATCACTTCCCCTTCCTTCTTTTCAGCATAAAGGGATGATCCGTCAGTGATCACGTTCTTTTCAAGATCGATGACCATATCTTCGACGCCTGCAAGGTCGCTGGAAAGCGTGATGCTTTTCTTTTCCGCATCCTTGATCGGAATGAAGAGTGCCGCGTCATAGCGGTCTTTGTCTGACACAAGTGAAAACATCACATTGCGTCTGCCGAGATAATACGAATGATCCTCCAGTTTCTTTTCGTACGATTCAACGGCATTGAGAAAAATGCCCTCGTCCGTACGGAAATGATCCAGGGTGATGGTCTGATGCTCCGGTGACTCGACATCGAGAATGGCGATCACAAAAGCAAAGTCGAGATCTTCCAGACGATAGACATCAAAGGTTTTCAGTGCAGCGCGAACACTTTTCTTCCCTGTGTCTGCCGGGTCTGTGCTTTCGTGAATCCCCGCATCCGGAGTATCCTGATCCGCTGATTTCCCGCCGGAAATCACCAGATGGAAGATGAATCCCAGCAAAACAGCTGCGATCACCAGTATTGTGATAACCAGTGCTTTATTTCTGCCTTGCTGTTTCTTCAAGAGACACCCTCCTAAAATTATATTATAGACAAAAACTCATAATGTGCAAATTAATCACTTTTTGCTTATGATTCCTGGATATATTGTGTTTTTCGGGTGATGATCACAATTCCGATAAACAGCAGGCCTGCCGCGATCCAGACCGAACGGATACCGAGCAGATCCGATGCATATGTGCCGGAAACAACCCCGAAGACAAACAGCGCGATGATCTTGATATACATGAATGCGATCTTCATATCCTCTTTGTTGTGATCCGCTGCCGCCTTGAAAACAAATTCGGCCGCCTTGCGCAGATTGCCGGTGGATACAGTGGTGGCGATGACCTGGTTTTCAAACTTCGTGAATGTCTCCATCTGCATGGCGCACACAAAAGAAACCATCGTGTTGGCGATCAGGTTGTATTCCTCCTTTGCCGGAAGCAGGCCGACCGCAATCAGCACCATCGCCTCCACCAGAAGAACGGTTCTGCGGATCATGTTGATGTTCCTTTTCAGCATCCATCTGTCAATTGCCATCGACAATATCACGCCCAGGATAAAGGCAATGACGGGAACCAGATAGCGCACGCATGTTTCAAAACTGCCGTTGACCGCTTGTATGCCGAGTTTGATGATATTGCCGGTCTGCGCGTTGGCAAAGACCCCTCCCCTGACAAAATACGTATATGCGTCGAGGTAGCCTCCGCACACGCTCAGCACCATCGCCGTTTCCAGTTTCTTTGATCCCTGTATCACCTTCATATACACCTCCTGCTCACCCCTGAATCATATCCCTGTTCACAGGATCATTTCCACTTTTTCCAGAATCCGGAAAAAGCTTTTTTGCATATGTATATTCTGTTACATTGCAGTTGCAAGACAGGAGGACATAACAATATGAAACAGGCTTCAGTGATATTCGCTAACGGATGTGAGGAAGGCGAAGCGCTCACCATCGTTGACATTCTGCGCAGATGCGAGATTGACTGCCGCATGGTTGCGCTTAACGACATTCATGTCACAGGCGCGCATGGCATCGAAATGGTATGCGATGAGGTGCTTGATGAATCGTCTGAAACAGATGTGATCATTCTTCCGGGCGGCTATGAAGGCGTTGACAACATGAAGGAAAGCCCCCTTCTCAAAAAAATCCTGAGAAAAAGAAACGAAAACGGACAGCTGATCGCGGCGATCTGCGCGGCGCCCGCAGTCCTGAACGAAGCGGGCATTCTCGAAGGCAGAAAATGGACTTGCTATCCGGGTGTCGCGGATCAGATCAGCGCCGGTACTTATACAGCGGAAAAGTGCGTCATTGACGGCAATCTATTGACTGCCAAAGGACCGGCCATGGCATGGGCGTTTGCCTACAAGATCGCGGATCTGCTCGGTGCGGACAGCCTGAGCGTCAAAAAGAGAATGGTTTACTTCAATGCATTTGATGTGAAGGAGGATGAATGATGAAACAGTATATGGCTGCACTCATGATGATTGACGGTTTTGAGGAAAGTGAAACCGTCCAGATTGCCGACCTGCTGAAGCGTGCCGGCGTTGAAACCCATACCTTCCGCTTCCAGGATGATCCTTATGTCAAAGGTATGCAGAATATCACCGTCAGAAGTGATAAGCGCTTTGGTGAAGAAGTGAAGAACTACGATATCATCATCGTTCCGGGCGGACGCACCTGTGCCGCAAAATTCATCGCTGATGAGAAATTCATGGATACCCTGAGATGGTTCAATGAGAACGGAAAGCTGATTGCCGGCATGTGCTCAGGCACCGTTGTGCTCGAAGCTGCGGGTGTGTTAAAAGGCAAAAAGGCCACCGGCTATACCGGCTATGAAACAAAGCTGGTGAGCGCTGAATTTGTAAACGATGTGGCCGTCTTTGATCAGAATGTGATCACCTCCCAGGGACCTGCCACCCCCTTCCCCTTCGCATTTAAAATCATGGAAGTTCTGGGAATTGATCCGTCTTTCATCAAAGGCAGACTGCTCTATGAGGAAGCCGGCGGAAGATAATTGACATTTTATGCGCGGTGAATTCATAATCTAAGCGGAGAAACAGATGATTTATGACAAACTTCCGGTTGTGCTCTTAAGCACAATGGCTGCGGAAAAAAGCACATCAACCAATCATACCATCGCCGCCTATATCCTCACCCGCCGCGCAGAGATCGCAGACATGGGAATCCAGCAGCTTGCGGAAGCCTGTTATGTTGGCACAGGTTCAATCTCACGCTTTGTGCGCGACATCGGCCTGTCCGGATTTAATGAGCTGCGCACACTGATTGCGGAAACGGATTTTTCACTGGATCCAGCCTGGACAGAAGAATCCGTGCGAAAACGCAGAGGTCTTCTGACTTCCTATATCGCAGACAGTCTGGTCCGAATGGAACAGTCCGTTGATCAGACACAGCTGGAAAAGCTGTGCAATGATATTCATTCCTATGAGAATGTATATGCCTTCGGCATGCTGAAAGCGGAAAGCGCAGCCGTTTCACTGCAGACCGATCTGATGATGATGTCCAAGCCGGTATTGACCAGCGCCGCCTTTAAGGAACAGATCGATACCATTGTCCATGCCGGCAAAGATGATCTGATCATCATTTTCTCTTATACAGGCTCGTATTTTTCCGCCCATTCTTTCCGGCAGAATGAAAAGCACCTTCTGCTGCCGAAGATCTGGATGATCTGCGGCAATGGGCAGAAAGCGCCGTGGTATGTGGATGAAGTGCTGAGCTTTGCTTCAGACGGACGCCGTGAGGCACATCCGTTTCTGCTGGAGATGGCAGCTTCGCTGATCATCCAGCAATATGCATGTCAATTTAAAAATGAATGAACGGAACTTCTTCGCAAAGTTCCGTTTTTTGTAAAGAAAAAGGAACTGCTTTCGCAATTCCTTATCTGGACTTCCTCTTTGCCTTGCGGGCTGCTTCGGACTTCAGTCTTCTGGCAACACCCGGCTTGACATAGAATTCTCTCTTGCGGACTTCCATGAGGATACCGTTGCGGGATACGGTACGCTTGAAACGGCGCAGTGCGTCATCGAAGCTTTCGTTTTCCCTGACCACAACTCTTGACATCTGTTGTCACCTCCTCTCATCTCACAAGCGATAGTAATCATAACAAAGCAAAGTATAAAAATCAAACGGTTTTGTCTGATCAGCCGATCAGCTTCGCACCGGAACTGGTTCCGATTCTTTCCGCACCTGCTTCGATCATCTTTTCAAATGTCTCTTTGTCACGGATGCCGCCGGCAGCCTTGACTTTGACCTTTTCGGAAACGGAAGCTCTCATCAGCTTCACATCCTCAAGGGTTGCGCCGCCGGTTGAGAAACCGGTGCTTGTCTTGACGAAGTCAGCTCCTGCTTTTTCGCTGTCCTTGCAGGCACGGACCTTTTCCTCATCGCTCAGCAGGCATGCTTCGATGATGACCTTGAGAATATGATCGCCGCAAGCTTCCTTGACAGCCTTGATCTCATTAGTGACATATTCGTCATCGCCGTCCTTGAGTTTGCCGACATTGATGACCATATCAATTTCTTCTGCGCCTCTTTCAATGGCATCCTTTGTTTCAAAGACCTTGGAAGCGGTGCTCATGGCGCCAAGCGGGAAGCCGATGACGGTGCATACCTTCACATCCGTGTCTTTCAGCTCTTCACGGCAGAGTTCAATCCAGCACGGATTGACGCAGACGGAAGCGAAGTCATACTGTGCCGCCTCTTTGCATAAAGCGACGATCTTTTCTTTTGTTGCATCAGGTTTCAGCTGTGTATGGTCGATGTATTTACTGCTCTTCATAATCTCCTCCTGTATTGAAATAATACTTTTTCAGGGTTTCATGAACAATGGTGTCATCCCCTTCATAAGGCTCCCGTCCGAATTCGCGGTAGATGAATTTCTCATCGCCTTTGCCCAGAATGATAATGGTGTCATTGGGATCGGCAAGCTCCACCGCCTGTCTGATCGCATCATAGCGGTCCTCAATGATGGTATACGGTGTCTTTTTGATGCCGGCCGCGATTTCCATGGCGATATCACGGGGTTTCTCATTGCGGGGATCATCCTCTGTCAGAATAATCATATCGCAGTATTTATCAAGAATCTGCCCGAATACAGGTCTTTTTTCCGTATCGCGCTTGCCGGCGCTGCCGGTGATGGCGATGATGCGCTTGCCCTTGGGGGTGATGGCGCTTGCATACTGGCATACTTTTTCAATGCCGTCGGGTGTATGGGCAAAGTCGACGATGATATTGAACGGCTGGCCGTCATTGATTCTCTGCATACGGCCCTCGATCTGGTTGAGATCGCGGATATGAGGCATCATCTGGGTGATGGAAATGCCTTTGACATGAAGCGCGGCAATGGCTGCGAGCAGGTTGGAGATATTGAATCTTGCGACAAGGTTTGTTTCAAGCTCATATTCCATATTGGCGATTTTCAGCGTGAAGCGGGTTCTGTCCTTCATCAGCTGATACTTTGTGACACGATAATCCGCCTCATGGTCAATGCCATAGGTGACAACTCTGCACGGGCAGTTTTCAACGATCTTCTTTCCAAAAGGATCATCCGCATTGACAATGGCGACCGCTTCCGGCTTCAGCGAATCAAACAGCTGCTTTTTGGCCAGGAAGTAATTGGTCATGGTGCCATGGTAATCCAGATGGTCATGGGTCAGATTGGTGAACACAGCCACATCAAAATCAACCGCATCCACCCTTCTTTGTTCAATGCCGATCGAACTGGCTTCCAGTGCGCAGCATTCCATGCCCGCATCAACCATCTCATGCAGGATGCCATGCAGATCATCGATGTCCGGTGTCGTCAGCAGCGGCGGCAGCTTGACGCTGCCGTATTCAATTGCGATCGTGCCGATATAGCCGGTCGGATGGAATTCGTTCATGATATCGCGGATGATACATGAAATCGAGGATTTTCCATTCGTGCCGGTGACGGCGAACATCAGCAGTTTATGACTCGGATAGCCATAGAACGCATCGGCGACCTTGTTGAAGACGCCAAGCACATCCTTCACCCGGATATAGGTGACATCCGGATGCATATTCTCAAGCGGTTCCGAATGCACGATCACCCGCGCACCGTTGGCAATCGCCTGATCGACAAATTTATGTCCGTCAAACATCATGCCCTTCAGACAGAAAAAGATCGAATCCTTCTTTCTTTTGCGGCTGTCGGACATCAGGCTACGTATTTCGATATCCGGCACATTTTCAAACAGTTCAGTCAGTTTCATTTTCAATCACTTCTCCATACATCACCTGATCCGCATAGCGGTCAAGTCTCACCTTCACACAGATACCGTGCGGAAGTTCTCCAACGATCTTCACCGGAATATATTCCGATGTATATCCCTTCGTATAACCGTCCTCATTCTCCTCCGTAATCACGCTTGCCGTGCGGCCAACCCATTGATTACGATAAACATCGGCCAGCTGCGATGAAATCCGCATTGCGATGGAGGTGCGCTCTTTTTTGACCCGCGGATCAATCTGGTTTTTCATGATGGCCGCCGGTGTGTTGGCGCGGGGCGAATACGGGAATACATGCAGGAAGGAGAAACGGCATTTCCTGACGAATTCCATTCCCTTTTCAAACAGTTCATCGCTTTCGCCCGGAAAGCCGGTGATCAGATCGCATGAGATTGACACATCGCCAAGCTCATCTCTGATATGTTCAATCTTATCATAGTATTCCTGCGTGCTGTACGGCCTGCCCATGGCGGAAAGAATCTCATCCGTGCCGGCCTGCAGAGGGATGTGCAGATGGCGTGCAATGCGGCCGCTGTTTTTCATTAAGGAGATCAGCTTTTCATCGATTTCGGTGATCTCAATCGAAGAGATGCGGATTCTAGAAAGTTCAGGTGTTTCATTCAGAATGCGTTCAATCAGTTCGGAAAGCGTGACACCATGTTCTCTGCCATAGCGGCCGGTATGGATGCCGGTCAGCACGATTTCACGATAGTCCCTGGCGATCCGTTTCGCCTCTTTGACGGCAAGATCAGGCGCCATGGAGCGCTCTCTGCCTCTGACATGAGGGATCACGCAATAGGTGCAGAACTGATTGCAGCCATCCTGTATTTTCAGATAAGCCCTTGCACGCGAATCAAAGCCATCCGCACTCAAGGTTTCAAACGGTGTGTCTCTGAGATCATCGAGCACCCGGATAGGTTTTCTGTTTTCCAGATATTCGTCCAGATAATCCGGCAATGATTTCTTGTGCGAGCTGCCGACGATGATGTGTGCGTCATTGAGCATACCGTCATCGATCTGGGCATAGCAGCCGACCATGGCCACGATGGCATCCGGAAAATTACGGCGGATCCGGTGCATCATCTTGCGGCTTTTCGAAGCGGCCGTATTGGTCACGGCACAGGTGAAAATCAATGCGGCATCCGCCTGCTCTTCAAACGGAACCCGCTGCCAGCCTTTGTGTTCCAGCATGGAAGCGACACTTTCCGCCTCATAGGCATTGACTTTGCAGCCAAGATTGCAGATTGAAAATTTCATCAGAACGCTCCTTCCGCGATCACGCTGCATGAATAAAGCGCCGCTGTCTCAGCTCTCAGGATTCTTGAGCCAAGGGTCACCGGCTCATATCCCATTTCGATCAGTTCATTGACTTCGTCTTCTGAAAAGCCGCCTTCCGGACCGATCACAACCGTAACCGTACGGGCGTTCAGTCTTTCGGAAATCTTCACTGAATGAACCGATGCATTTTCATAGGCAGCCAGCGATACTTCCGATCTGTAACGGTCCAGTTCACTGAATTTCACCACATCCGTGACTTCTGGCACAACATTGCGCTTGCATTGCTCGCTGGCGGAAAGAACGATGCTGCGGTAGCGATCTTTCTGCTTTTCGCTTTTTTCGCTTTTTGCCCGTACGACGCAGCGTGAGGATTCAAACGGCACAATCCGCTTCACGCCAAGCTCCGCTGCCTTCTGCAGCACAAGCTCAAACTTCTCGCGTCTGATCAGTGCCATGGCAAGTGTGATGTCAATCGAAGGCTCATTGATGCGTGGATCTTCTTCTTTGATCAGCGCAACGAAATCCTTCCCCTCGCTGTAGCATTCCGCAAACCAGGCATGCTTTGGATCGACAAGGCGGACTGTCTCATGATTCAAACGAAGCACATCACGTAAATGATGTGCCTGTTCCTTTGTGAATGTATAGATTTCACCCTGTTTCATCAGGGGTTCGATAAAGTATTGCTGCATTAGTCTTCCTGTTCATTTCTGACACTGATTTCAACGCGTGTCACACGGCGCTCTTCGGTTTCAAGCACCTTCACATCCACATTTCTGAAGGAGAATGAAGAGCCCGGATCCGGGAACTGCTCGAGCATTTCAATACACCAGCCGCCGACTGTTTCGCTTTCAAAGTCAAAGACTACTTCATCCCAGTTCATCAGTTCGCATAACTCATGCACGGGAGTATCGCCGTCAATGCGGAACACGCCGTCATCGACAACCTGGATTTCCTCTTCGACCTTGTCGGTTTCATCCCAGATATCGCCGACCAGCGATTCAAGAACATCCTCCATGGTGACAACACCCAGAGTGCCGCCGTATTCATCGGTGACGATGGCCAGGTGCTGCTGGGAATCTCTCAGAAGGCCCAGCACATTGGGCAGCTTCATGGTCTTGTAGACAAAGTACGGCTGCATCAATAACTCTCTGATATTCACATTGCGGTCATTGATGGAAGCTCTGTAAAAGTGATTGAGTGAAAGGATGCCGATCACGTTGTCAATGCTGTCCTCATAGACGGGTATTCTTGAGAACGGACTGTTCGCGATGGTTTCAATGATCTCATCCCAGGAGTCATCGATGTCAATGGCTTCGATGTCCACTCTTGCGGTCATGACTTCGGAAACGGAGATGTCAGCGAAATCAATCGCGGCGCTGATCAGTTCGGAGGAATCCTCATCAATGACATTTTCATCCTCGGCGGTTTCAATGATGGAATGCAGCTCTTCCACGGCCGCATCATCATCAATGATCTGCTCGCCCTTGAGGCCTTTGGTGATCAGATCAACCAGACCGACAACGATAAAGGTGACCGGTCTCAGAATGACCATCAGAAACGAGGTCATCGATGAAAAGCTCAGCGCAAAGCGGGTCGCATTCTTTTTCGCCGCGATCTTGGGAATCGTCTCGCCGAAAATGATAACCGCCGCAGTCACCGCCGCGGTTGCCACCCATGTGTAGCTTTCACCAAGGGTCAGCAGCACTGCCAGTGAGGACAGTGATGATGCCGCAATGTTGACAAGGTTGTTGCCGACAAGAATCGCCGAAAGCGCATTGTCATACTCCTCGGTGATCCTTAAGGCTTTCCTGGCTTTTTCATCCCCCTCTTCCGCCGCGTTTTCAATGCGGATGCGGTTGCAGGAGGAATAGGACATTTCGGAAGCGGAGAAGAATGCGGATCCGGCCACACACAGCACAGTCAGCACAATATATACGGTGACCTCACTCATGTTCATCCTCTCCTTTCTTCGCATCGTTCACTTTCACTTTCAGACGGATAATCCGGTTCTGTTTCATGATCTGAACCGTGATCAGCAGATTGAGATATTCAAAGCTGTCACCTTCCGAAGGGATCTGCGGGAAATTCTCAAAAGCCAGCTCACTCATGAGCTTGTTTGTGATTTTCTGTTCCTCCTCATCACTGTAATGAATATGAAGTTCATCCAGTACATCAATGACATGCTCACTGGCTTTGACACTGTAAAGATCATCGGCGATCTGCACGATGTTTTCCTCAACCTGATCATCCTCATCCCAGATTTCACCGACCAGCTCCTCGAGAATGTCCTCAATTGTGACAATGCCCAGAGTGCCGCCATAGTTGTCCGTGACAACCGCGACATTGAGCTTCTTTTCGGTCATCTCTTCAAACAGATCAGCGATTTTCGCGGACTGGTGCACAAACAGCACTTCATCCAGAAGATCTCTCACATCTTTGATTTCCCCTTCAAGAAGATAGGTGCGGATGTATTTTCTGATCTGCAGAATACCGATGATATGATCAATGGTTCCTTCATATACCGGCAGACGGCTGTGATTGGTGGATTTGATGAAGTCAAGTATCTCCTGCTGGCTCATTGAAACATCCAGTGACGCAAGATCCACACGGCTGGTCAGAATGCTTTCCGCACTGACTTCCTGAAACATGAGCGCACTTGAAATGAGATCGCCCTGATCCTCGTCAAGGGTTCCCTGTTCCGTCATATCCTCAATGATGTCATAAATTTCATCCTCGGTCACCGAGACGTCGCTGTCGCCTTTGGTCAGAGAACTGACCGCGTTGCCGATCCATGTGAGAACGGCGCTGATGGGTGTCAGGATAACCATCAGGAAATGCAAAAGGCCCGCCATGGAAAGAGAGATCCTCTCGCTGTATTTGCGGGCGATGCTCTTGGGCATCATTTCACCGAAAAAGAATACCGCGAGAGTTGTGATCAATGTCGACAGAGTGACTGCCGACACTCCCCATATACGGGTTACGTTCACCGTTACCACCGAAGCGGCGGCGATATGTACTATATTTGTGCAGATCAATAATGTCGTAATTGCACGGTCAAAATGATCTGTGATATTGATTGCTTTCTTCGCGTCGTTTCTGCCTTTGTCCGCAAGGGCTTTGAGCCTTGTGCGTGAAACAGAGGCAAATGCCGTTTCCATCATCGCAAACAGCATTGCGCATAAAATCAGAATTCCAACAGTTAAGAGCCAGGATATATTACTGCCGCCATCGTCCATAAAGACTTATCACTCTCCAATCATGTGGAATACATTCTACCATAAATCCGGATAAATACAAAACAGACACTGATTCTTTCCCCTGCGCACTGTTCTTGCGCTTATTCATGACTTCATATCCATCAACAATAAAGAACCATGACTTTCGCCATGGTTCATTTTCATGAGAGTTTGCGGAACAGCCAGTTGCCGACGGACTGCACCAGCTGAACGAAGATGATCAGGATAACCGAGCAGACAATCAGATAGGAAAGCTTGTATCCCTGATAGCCGTAGCGCACCGCCACATCGCCGATTCCCCCGCCGCCAAGGGTTCCCGCCATGGCTGAGAAACCGACCAGTGAGATGATCATCAGGATGATTCCGTTGACCATTCTCGGAATGGACTCCTTCACATAAACATAGAAGAGGATCTGCCAGTCGTTAGCACCAAAGCTTCTGGCTGCTTCAATCACACCTGGATCTGTTTCCCTGAGACTTGTCTCAAACACCCTTGCGATATAGGGAATCGCCGATACAGTCAGAGGCACAATCGCCGCTGCGGTGCCGATCGCCTTGCCTGCGATCAGCCTGGTAAAGGGAATCAGAATGATCAGCAGGATGATAAACGGAAACGAGCGGAACACATTGACGATAAAGCTCAGTGTCTCATAGACAATTTTGTTAGGTCTTAAGCCATCCGGTGCAGTCAGAGTCAGGATGATTGCCGGAATAAAGCCGAGAATCACCGCGATCAGGGTTGAAGTGAACACCATGATCAGCGTCTGCATAAATGCGGTCAGAATTGTTTCATACATGATCAGAGCACCTCCGCGATGACTTTTTTGTCTTTCAGATAGGAAAGCACCCTTTCCTGATCCTCATTTCTGATATTGATGACAAGACTGCCGAACACATTGGAGCGGAAGTCTTCGAGCTTGCCCCAGCAGATCGAAAAATCAATGCCGAGCTCTCTTGCCATCATTGTGATCACCGGCTCATCCGAACTTTCCTCGGTGAAGAAGAGCTGGATATTCACACCCTCTGAAGGCAGATGATCGCTTTCCTCCTGCAGGAAGGCCTTGACCTCTTTCGAAGGTCTGACAAACAGGTCTTCAGGTTTTCCTTCGGCGATCACGGTGCCGTCCTTGATGAAAGCAACCCTCTCACAGATCTGCTTGACCACTTCCATCTGATGGGTGACGACGATGATCGTGATGCCCATTTCACGGTTGATCTTCTGCAGCAATGCCAGGATTTCACGGGTGATGCCCGGATCAAGCGCACTGGTTGCCTCATCGCATAAAAGAATCTTGGGATCAAGCACCAGAGCCCGAGCGATCGCCACTCTCTGTTTCTGGCCGCCGGAAAGCTCTGCCGGTCTTGCATGGACTTTATCCTCAAGCCCGACCAGTTTCAGTAATCCGTTGATTTTCTCACGGGCTTGCGCTGTCTTTGTCTTCATGCCCCAGAATTTCAGCGGCAGCGCCACATTGTCATAGACATCCAGACGTGTGAGCAGATTGAAATTCTGGAAGATCATGCCCATGTTCTTCTGCTGAAGACGCAGTTTTTTCGGATTGGAGATATCAATCTCCTCCCCGTCCACGGTAATGGAGCCGGACTGATAGGATTCCAGTCCGTTGATGCATCTGAGCAGGGTTGACTTGCCCGCGCCGCTTTGACCGATGATTCCGTAGATCTCATGATCACGGATTTCGATCGATATGCCTTTGAGAACTTCGAGCTCACCGAAATTCTTCTTTACATCATTTAAAACTATCATTGCTTAAACCTTTCGTAATTCAGAGTTCATTCACCCTGAACAGCCGTATACTGCATGTTTTATGACACCGTGCAGATCACGGCAGAATGATTAACCGTTGATTTCTTTGATCTTTTCAGGATCAAGCGGTGCGTCTTTCAGAAGCCCGAGATCGTTGAGCAGCTCAATGGCACGGCCGTAGTTATCGGTATCATTGGGAACACCGATGCTTGCGCCGGGTTTCAGATCTGACAGTGAAGTGACCTTTTCGGAATAGATTCCCATCGGTTCAATGTGCACGCCGGCTGCGGCTTTCAGATGCAGACCCCTCTGCTCGTTTTCATTGTCCAGATAGCCGAGTGTCTGGAAATAGTTGGCGTCAAGATCCCCTGCTTCAAGAGCAGTGTTCGGCTGAACATAATCGGTGTATTCGACCACATCGAGCTGCCAGCCGTGTTTCTTAAGAAGTCCTTTTACCACTTCGTTGAGAATCTGCGCATGCGGCACAGCGGTTGCGCCGACCGTGATCATTGTGTCCTCACCGCTTGCATCTTTGATTTCAGCAGATGCCAGAACATTGCCCTCTTCATCGATGAATGAAGGAATGACGGCACCTTTGTAAGTGTTCTCAATATAGTTCTTCACTTCATCGGAAGTCATCGCCGCAATCAGGGCTTTGATCTTGTCCGAATTCTCGGTTCCTTCCTTAACGGCAATATAGTTTGTTCTTTTCACGCTTGTTTCCGCATCAAACTCCTCGATCGCGACCGCCGGATACTTTTCATTGAGTCCGGATTCAAGCGCGTAGTTGCCGTTAATCACGGCAGCTTCAAGATCCGGCAGGCTTAAAGGCAGCTGAGCAGCTTCAAGCGGTATGATCTGGTATCCGTTCGGATTGCATCCGGCTGTCTCAGCAGGAGTTTCAGACTCTGACTCCTGTTTTGCACCGCAGGCTGCCAGGCCCAGTGCAAGGATTCCGCATGCGAGTACTTTAGTAATATTTTTCATAATTCCCTCCGTATTCATGCAGCATTTTTATGACACTTTGATCTGTATAAAAATGCCGGCTCATCAATCATACTTTCATTTCTGATAAAATCAATCATTCTCAGCCATTTTGTGTGCATGCATACATACGGGATTGATATGCTCAGTTATAGTTTTTACCTATATGCATCTTGCGGGGGTGTACCAAAGCCGTTATGTTATACTGAACCCATGAATAAATACATAAACGCACAGATCAGATCCTTTCTTGAAGAAGAGGATATGATTGCGGCACTTGCAAATATCAGTGCCTGCATCAATGAAAACTACGACCGTCTCAACTGGGCGGGATTCTATCTTGTCAAAAACGGCGAACTTGTCCTGGGACCTTTCCAGGGAAAGACAGCCTGCTCGCACATTCCGTTTGACAAAGGTGTCTGCGGAAAATGCTACAGAGACAAGGCAAGCCAGCGCATCGATGATGTCGAAGCATTCCCCGGACATATTGCCTGCGACAGTGCAAGCAGATCGGAGCTTTGCGTACCGGTGATTGTCAACGGTGAATGCATTGCGGAAATCGATCTGGATTCCCCTTTCAAAAACAGATTCACGGAAGATGAACAAAAAGAGATGGAAGAAGCGGCGAAAGATATTGCGGACGCTTTCCTCCATCATGGATGGACTCTTCAGTAAAATCAGGCGGAAACGCCTTTTTTCATTTAAAAAATCCGAAGGTTCGGATTTTTTATATTATCCGAACCTTTGATAAATCCGAACCTTTTTTCATATTCGGCTTAAACACTGGGTTT
>CACWLH010000023.1 GCA_902761625.1 uncultured Erysipelotrichaceae bacterium
TCCGGATCAAGCCAACATTCAACAGCTTTCAGTTTCGCTTCTGATATATAAAATTGTGAAGGCTGCAGGTCTTTCAGCTTTAACTTTGCTATCTCCAAAACGATCCAACCCCTTTCATATACCGATTTATCTGTTAAATGCTTCTGAAATTCAGTTGACAGCTGATACTCAGTTCCGCCTGCTCAGTCCGGGCTGTTTTCACTCTTCTTTCATCCAGCCGTAATCGTTGTGGTAGATCATGAGCTTTGTCATTCCCCCGTCCACGCAGATATTTTCACCGGTGATGAAGGAAGCCTTCTCACTGCAGAGAAACAGAACGGTATTGGCAATGTCGAGGGGATTGCCGACTCTGCCGGCCGGATGCTGGGAGGCATCGGGTCCCTCGTAAACCGTATATGCGGTGTCAATCCAGCCCGGGGATACGGAATTGACGCGCACCTTTGAGGAGAAGCTGACCGCCATCGCATGGGTCAGAGCGGCGATACCGCCTTTTGCGGCTGTATAGCTTTCGGTCTGCGGCTGGCTCATGCGGTCGCGTGAGGATGAAATATTGACGATCGAAGCGCCTTTCGCAAAATACGGTGCGAACAGTTTAGAAAGATAAAACGGTGCGGTTACCCCAACTGAGAGTGCATACTGGAATTCCTCCCATGTGCACTCATTAATTCCTTTCATTAAAGGCAGTGCGTTGTTGATCAGATAATCGATTTTTCCATGTCTGCCGATCACATAAGAGACAAATTCCTCAATCGTTTCCTTTCTGGAGAGATCCCCCTGAAAATGATCACCTTTTTGTATATCGATCACTTCAACAATGGCGCCTTCTTTTTCGAACTGTTCTCTGATGCAGGCGCCGATGCCCTGCGCACCGCCGGTCACAACGACAACTTTTCCTTCAAATTCACCCATTTATTTCCCCTTTCAGCGCTTTCAGCACACGCTCATTGAAATCCTTCGCTTCCTCATAGGCGCCATGTCCGAGATTCTCATACAGGTAATAAGGCGCTTTCAGCTTTGCGGCAATATTCACGGTTTCCTGCCATGGCAAGATTCTGTCCTGTTTTGCGCCGATCACATAAGCTTTGGTCTGTACATTGCTTAACTGATCCCTGACATCAAATTTCAGGATGGCTTTGGCATGATTCATGAACCGGACGGGATCCGCTTTGGATGCCATTTTCACGAGCAGGCCCATGAACGGTTTATATCTTTTCAGATATGATTCCGAGTACAGATCATTGAAAAAACCGCGGACCAGAAGGTCTGTTTCCTTCTGTTCACTGAATCTGATCCATTCGCTGATTCTTTCCTCAGAGATCTCTGCACAATATGAAGCGCTTAAGGCAATGACGCAATGGTCAATGATCTCCGGATGACGGATCAGAAGCGTCTGTAAAATCATGCCGCCCATTGACACACCGAGCAGATCCGCCTGTTCAATCCGCAATGCACACATTGCGTCATACAGATCATCCGCCATCTGCGTGATGGAGCAGCTCTCATCACATTCATTGCGTGTATCAAACATATAAACCTGGTAATCCTTCGCAAAGATGCGGTATGACAGGGCCACTCCCCTGCCGGAACCTCTGACCCGTCTCAGACTCAGTCCAGGTATCATGATCAGCGGTTTCTCCCCATTGCCGAAAGAGATATAGTCCATCGTGCATTCCGAGAGACGGAGAGTTTCTTCTTTGATCTTTGCCATGGGTTTCTCCTGTATTTAGTCCGCTCCCATCAGGGCCATGCGCACCATCTGCGCGGCAAGCCGCTGCTGAAGGGATGAACTGATCAGAGCTTCGTGATCCATTTCCGGTTTTTCATAAGCGCCGAAGCCGGAATGGTTTGCGCCGGTGATCATGGCTTCCCTGGTTTTTTCGGGGAAGGACTGTTTTGCTTTTTCATAGCCGTCATAATCAAACAGACCGTCACGCTGCGCATAGACGGCAATCAGCCGCAGTCCGTCGTTTAGTTTCACTTCGGGATAAGCGCCGAAAAGAATCATGCCTGCCAGCTGTGAACTGTGCGCATTCGCATATTCAGCAGCGCTTTGTGCGCCGCTGCCATGGGCCGCCATATACCAGCTTCCGTAATCATATCTTTGCACGATTTCATCCGCGGCATTGACTTTGAGATATGGCCTGTGATAAGGCATGCGGATCAGAAAACAGTCAATTCCCTGGACGGCGCACTGAGACAGCAACGGCGCATAGGCTTCTTCTTCGACGCCTTCCTCGCCATAGAAAATCATGGCTGCATAGGTTCCCCAGCCGTCAAAGAAATATCCGTATTCCGTCGGGTGGACAAGGACCGCCTCCGTGGAAATCAATGCCTCACGCGCAGTCTCATCCGCTTTGACAGTGCGGCTCAGCCAGCCGAAAAAACCGGAAGCGGAAAACCCGCAGGCCAGCAGTATTGTCAGGATGGCTTTGAGCCAGCGATTGCCCTGTTTTCCGCTGAGTTTTTCATATGCAAAGAAACACAGCTGCACAAACAGGAAACCCAAAAGCAAAGCCCCGCAGAAAAAAGCGGCGGCGAAATATTTCTGCTGCGCGGAAAGATGTTCAAAGAGAATTCTGACCATATCAATCATCAGGCAATCTCCACGATCTGTTCATAAATACAAAAGCGCCTGTCATCTGCCTGCACATTCATATGATAGTGGCCAAACAGCCAGAGGGTGCGGGCGGAAAGTCTCTGTTCAATGAGATCAAAATAATCGCTCAGGCGGCTGTGATCATAAAATCCGAGCTTTTCTTCCAGCCGGGCTGAGGCGCAATGGGTGAATATGAAATCGACATCGTAATTCACCGCTTCCAGTGCATCGAGTCCCCGCTGATAAACCGCATCATCGCTTTCCACTTCCTGCGGCCACCATGATACTCCCTTCACACGGAAGAGGTTCTTTCCCTCCTCCTGAAGTTTCATCGCTTTTTCCAGCCAGTCCGGATCATTGCCATCGAGAAGTCCGTCGGTAATATCATGGGAGGAGGCGCCGTTGAAATTGAAGATCGTTTTTCCATTGACGGTATAGATATATCCGCTCTGCAGCAGAAAGACATTTTCTCTCAATACATAAACCGGCGCACCATAGCGCTCCTCAACCGGAAGCTTTGCGATGCGGTCATAATTCTCATGATTGCCAAGGGTTGCGATCAGCGTGAAATTCTTCTGTTCCAGCCAGTCAAGGAACAGCTTTTCCAGCTCTGTTTCCTCAGGCTGAAAAACCAGGCCGAAATCGCCGAGTACGGCAACAACGTCATCCCTGGTCATATCTCTCTGTTCCGTGAAGATTGCTGAGGAAAGCCGGCGCGGATCGCCATGAAGATCCCCTGTCACAAATATGCTCATAATCAGTCCGTTTTATTCATTATATGATGAAAAGACACCGGCTTATCATTCACCGGAATTTTTTTTGAATTCCCGGCGCATCTGGCGCGGCGTAATGCCGTATTCCCTGACAAACAGGCGGTTGAAATAGCTCTGCTGGTTGAATCCGCACACCGAAGCAATCTCCGAAAACTGCAGATCCGTGTTTTTCAGCAGAAAGACACTCTTCTCAAGACGGTATTGCTGGACATGCTCAATCGGTGATTTGCCAAGATACCGGCGAAACATTCTGGAACATTTCGAACGGCTCATCCTGCCCACCGCCGCAATCTCATCCACGGTGATTTCCTCCTGATGATGCTCACCGATAAAGGCAAGCATTTCACGGAAGGATTCCATGTCTGTGTCATGGCGCACGGTTTCCTCCGGATTTGTATGATGATAAATGCGGAAATACTGTCTTAACAGGGAAAGATATCTGGCCGCCACCTCAAATTCAAACCCTTCGGGTCTGTGACGGGAAAGTTCGATGATCGTATCCATATCATATAAAAACAGATCTGACACCGGATGGATCACAACAGAGGAGAAGTTACTGTCGGTGATCATTGCGGAAAGCATATTGTCCAGATATGGCGCATGAACCGCATCCGGTGCCGCAATCAATATCCGCACCCTTGCCGGCGCAATTCACCCTGAGCCAGATGAAATGATCCACCACATGAATTGTCCGGTGCTCTTCTTCATTCCGACTGATTGTGAATTCATCACAACCGATTCTGAAATCCGGATGTATATATTTCATACCGAACGGGAAGCCCGGATTCATTTTTTCTTTTAACATTTCTTCCATATATAAATAGCCTTGCATACCAGCATACCGCAGGATTGTTTCATATTAAAAGTATACCCGATAATGCTATAAATATGCCACTTCAAGTCCCATAATTACTCTGTGTGGTTTGATTGTACAAATTCACAGTATTATTCAGGAGGAAATTATGAAAAAAACACTTGCCTTTCTGATGTCAGTTGCACTGCTGGCCGGCTGCTCCGGAACAGCTGATGCACCTGCTGATGAAACACCCAAAGAAGAAGAGACACCCGCAGAAACAGCTGAAACCGAAGAAGCACCTGAAGAGGAAGTTCAGACAGTCGGTGTTTACACCATCTACAACGCTACCGGCGAAGGCATCACAGATCTTTATCTTTACCCGGCGGGATCCGCTGACAAGGGTGACAACTACGCGGCTGGCGGACATGGCTTCGGCGATGCTCACGCAATGGTCATCCAGTATGACGCAGCGGATGATCCTTCCGTTGCCCTGACTCTGGAATTCACAACAAATTCCGGTTACAGCGCACAGTTCGACACACTGCACATCGAAACAGCTCCGATCACTCTGCTGGCTGCTGATGCTCTGACAGGCTCCACTCCGCTCACATTCGCTCCGAACGCTGCGAAGTATGTCATCTACAACACAACAGGCGAAAAGGTCACTGACCTCTATCTGTACCGCACAGGTTCCGACGACAAGGGCGAAAACCTGATTGACGGCGCTGCTGAAGACGGCGGAAGCCAGGAAATCACATTCGACGCTGTTCCGGAAATGCTGCTGGATGACAACGGCAAGATGGGCGTCTTCACACTCGAATTCACAACTGAATCCGGTTATACAGGAACATTCAAGACTCTGTCTTATGAGAACGCTCCGATCTGCCTGATTTCCGCTGATGCCATGACTGGCGCAACCGAGATCAAGTTCGGCGCACCTGAGAAGTAATTCTCGAAAACAATCATGAAACCGTGTTTCGGCACGGTTTTTCTTTTGCCCTCAAAGCGTGTATAATGAGCACGCAGGAAACAGATATGAACAGTGAAAACAGTGAAAAGAAGATTGTCTCTTCGGAAAATGAAGACAGACAGGTATATGAGCTGATCAGTCTCGGCATCATTGATCCGCAGATTGACCGTGATGAACTGGCTGAACAGATGAAACAGCGCTTCGCATTCAGCGATGCGGAAGTGCGCAATCTGATTGAGGGCGGACATACGATGGGTGTCATGTTCCGTATGCAGGCACTGCATGTGGCTCGTGAGCTCAACCGCATGGGCATCCGCACAGAGATCCGCCGCAAATCCGAATAATGCACAAAGGCAATGCCGCATGCGGTATTGTTTTTTGTTTGTTTCCGCATGTACAATTTCATTGTGAAAGCTGTATGCAGAGAACTGTACCGGGCAATCCGTGCAAATTGCTGGCTGGCAGTCGATTATCATAACCGCAAAAATGAAACAACCAGCTACTGGATCGCGGTGAGAGATCTCAATCCGCGCTCGCGCCGTCTGTTGTGTGACGGCATGCATCTGGGTTCTTTTTCGATCGCCTCTTTGAATCTGTATCTGGATCAGATTGTCAGTGCAAAAATGATCCGCGGCACTTATGCGGAAATACCCGAAACATTGAGGACTGATATTCAGGACAATCCGGATAAATACAAATCCGTCTTTGCGGACAGCGCCAACTTTGCCATTCTGACTTACCTGAGTGAATGCTTCCGGCTGGATGAAAGTCCCTACCGGACTGACTTCGCTCTGGTGGGAAAGCTGGATGATGAGAAAGTGGACGGAGTTTCATATTCTCTTTCCGATGAGCAGTTTGCGCAGATTGTCAGAAGTTTTGTAAAGGAAACGGATGATGATTTCAAAGGCAAACTGAGCATCAAACAGTTCGGAATGAATCTGCTGTCGGTGGCAACCGCCAAAGGAATGTACCTGCTGGCCTATCAGCCGCTCAGACTGAATGTCGGCGCACGGCAGCTGGGTGCGTTTGATCCGCCCGTGATCTGCACGGAGAATACGATCAACGGAAAGAAACAGTCGGTGCGTTCATTCCTGGATCCGGAATTCCATTATCTTCTGAATGATTTCAAAGCCAATGCGGAGAAAATCCGTGAGATCATCACGGTCACCAATCCGGGCATTCTTGTGGATGATATGCCCTATGTTCTCGAGGTTGCCAGAGACAGCCTGCTCGATCTGCCTTCTGAATATGAAGGCATCTTTGCGATGTATGATGAGGATCGGGTCACAGTGCCTGTGGCTGCCTTCTTCGGTCAACTGACACAACGCCCAAGAAAGACAAAAGCGGTGCCGATGGCGCTGTTAAGCAGACAGATCAATCTGGATCAGCTGCTGGCGATGAACCATGCCATGCGCTATCCCCTCTCCTATATCCAGGGACCGCCCGGCACCGGCAAGACGATGACCATCGTCAATACGATTCTTTCCGCCTTTTATAATCATCGAACCGTGCTGTTTGCCTCCTACAACAATCATCCGATTGATGAAGCTGTGGGCAAGCTGAAATCCTTCCGCGGCGCAAGCGGCTATATCCCCTTCCCGGTGATCCGGCTTGGCTCCAATGAGGAAACACTGCGTTCTTTGAAATTGATAAAGAAACTGATTCAGGAACTGAGCAGCACAAAGCAGAAAAAGGAGAAAGCATTCAAAGACAGTCCTTCCCGCATGGAGAATGCGAAGAAGCTTTCCGACTTTCTGGATGAATATGAAGACACCCTCAATCTGATCGAGCGCAAAGACGCATTGGATGAGTTGTTGAAAAACTCCTCCCAGATGAATTTCACCCTGCAGCTGGAAACCGAACAAAAGCCGGCTCTGGAAAAGAAAATCAAGGAGGGAGAAAAACTGAATATCGACAAGGCCCTGCGCTTTGTGAATACGGATTTCACCGCACTCAAGGAAGTGCTTTACCGCATGAGCAGAAAATGTCTGGAGCGGATCAAAGAGCCCGCCTTTGATGAGCTGCGCTCGATTGTGCAGATGAAGGATGAGACCGAGATGGTGAAGCAGTTCAACTCCTGGCTCAACGATGAGGAACATCTCAAAGCATTCCTGCGTATTTTCCCCATTGTGGCAACCACATGCATTTCCGCTTACAAGCTTTCTTCGCCAAAGCCCCACTTTGATATGGTCATCCTCGATGAGGCAAGCCAGTGCAATACGGCAGTCTCACTTGTTCCGGTAATACGCGGTAAAAGCCTGATGCTGGTGGGAGATCCCCAGCAATTGCAGCCGGTCATTCTTCTGGATGAGGCGGACAATGCGCAGCTGAAAGAAAAATACGGTATCAGTGATGAATATGATTACCGTACTTCCTCCATTTATAAAACAATGCTGGCATGCGATCCGGTTTCGGATGAGGTTCTGCTGTCCCATCATTACCGCTGCGATCCGAAGATCATCGGTTTCTCCAACCGTAAATATTACAACAGCAGACTGAAGATGGACGGCAGAAGCGTTTCGGATCAGCCGCTTGTCTATGTGGATGTGGACAATGATATGCCTTCAGCCAAAAACACCGCCCCGGCTGAAGCCGAGGCGATCGTCCGCTATATTAAGGCCAATCCGTCGGACAATATCGGTGTGATCACCCCGTTTGTCAGACAGAAGGATTATATTAAAAAAGAGCTGGAATCAAACGGCATTGACAATGTGGACTGCGGAACCGTTCATGCCTTCCAGGGGGATGAGAAGGATGTCATTCTCTTCTCGCTTGCCCTGTCGGAACATACCAGACCGGAAACCTATGCATGGCTCAATAACAATCGCGAGCTGATCAATGTGTCCACTTCCAGAGCCAGACAGCAGCTGTATCTGTTCACCGACAGCAATGCCCTGGAACGGCTTCATGACCCTTCTCAGGAGGATGATCTGTATGATCTTGCCTGCTATGTGCGCAGCGCCGGCACCTATCAGGTCACGCCCAAACCGGTGGAATCCAGAGCGCTTGGCATCCGCCCCTATTCCACGGCCACCGAAGAGGCATTTCTGGAAAATCTGACCCATGCGCTGGACAATGCGTTCAGTGACGGTTCTCATTATACGGTTCATAAGGAAGTGCCGGTTTCCCAGGTCTTCATGGAAAACATCTCCTCCAAGGATTATTTCTACCGCGGCAGATTCGACTTTGTCGTTTACCGCAGATATCAGAAAAAAGAGATTCCGGTGCTGGCGGTGGAACTGGATGGCATGGAACATCTGTCCGATCATATCGTCAAAGCGCGTGATGAACAGAAGGAAGCCATCTGTAAGGAACATGGGTTCGAGCTGATCCGCGTGGATAACACCTATGCGAGAAGATATCACTATATTAAAGAAATCCTGACACAATACTTCAGATCTTAAAAACCGGAAGATACGGTTCAGCTATCTTCCGGTTATTTTCATGCGGATTGTTTAAACCATTCATCCATTTTTGTCCGGACGTCTGCGAGTGATTTCTCAACATCCGTATCCGGCATATCAAGATTTTCGGCGATGAAATGAACGGTTTCATGGATTTCATAGAACGTTTCGCAAAGCTGTCTGACATAGCCATAGCCATACACGTCGCTGATCAAAGGTCCGCCCGCGGTGGCGATATAGACAAGGCGCTTTGCCTTACATAAGCCATGCGGATATCCGGTTTCATCATAATAAAATGTCACCCCGACCGCATTCACCCTTTCAAGATATACCTTAAGGGCAGCCGGAAAGGAAAGATCCCAGTATGGCGCTGCGATGACAATGGTATCGGCTTTTGCAAACTGTGTGGCATATTTGAGAACCGGATGGTCCAGATCATTTTCATACAGGGCATGATCTCTGATGTGAAGTGTCTTCTCATCGAGCGAACGGATGTTTTCATTTTCCGGATGGATTTCAATGATATCCGGATCATTCCATTTTTCCAGAAAATACTGTGCCAATTGCAGGGTGCGTGATTGTTTTCTGACACAGGTGTTGATGAACAGTACTGTCATGGTCCTCTCCTCTTTTCAGAACATCATGCGGATGATGAGTGCGGCGATGTTGCGGCCTTCGCGGTAATCGCTGCCGGATTTGGCAACGGTTGTCTTGTAGCGGGCATCCCCATTGTAACAAAGACGGTAATGTTTGCCTTCCTCACTGATCACAAAGCCGAGGTTGATGAGCTCCTGGCGCATCACAGCGGACATGTTTTTGTAATCTTTGAACATTGTTTTGATTTCTGATGCCCGCTTCTTATGGATTTCCTGATAACCGTTATGTTCAATCAGGTCTTTGAGCACATGCGCACGTCTGGAATCAGGCGGCAGATTGGCAAGCTTTTCACTTAAGGCATCCAGCACCATCTCACGGATCTCATCGGCGAAGAATTCTTCTTCCTCCCCGGAAAGAAGCACCGGATGTGTCTGGACTGAGCTCAGTTTTTCGCGCAGCTTCTCGTTTTCATATTCACGGTTGGCGGCGATGACTGAAAGCTCCTCCACCTGCTTTCTGAGTTTCTCAAGATCTCTGCCAAATGTGCTGTAGACATCCTCCATCTCATTAAGCGCGTCCAGTCTCTCGCTCTCCTTGGCCTGAAGCAGACGCTTTTGCTCATCCATCTTTTCCATCAGAATCGCACGGTTGACGCCATACCATGTTTCAAGGGGTGAAAGCAGTTTTGCGCCGCTGTATTCCAGCACTTTGCGGATCACTCTGTTTCTTAAATTCAGATCCTCCCCTTTCTCGCCATGATACAGATAACGGACGGTTTCCGTTTCCTGGTTGGGGAAGAAGATATCAATGGCGCCATAGTATGCATTCTGTGAATCACAGATGTTTCTTAGCGCATTGTTTGAGAATACCGAAGTCTGCGCAAAGACATGGGCAATGCCTTTGAGCTGTCTGGCCGTGCGGACAAGGTCCACCGGATCCTCATCATAATAGGTGCGCGAAACATAAATCACCGGCAGACGGTATACCGTGGTGCGTGAGATCACATCCCTGAGCAAAGATCCGTTTCCCTCATCGATGAAATGCGGTTTATCGCTGATATCGAGACCATGGTCATCTTTTAGATAGCCTTTCTGTATCAGCAGGCTGATGAAATAAGGAGCTGAAAACTTCGCATCAGTACGAAGGGAATCCTCATGATAGCTTCTCTCAAGCCGGATGGCGAGCTTATGCGTATTGAAATTCATGACATAATCCGTATCCCATATGGTTCCCTCATCCTGCGCCTTTTCATAGCGGATGGCAATGATATTTTCCGGATTGTATCTGCGCACGCTCATCCAGAGATTTTCATTGCCGAACATGATGTCATCCTCGCCATGGTATGCAAAATCCGCAATGCGGTTTTCTTCAAAGACCTGGGTGTCATTCCATTCTTTGACAAGATCCATGAATCTGACGGCATCCACTGATTCCGTGAGATTCAGAACAGTTGAAAACAGCTGCATATCCACCTCCTTAACGTATATGATCCATATGAAAAAACACAGACAGACCGGCTGTGCGGTCTGTCTCATGATTGATGTTTAACTGAATAATTAATTCATGGCAGTCCGTTTCATTCATTCTAATACGTTTTGCCATTGTTCTGTTCAGAATCTTTGCGCGTTATCGGAGCGGTCATGGAAGAGTTCGATCTGCTCATTCATCGCACCTTTGACAAAGGCGATCCTTGCGGGGATTTCAGGATCGGAGTGAATCAGGATATCCTTCGGTTCCACAAATACCTCGAAACCGGCTGCTCTGAGTTTTTCAATTGTTTCGTCCACATTGTCGCAATAGAAAGCGATATGGCGCACCGCTCCGAGTTCACGGATGCCGGGCTTGTCGTTGTTGATCTCCAGCCAGCAGTTGCCGGTTTCGATCATGATGCCGGTTTCCCATTCACGCACAACGGGCAGTTCAAGCAGCTGTGTATAGAAATACTTCACCCTTTCAAAAACTTCCGGCTGATCGGTTTTCATGGAAATGTGATGAACGCCTTTGATCATATGATTTCTCCTTCATTCCTCTTTAAGGTAACTGAAGAAGGAAGGCACTGCAAGCATACAGAGTCATTTCACGGAAGCTGTTCGATCATTGTGATCAGTTTTGCGATTTCCGCTTCCTTCTGTGTCTTCTGTGCCCTGATCCTTTCAAGCGCTGTATACAGAATTCTCTTCGTGTCACAATCCGGATCATTGACCAGAGTGCGGACCTCGGCAATGCTCAGACCCGCCTCGCGGTATTCGATGATCTTTCTGAGTTTCATCAGAGAATCGTTGTTGTAGAGTTTGTGATGCTGTGACCCCGTCCGCTGCACCGGTTTGAGCAGACCTGTGTGGTCATAATAGAAAAGCGTTTTGCGGGTCACGCCTGTGAGAGCGGATATTTCACCGACTGTATAACAGGTTTCCGTTTCTTTCATATCTCAATATCTGATAATCAGCGGACTCAGAATGACTCCGGTCACAAACCAGGTTCCTTCAAACGTGATATTGCTCAAAGAAATGTCGTTTCTGATCATGTACATCGGATCACTGCGCAGAAATGTCAGGATTGCGATCATTGTCAGATCGATTGCGATGAACCATCTGCACAGGGTTTTTCTGTCCGGTTTTTTCAATTCCAGTCTCCTTCCTTACTGTGCCGCCTCGAGCAGCTTCTGATCAATTCTGAGCAGCACATCCAGATAATACCTGTCCTCTTCAGCGGTCAGCTGTGTCTCATCAATCGCATCGAGCGCTTCCATCGCATCTTCGTACTTTGCCAGGAAGTCATAGTATTTCACCATCGTTTCCATGCTCATGGAGGTCTCATCCACACTCTTCATGAATTCCACATATTCATCAAAGAATGCCTCATATGCGTCCATGCTCGCCTTGAATTCCGGCCGGATTCCGGACGCGGCTGTTTCCGCTGTCGGTTCAGGAGTCGGCTCCGGAGTCGGTTCAGGAGTCGGCTCCGGGGTTGGTTCCGGAGTTGGTTCAACCGTAGGCTCAGGGGTAGGCTCCAAAGTGGACTCAGGGGTTGGTGAAGGTGTCACCGCCGCCATCGGTTCTTCATTTTTCTCTGCGTCCGGTTTTTTCTTCGGTCTTGCAAAAACGGCAAGCAGCAGCACGGCAGCCACGCCCGCAATGATCATTGTCTTTCTGCGTTTGCGGTTTCTTTCCGCCAGCATCTGCTTTTCAGCGCCGGTTCCGGCCGCTTCAACCAGACGGCAGGCACGTTCTTTTTCTTCCAGTGCGTATTGGGCATTGTTGATGGCGGTGAAGTCAGCTTCGGCTTCTCTTAAGCGGGTCTTGGCAAAATCAAGATTTGTCTGTGCGCTCTGCACCGCATCCTCGGCGTTTCTGCCCGCGTTGTTGATCTCATCGGCGAACTGTCTGGTCTTTGTTTCCTCATCCGGTTTTGTCTCAGCGGTGAAATCACCGTCATCGCATCTCACATGAAGATAGTGTTTGCGGTGATCTTTTTCTTCTGATTCAATGACCTGATTGCGTTTGACGCCGCCAACGACCGCACCCAGCGATCCGGCCACGGCACCGCCGATCAGCGCACCGGGCAAAGAGATTCCGTTGGTTGATTTCGATGTGATTGTCGAGGTGATTTCTCCGGAAGTGATCACTTCCGCAAATGTGTTCTCATTGAGCACATAGGATCTGCCGTTATATTCAAGATGGTCAAGATACCGTTTGATGCCAGCGTATTCCTGCTTTGCTTTGGAGATATGATCCTCGCATGCCTTCACATTCTTCTGCAGCTGTTTCAGATCTTTCTGACGCTGCTTTTCCGCCATGTTCAGAACCTTCTTCGCTTCCTTTACTTCCTTTGCGGCTTCGTCCATCCGTTTGATATAATCTGTCATTTACAAGCCTCCTGATTCATTGCTCATTCAACATACAGCGGTTCCGTACGGAACGTTCAAGTCAAAGATGTGCGCGCGTTTTCTTTGCTTCGAAATCAGTGTAGTGAAAGTCTGAAATCATTTATATGCCCAAAAAATTTCCATAAAAAAGGCTGCCATGATCCATTCATGACAGCGCATTTTTGCAATGCTTTGCTTGAAACTCAGATATTCTGTTTTTTCTTTGAGAGGAAGAAGGCAAGCAGACCGATCGCAACGGCAACAACCGCGATGATTGCGGCGATCAATGCGGGTGAGGGACCGGCTGAGCATGTGATGATAAGCGGCTCCTTGACACTGTCGCTGAGCAGATCAACCACGACCGTGTTGTCTGTCACGGTGCCGTAATTGGCGGTCGGTTTGTAAGGCATATTGATTCTGATGGTTGCTTCGGCGCCATAGTTTTTGAGCATCGAAATATTCGTTCCCTGCTCTGCGGCTCCGCTCTCATCGGCAATTTCATCCTGCACGCCTGAAAGCGGAACAGTCACAGTGATTTTGCCGCCTTCCTTTTTGATATCGAGGCCTTCCACCGGAATGACATTGATCCTGACGCCTGCATATTCGTTTTCGCCCTCGCCTTCCCGGTAAGGTTCAATCTTCGCATCCGGATATTCCTCGCGGTACTGGGCTTCCATTTCCGCCATGGCGTCTTCAATGGAGGTTCCGTCCATCGTGAGCATACTGACGGACATCATCAGTGTCACATTGCCGGAAGCAGTACCGTCCTTTGTGACATCGATGACAATTCTTGACTTGAAGCAGCCGCTCAGCATACATGCAAGCGCCGCCGCGCAGAGAACTTTGATACTTTTTTTCATAATCTCTATTCCTTTCGGTAAACCCGCTTTCATTATAGCCGATCGGCTCATGAAAATAATCAGGGTTTGCTGTCTCTCATATTCCCCTCTTCTGTGTAAAACCTCCGCGTTTTTTTGAAATCAGTTTTAATGAAAAGAAATCCCGTTTCCGTTAGAATACACACAGGAGGATAACATCATGGGGTTTTATGATTACGCTGTCATAGACAGAAAAGGCAATGAAGTTCCGATGAAGAATTTCGAAGGCAAAGTCGTTCTGGTCGTCAATACCGCCACCGGCTGCGGCTTCACACCTCACTACGCGCCGATCGAGGAAATGTTTGAGAAGTATCATGATCAGGGATTCGAGGTACTCGATATTCCCTGCAACCAGTTCGGTCACCAGACACCCGGCACCGATGAGGAAATCACCGAATTCTGCACAATGAATTACAAGACACAGTTTGCGCAGATGCATAAATCCGATGTCAACGGTGAAAACGAACTGCCGCTGTATACCTTCCTCAAGAGCCAGAAAGGTTTCGAAGGCTTCACAGGCGACAAGGCTCCGTTCATGGATCAGCACCTGGCCAAGATTGACCCCGACTTCAGAAACAACCCGACCATCAAGTGGAATTTCACAAAGTTCGTCGTTGACCGCAAAGGCAATGTCGTCGCACGTTTTGAGCCGACCGCTGAGATGAGCGAGGTTGAGGCCTGCGTCGCTTCCCTGCTCTGATTCAATCCGCTTTGCAATAGAGCTGCAATTATGCGGTTCCTTTTTTTCCGGATTCTGGAAATTGTTTGTATCAGAATATCCTTTTTCCTATATTAAAACCGTAAGGACGGTAAATGAATATGAGTGAAAAAAGAGCAGCGGTTTTACTGGCGGACGGATTTGAGGAAGGCGAATCCCTGTTTGTCATTGACATTCTCAGAAGAGCTTCCATCGGATGCGATTCCGTATCCATCGATCAGGAAATGGTGCGCGGGGGACATGATATTTATGTGAAGGCAGACCGGATTATTTCAAAGGAAATCTATGATGATTATGATATGGTTGTCATTCCCGGCGGAATGCCTGGCGCGGCCAATCTCAGAGATTGTGAAGCGGTCATTGAATGGGTGAGAAAATTCAATGAAGAAAAGAAATATGTGGCAGCGATCTGTGCTGGCCCCATGGTGCTGAAACAGGCGGGCATCAGCGCGGGCAGAACCCTGACCTCCTATCCGGCAGATAAATACCGTGACATGTTTGCGGATGCGCAGTATATCGATGACAATGCAAAAATGGAACAGATGGTTGTGACAGACGGAAACCTGATCACTTCCAGAGGTCCTGCAACCACGTTCCCCTTCGCCTACAAACTGGTTGAAGTATTGGGCGGCAATGCCGATGCATTAAAAAACGGAATGCTGTACAACGCACTCATTGACAGCTTCCGTTAATTCAGATGCAATCTTTGAAGACCTTCGGGTCTTCTTTTTTTATTCGATGCCGGCGGCACGTTTGGCGGCTGTGACAACATTGGTGACCAGCACGCTGGTTGTGACAGAGCCGACTCCGCCAGGCACCGGCGTGATCATGGAAACAAGCGGTTCCACCTCATCAAATTTCACATCGCCGGTGATCTTCTGCTTTGCCTCACTCCACGAGATGCCCACATCCGCAACGATCTGGCCTTCTCTGAAATATTCCCTGCCGAACTGTTCAGGCTGTCCTGCCGCCAAAACGACGATATCCGCATTGCGTGTTTTGGAAGGAATATCCACGGTTCTGGTATGGCAGACGGTCACGGTCGCATTGCGGTTCATCAGCAATAATGCCAGCGGTTTGCCGACGACCAGGCTTCTGCCAACCACGGTGACATTCTTGCCGGTTAAATCGATGCCGTAATAATCAAACATCTCAATCACAGCCTGGGCGGTGCATGGCGCAAAACCCTTGGGGGTGTTGGTGAAAACACCTGCCAGAGAGCCGTCCGTGCAGCCGTCGAGATCCTTTTCATAAGCCACCGCGACTCTTGCCCTTTCACGGTCAAGATGGCGGGGAACCGGACGGAACATGAGAATGCCGTGAATGGATTCATCCGCATTGGCCTCATCCACCGCTTTGTAGAAATCCTCTTTGGAAACATCCCCGGGCAGGATGATCCGCTTCACCTGAACACCGGTGCTTTCGCAGCGCTTGAGGGCGCCTCTTTCATAGGAAAGATCCGATTCATTTTCACCCACCCGGATAATTCCCAGAGTCGGTGTGATGTTATGGGCCTTAAGCCGCTCCACCTCATTGCGCACTTTTGCGCTTAAGGCATCGGCGACCGGTTTTCCTTTGAGAAGTTCAGCCATTGGTCAGCCTCCTGACAATATTGTCATATACGATTAATGCGCGCTTTGCATAATCATCCAGCATATCCTTTGCTTGCTTTGCATAAGCGTCCGCATATTCTCTGTCTTTCATCAGTCTTGTATTGACGATGACATTCATATAAGCCCCATACATGGCACCATGCGCCAGCATGACCGATGTCGCCGCATCCGAGATGGCAAGTTTGGAACCGATGTCCTGAAGTCTTTCATCCAGCTCCACCACTCTTGCGCAGTATTTCAGGATCTGACACGGCGGTTCGGCGGCCACTCTCAGACACTGTTCCATAAGTTCCGCGTATCCTTCGGTCTCTTTGGGCAGCGAGTAGGCTTTTGCCAGGGGTTCAAATGCTTCGGCATCTCTTGCGATGCAGGCGAGCAGCTCTTTTCTCAGGCTGTCAGCCTCTTCGCGGATGGCGCATAATTCATCGGTATATTCGAGAAACTTCTTCTTGCCGATGGTGAGGTTGGTCACCATCGCCGCAAGACTTGCGGCAAGCGAGCCGCATAAAGCGCTGACGCCGCCTCCGCCGGGAACGGGTTCCTTCGAAGCTGACGCAGCCGTGAACTGATCAATTGTAAGATTGTCGAACTGACGGGACATAACACTGCCTCCTATACCTTAAGGATACATGGAATCAGAGATGATTTGTATCGGCAATCTGCCGGTTTTTCCATATCGTTAATCCTTATTTTGTTCCAGTTCCTGCTTTCTGCGCTCAATCGCATCCCGGAACTTCTGATCATCATTCTGATTGCGGCCGTTGCGTGCGTCCTCATCGCAGTCATAGATGTTTGCGATATCGAGCGGATTGATGTGGTTGCACACGCGGCACTGCCATAATCCGATTCTTTCATCAAATCCCTGCTGATCATTGAGAACCGCTCCGCATTCATCGCATTTCCAGACAATATCGGGAAAATGTGAGGTGACATCATCCCCTTCATAGGTATATTCATAATCCTCCGGGAAGAGGAGATAATCCAGTTTTGAAATCAGGCTGGGATCTTCGGAAGGCGCGCGGTTGACCTCAATGAAGGAGGAATCAAAGCGCCTTGTCAGTCTGCCTGCCTCGTTTCGGAACAAAGAGCCGATTAACAGCCAGAGATATGCATTCACGATTCCTTCCATGGTATACAGAGTGAACTGGTAGGCCGCATTGTAAATCACGGTATCGAAGATCTCATCATCCATCGGAAACGGTTCGCCGTCGATTTCTGATGTGGAAGATTCCGCCCGTTCATAGGCGCAGTCAATGATGAAGTCCAGGATATCCTTTCCGAATTCAGGGAATGCCTCCTCATCCAGAGCCATCAGTTTTTCCTCTATGTCTGCCATCAGACCTTCGATCAGTGCATAGTTTTCATGAAGGCTGCGGACTGCCCGTTTCTGCAGAAGCACCGCGTTCTTTCTCTGTTTTTCACGGTTTCCCTTTGCCGTTCCGATCAGTCGGCCGCACAGCTGCGAAATGATCATATCGCCGCCCGTATAGAGCTTGCCGTGATATCTGACGGCATGGATCATGCATTCCCCTTCATCAAACTCCGGTTTCTTTTTTGTATTGCCGTCGGTGTCTTTGATCTGTATCAGCAGGTTTCCAAACCATTCATACAGCAGATCGAGCTGGGAAGGCATCCGCACTTTTGCATGCCTGTAATAGAGCGCGCACACATTTCCGTATCTGAGCAATGACATGTTTCTCCTCCCTTTGTGCTGTTATGATCCATGATCATCCATGCAAAAAACACGACTGTTATAAAAATATTATCAGTCTTCACTCACCGAAAGTTCATGCATGTGATGATCCGTGCAGGCAAAAACTTTACGGTTGAGTGTTTACTCAATTACAATGGAATTAAGCAATCATACATTGAACATATCATATAAGGAGTAAGCTGATCATGAAAAACAACCGGTTTGTGAAGCTGATTCAGAACACGCTGAACGTGTTTTCCTCTAATGAAATGGATGTCTATTCAGGCTATGCTACGCTGTATATTCTGATGGCTTTGCTTCCGCTTCTGATGCTTGTCATTTCCATCGTGAACATGATGCCCTTTTTCTCCGCCGATGATTTCAGTGCCTTCTTAATGAAAATCATTCCGGATCTTCCCCAGGTGCAGTCCATGTTTGACGGAATCATACGCAATCTGAATTCCCAGTCTTCGGGGCTGATCGCATCGATCAGTGCCCTGACCACGTTATGGAGCGCCTCCAACGGTGTCTCCTCCATTCAGGCGGGTCTCGAACATATGGAGGGTGTGCACAGAAGCAGCCTCAAAGGCAAGCCGATGGCGCTGGTGTTTACGCTGGTGTTCATCCTGCTCATCCCGGCGCTGCTGATCTTCTCGCTGTTAAGAGATCCTCTGATCAGCGCTGTATCCGCTCTTCTGACATATCTGCATCTGGAAAAGGGTGTCGCATTGTTTGAAAATGTGATGAATTACTCCGGCATATTCACCGTGGTCGCGGCAGCTCTTGTGATTCTTCTGACTTACACATATCTGCCCTGTGGAAAGCGCACGCTGAAATCGCAGCTGCCCGGGGCTGTGTTCACCACCCTTGCCGCCGGTATTTTCACTGCCGCCTTCGGCTTTTTCATGGGAACATTTTGGAAGGCAAGCGCGGTTTACGGATCGCTTGCGGCGATCTTCTTAGCGACGATGTGGCTCAAGTTCATCATCACGATTCTCTTTTACGGGGCCGCTTTCAACAAGGCAAAAGAAAACTGAGTTCAGGCCTGATTGCCTTCTGACTCAGTTCCGTGATGTCTTTTCGGTTTCATGCCGATGGTGTCACCGGGATAATAGCCCGGAACGTATGGCTTTGCGATCAATGCACATAAGAGATAGATGATCACGACAATCCGCACACATGCGGCAAGTGAGATCACCCAGCTCCACGTTGTATAGAAGTCCAGCATCTCGAGCACTGCCATGACGCCGAGTCCCCCATAGCCGATTGTATAAAGACGTCTCTCCTTGCGGACGTCTTTTTCATTCTGCGGCGGAATCAGATACATCACCGGCATTTTTCCAACCGCCACAAGCACCGCATAAATGATCAGCGCGCAGCCGGCCAGACCGATCAGAATATGAAAATGTCCCTGTACACTCATGGCATAATCTTAGCACTGACACCTTACAATTCAACAAAGATGACCTGCCTTGTATATTCTTACCTTTTTGGTCTTTCCGGCTGTATCATATTGGTAACATGCAAAAGGAGTTCACAATGTACAGAACCGAAGCTATTAAACCGGATGATTTCAAGCCTGCAAGATTTGTTTCCGAACATACCATTAAACTGAACGGAGTCGAAATTCCCTATCAGACCATCTGCGAGGATAATGTGTTTTACAATGCGGACGGCAAACCCATCGCTTCCATTTTTTCCTATGCCTATCTGCGCACAGATGTTGAGGACGTTTCAAACAGACCTGTGATCTTTGCCTACAACGGCGGTCCGGGCAGCTCAAGCGTTTATGTCCATGCCGGCTGTTTCGGCACCAGACGCGTCACTTATGGAGAACCCGACCGTCCCAGCGCTTTCGGACCGTTTGAGGTCATTGACAATCCCGACTGCCTGATTGACGTCGCTGATCTTGTCATCGTGGATCCGGTGGGATGCGGCTATGGAATGCTGCTGGATGAAAAGGAAAAAGATCACTTCCTTGGCATTGAAGCGGATGCGGAAGCTCTGCTCAACTTCATCGAGGCATGGTGTCTGCGTTATCAAAGAGGTCTTTCCCCCAAGTATCTGGCCGGTGAAAGCTATGGCTGCACAAGAAGCGCCACCGCCGCCGGCATCGCTGCCACGGGCGGCAAGGACAGAGCCTATGGCGTTGCCTTTGACGGCATCATCATGATCGGCAACACCGTCACAGTCGGAGAATACTTCGGACGAAATGTGCCGGTTGAGGAAAGTGTGCTTGGCTTCCCCACCTATGCAGGTGTCAACTGGTATCATAATCATCCCTCAGATCAGAGCGTTGAGGAATTTGTCATGGAAGCCAAGGCTTTCGCGGATGAGGATTATGTGCTTGCCCTTTACAAAGGCGAGGCATTAAGTGAAGAGAAAAAAGAATATATCATTGAAAAAGTCAGCTACTACACCGGTGTTTCCAGGGAGTATCTGCTCGCCCACGGTCTTAAGATCGATGACAATGATTATCGTCAGGAAGTGCTCAAAGCCAAAGGAAAAGCGGTCTCCAGATATGACGGCCGTATGACACGTCCCATGCTGGAACCCTGGAAGGATGAGGAAAGAAAGGCATTATGGGATGATGCGACCGCTGATCGCTATGACACCTATTTCTATGCGGCATTAACCGGTGATATTCTTCCTTACCTCAATGTGAAACTTGACCGCACTTATGTGAACATGACCATGTATTACAAGAACTGGAACAGAAACTGCGAGTTCGGCACCACCGGCGAACAGCTGCGCAATGCGATGACAAGACGCCCGGGCATGCGCACCTTCTTTGCCAACGGTTGGTTTGACCTGTGCACCGAGTTCGGTCATGTCTTCTATACCCTTGATCATGCCGGTCTGCCGAAAGACCGCGTCTTTGTCAAAGGCTATCCTTCCGGACATATGATTTACATCGGTGAGGACAATGTGCGTGAACTCAGCAATGACATCCGCACCTTCATCCTCGGCGGAAAGTCTGAGTAAAATAACGGTTAACGAACAACGGGAAGCACATCCGCCTCCCGTTGTTCTCTTATTTCTTAATCCCAGCCCTGCATGCGGTCCAGGATTTCATAAAGGGCCAGATCAGGCTCTTTGATCATGCCGGTCTGTTCCCCGAATTCCATAACTTCGTCGGAATCTGCTGACATCCGCCACCCCGTGCTTTGATCGGGAGTGCTGTTTTTGGCAAATGCAATCCAGCAGTCATTCATCAAAGTGGAAAGACTGCGGTCAGCCTCATCGTAAAGCTTTGATGAGGTCGGAATATTGCCGAAGGCATAAACCAGTTCACCGCTGTGCCAGCAGCCGAGTCTGCCGTTTGTTTTGGAGAAGAGATATTCATATGCGGGCACGCCGTTTTCCGTTTCCAGACGGTTAAGACAATAGTGTGAATAATTGAAGAAGACTGCGCCGTAAATCCTTGCCCATGCTTCATCCGCCTCTTCGTCAGTGGCTGCGGGATAGAGTTTCAGCACTTCATCCGCATATTCACCGAACGATCTTCTGACCTTTTCCTCATAGTTTTTCAGATTCGCATGTGAGAAAAGAATGAACGGTCCGCTTTCTTCGGCATTATATCCATGCAGTATGGCTTCCTCATTATGCACACCCGCCGTGCGCAGCTTGTAAGGCGTGTCTTTGAGCACATAGCCGTCAATGGTGATATGGTGCTGGGTATTCTGTTCATTCACCAGCTTTTCCGCCGGCAATGCGCGCAGCTCTTCGATTGTTGAAACGCCATAGCGCTTCATCAGATCATTTCCGCTGCTGACAGCTTCATCATACAGACGGTAAGAATGAGGCGGAATGACTGACGAAACGGTTGAGCTTTCCAGGATTGCCCTTTTGAAGAGTCCCCTCGCAAGATCGGACACGCACAATGCGTCCACGCAGACCGAACCGGCCGATTCCCCGGCCAGGGTCACATTGTCAGGATCACCTCCGAATGCGGCGATGTTGTCCCTGACCCATTCAAGCGCCTTGATCTGATCAAGCAGGCCATAATTGCCGGTTGTATGATCCGGATCTTCCGCTGCGAGCTGTTCATTTGCCATAAAGCCGAAGACACCCAGACGATAGCCCATATTCACGCAGATCACACCCTTTTCGGCAAATCCCCTGCCGCTGTAATCAGCGTACCAGGGCTGTCCGGTCTGTAAGGAGCCGCCGTGGATATAGACAATCACGGGCAGTTTTTCATGGTTTCCGGCAGGACGCCACACATTGAGATAAAGGCTGTCCTCGCTGACCGCTTCTCTGTATTGGTCGTCGAATCTGATCTGATAATCATGATAGCCGATGATCTGTGCCAGGGAATCATAGGCCGGCAGGTTTCTTGCCTGCATGGACATCGATGCGAAGGTGTCGCATTCACGGATACCTTCCCAGCTGTCCGCATCCTGCGGTTTTTTCCATCTCAATTCCCCCACCGGCGGCTTTGCATATGGAATTCCTGCAAAGAGTTCCGCTTTTTCGCCATTCAGCACAATGCCGCGCACATCTCCCTTGTCAGTGGAAACAACTTCTGTTCTCTGCGGCTGTTTTGTGTCATAGGCTTTGACCTGCTTCATGGGCGGCCAGCTGGCAATGACAATCAGAACACAGACACCGGCATAGCCTATGATGAGCAGTGCTCTTTGCCAGACATGCTGTGTGAAAATATGGCGTGCGCATAAGAAAATCAGCACCGCCAGCGCATACAGGAACATTCCCCAGCCGAAAAGCGTATTCTTGTTCAGTTCAAGCACAGCTCCGGCCAGGATTGAAATCAATGCAATACAGATGGTTCCGAAAATTCTCATAATATTTCTCCCGCATTCTATTTTAAGAAAAGCAGATGAAGAATTCCATCCGGATACCCGTTAATTGACATCTCCAACTTTATTTGATTTGTATTTTAATATTCTGAAATCTCAGAGTGATAATCATGTATGATATTGGCAGGGGGATTTTTATTATGGGAAAAACAAAGAAAGCTCCTAAAAAAAAGAAGCTTCCCGTGATCGGCATCATTGCGATCATTACCGCCTTCGCGGCTCTGGTTGCCGTTGCAGTCCTCATTTTCAATAAATGGTCACTTGAGTTGACTCTCAACGGAGAGGAAACCGTACATGTTGAATACGGGGATTCGTATAAAGATGAAGGTGCCAGTGCGGAATGGTGTGCATCGGTGCTTCCGTTTCTCAACGAAAACGTGGAAGTCACAACTCAGGGAAACTTCGATCTGACGAAAACCGGCACATATACGATCACCTATACAGCAGATTATAACAACGAGCATGCGGAAGCGAAGAGAACTGTCATCGTGGAGGATCATGTGCCTCCGCAGATTGAATTGAAATCGATTCCCGATTCCTATACGCCTTACAACCATCCTTATGTCGAAGAAGGATACACCGCAACGGACAATTATGACGGCGATATCAGCGACAAGGTCAAGTCGGAAGAAAAAGACGGGAAAGTCATTTACACGGTTTCAGACTCCTCCGGCAATTCCGCAAGAATGACACGCACCATCCATTATGATGACCGTGAACCGCCGGTGATTGAACTGTCCGGAGGTGCTGAGGTCACCTTCTATGTCGGTGATAAATTCTATCATGAATGGTTTGCGACGGATGACTGTGACGGTGATCTGAGTGAACAGGTCAAAATCGATAGTAACGTGGACACATCCACGCCGGGAACCTATACAGTCACATATACAATAGCCGACAGCCATGGCAATGAGGCAACCGCAACCCGGACTGTCATCGTCAAGGAAAAGCCGCAGAACAATTCAACGCCGGCCGGCGAATCATCCAAAACCATCTATCTGACCTTCGATGACGGCCCCGGCGCTTATACAGATCAATTGCTGGACATTCTGGCTCAATACAATGTCAAGGCAACCTTCTTCACAACCAGCGCCTATCCCGCCTACGCTTACTGCATGGCTAAGGAAGCGGCAGCCGGCCATACCGTATGCGTTCATTCGCAGACGCACAATTATGCCCAGATCTACTCGTCCGAAGATGCCTACTGGGCGGACTTCAATGCCCAGAATGAGGTCATCGCCCAGCAGACCGGTTCCTATTCCAACATGTTCCGCTTCCCGGGAGGCAGCTCCAATACAGTCAGCCGCAATTACAACACCGGCATCATGAGCAGACTCGCCGCTCAGGCTGGCCAGTACGGTTATGTCTATTTTGACTGGAATGTTTCCAGCGGAGACGCCGGAGAAACAACCAGCACTTCGGTTGTTTACCAGAATGTGATCAACGGCATTCAGTGGTGTTCCAGCAATGGTGTGCCTGCGGTTGTTCTTCAGCATGATGTCAAATCATATTCCGTTGCGGCGGTTCCGGACATCATCGAGTGGGGACTGGAAAACGGATATACTTTTGCCGCTTTGACTCCGGGCAGCTATGCGCCTCATCACGGCATCAACAACTGATCAGGATTTCTGATCAGTTTTTTCATTAAAAAGGCAGCTTTTGCGGCTGCCTTTTTCAATGATCAGATTTTGTAAACCCTGCCTTCAGCTCTTTCGCGCGCAGCGGGAATTTCGCCATCCGCATAGCCGATGATCAGGTTGCCGATGCCCTCATACTCCCCTTCAAGACCGGCACGCTTAAGGATTGCCTTTCCTTCTTCGGTATTGAAGACTTCTTTTGCGCGGTGGATCCAGCATGAGGAAACACCAAGGTCGTAGGCTCTCAGCATCATGTTTCCCATTGCCAATGCGCCATCATACACATATGTGCCGACATTCTTGTCAGCCAGCACAACCAGCACCTGGGGTGCTCCATAAAACGGATCATTCGTGCTGTTCATAACAGCGGCGTTGAGTTTTGAAATCTCATCGCGGACTGCTTTGTCGCTGACTGCCAGAATCACCGGCGCCTGTTTGCCCATGCCGCTGGCAGCCCAAAGACCTGCCTCAATGATTTCATTGACAATTTCATCGGGTACTTTTTCTTCGGTATACTTACGGACGCTTCTTCTGTTTCGGATAACATCTTTCAGTTCTGCCATGATTTCCTCCTATTCAAGATACAGGACGACATGACCGAGCGCACGGGTCTGTTTCATGTCGATGACGCGCTGGTTTTCCGAACCTCTGAACATCAGTGAGATGTTCTTTTTCTCTTCGACAAAGGGACCGTCCACCAGAATATCAATCAATGAAAGCATCTCGTCAGTGACTTCGGTATGTTTGCGTTTGCCTTCGAGCAGATCGCGTTCATATACAAAGCCGGTATAAGACCATACATCTTTTTCAGGAAGGTCTTTGCGCACACGCCTGAGAAGATTGATCAGAACCCGCTGGTTTTCGGGTTCAAACGGTTCGCCGCCAAGCAATGTGAGTCCCTGGATATTCTCATCCGCAAGCATTTCCATGATGCGGTTTTCTGTCTCTTCGGTATATGGCTCTCCGAATGTGAAATCCCATGTTTCAGGCTGGAAACAGCCTTTGCAGCAATTGGTGCATCCGCTGACGAAGAGGGTTGTTCTGACCCCTTCGCCATCGGCAATGTCATATTGTTTGATATTTCCGTAATACATGACTCACTCCACACTCACGTGCAGGTCGAATTCCTGCGGCTGGAAACGCGGACAGACGCTTTCCTTGGTGCAGATGACACTTGCGGCCAGTCTGGTGCCGATTTCGCATGATTCGGCCATTGTCTTGCCATAGGTCAGACCGATTGTGCAGCCTGCGAAGAAGGCATCGCCGGCACCGGTGGTATCAATGACATCAACCGTCTGGGCCGGGGTGACGCCGCATTCGCCATCCTGCGAGGCATAGACGGCACCTGCTTCGCCCATGGTGACAACCATCTTTTTGAATCCTGCTTTATGAATGCCTTTTTTCAGGAATTCGAGGAATTCTTCCGGGGTGCGCTTTTCATAATCAATACTGAACAGCATGCCCGCCTCCTGCTCATTGCACACAATGCATGAACAGCCGCGCAGCAGATCTCTTCTCTCCATAGCCAGACTCATATTGGAGACCACCGCATAGACATCCTTCTGATATTCTTTGGCCAGTGCGAAGATCTGTTTGAGAATCGGCACATCCATATCGATCTCCACCGCAATGGAATCCGCTTTCTCAAAGATTTCCTTTCCGTGTTCTCTCAATATATCGCCGATCAGAGTCAGATCGGGACGCTTTGAAATGGATGCCGTCACATCGCCGTTGTTGTCAAACACCGCCAGCCATGTGCCCAGGCCGTTATCGCTTCTGACAATATAATCCGTATTGACCTTATGCCTTTTGAGTTTTTCAATGACATCGGTTGACATGCCGCTGTGGTCAACCACCGACACAAAGGTCGGTCTCAGCTCAACATTGGCAATGTCTTCCGCCACATTGCGGCTGACGCCGCCATGGGTCTGCACAACATAGCCGACATTGCGTCCGCCGGGGATGTATTGTGCAAGAGGATATCCTTTCACATCAACAAATACCGCGCCGAATACTGTAATTCCCATAATATCGTTTCCTCTCTGCCTAAAAGGATAACACACATCCCTGATATGTCCGAAAGAAAAAGGAAGATCGCTCTTCCTTCCGTGATTGAATTATGCGTTATTCTTAGCTGCCTGCCACTGTCTGAACGCTTCGATTTCCGGCGCGATCAGCTTCATTGCAACTGCGATGACAGCGACATCATCAACCTGTCCGAGAATGGGAATCGCATCGGGAATCAGGTCTTTGCCTTTGATCAGATACAGCAGAGCACTGACAAGCGCTGCCACAACCTTGGGTGATACTTCTGTATATTCCTTGGTGACATAGCACTTGACCATGGAGATCATGGTCGGAATGTTTGCGAGATCTGTGCCGACCACCGGAATATCCTTGATCTTTTCCTGAACGGAATCCAGAACTTCATTGATCTTGGAAGGATCCTGGATCAGTTCCTGCGCCTGGTTCATACCGGCGTCGAGCACTTCCTTTGCCTTATCGAGATTGAATTCATTTGCCATGGGTATTACCCTCCTTCCTATTCATTTTCTGATGATTTTCACGGTTTTGTCAATGCGTGCAATGTGGATGACAGTCATGAATACAACGCCTGTTCAGAAGGATGTGGAATATGCAGATGATTTACAAATGCATCATTTATCATGTCTCATTTTACGATTGGTAGTATAATAATCAGTTGTACCAGACACGGAGATATAAAGAAATGACTTTAAAACAAGTGAAAACACCCTGGATCGATCATCTTGGCGATGTGCCTGCGCACCTCGACTATTTTGAGGGATCCATGTATGAGGCTGTTGAAAAAATAGCCAATCAGTACCCCAACTACATCGCCTTTGACTTCATGGGCCGCTCCACCACCTACAAGAAAATGATCGAGGAGATCAACCGCTGTGCAAAGTCCCTGCGCACCATCGGTGTCCGTCAGGGCGACAGAGTGACGATCGCCATGCCCAACTGTCCCCAGGCAGTCTACATGTTCTATGCGGTCAACCTGATCGGTGCAGTGGCGAATATGATCCATCCCCTTTCCGCCGAAAAGGAAATTGAATTCTATCTCAACGCTTCGGAAAGTGTGACTGCCATCACCCTCGATCAGTTCTATCACAAATTTGAAAAGATCAGAGCAAATACAAAGATCGTCAATATCATCATCGCTTCCGTCAAGGATGAGCTTTCCCAGCCGCTCAGAACCGGATATATGCTTACCGAAGGCAGAAAGATCCAGAAAATCCCTGCCGATGCACCGGTCATCCGCTGGAATGAGTTCATGAATCTCGGAAAGTTCTGTTTCTGGAATTACAAGGTTCCCGTCAAGGCTGATGACACTGCCGTGATTCTCTATTCCGGCGGAACCACCGGCACAACCAAGGGAATCATGTTGTCAAACAAGAACTTCAATGCGCTGGGCCAGCAGGTCGTGGCTGCCAACCCGATGTTCAGACCTGGTGACAGAATGCTGGCGGCGATGCCTTTGTTCCATGGCTTCGGTCTGGGTGTATGCATTCATACAATGCTTTCCCAGGGCGGCAGATGCATTCTCGTGCCGCGTTTTACAGCCAAGAGCTATGCAAAGCTGATTACCAAGTACAAGTGCAACTTCATTGCCGGCGTCCCCACTCTCTATGAAGCATTATTGAGACTGCCGTCCATGGACAACGCGGACCTTTCTTCCCTGAAAGGTGTCTTCTCCGGCGGCGACTCCCTGTCCATTGAGCTCAAGAAGAAATTCGACCGGTTCCTGGCCGATCATAAAGCGGCGATCCAGGTGCGTGAAGGCTATGGCACAACCGAGACCGTCACCGCGTGCTGTCTGACACCGCGTGACCGTTACAAGGAAGGCAGTATCGGTCTGCCCTTCCCGGACACCTATATCAAGATTGTCAAGCCGGGCACCGATGAGGAAGTTCCCTATGGCGAGGAAGGTGAAATCCTGCTTGCCGGTCCGACTGTCATGAAGGGCTATATGAACAACCCCGAGGAAACAGCCGAGACATTGCGCACCCATGAGGACGGTCTCACCTGGGTTTATACAGGCGACCTTGGCATGATGGACAATGAAGGCTTCATCTACTTCCGCGGACGCGCCAAGAGAATGATCATCTCTTCCGGTTACAACATCTATCCCGCCCAGCTGGAAAACATCCTGGATGCCCATGAAAAAGTTCAGATGAGCTGCATCATCGGCATTCCCGATCCGTACCGCATGCAGGCGGTCAAGGCATTCGTCATGCTGAAGCCGGGTGTTGCGGCAAATGAGGAGACAAAGCAGGAGCTGATGTCCTACTGCAGAAGCCACATTGCCAAATACGCAATGCCCAAGGACATTGAATTCCGTCAGGAACTGCCCAAGACACTGGTCGGCAAGGTTGCCTACCGTGTGCTTGAGGAAGAGGAGCTCGCCAAAATCAAGGCTGCCGAGGAAGCTGCCAAGGCTGCTGAAGCACAGGATAACAAACAGTAATCAGATACCTGAAAAACAAGACTGCAGAGGAACACATTCCCCTGCAGCCTTTTTTCGTATCAGTTGTTTTAAGCTTTCTTTCTCAGCATCGCCGTGCAGATGACAAGAATCAGCGGGAAGCAGACACCTGCCAGAATGCCTGCCTGGATGTTCTCACCGAACATCTGCGATACCTCCCCGACTAGCGCGGGTCCGATCGAGCCGCCAAGATCCCCTGCCAGAGCCAGAAATGCGAACAGCGCGGTGCCGCCGGTGGGAAGTCTGGATGAGGAGATACTGATTGATCCAGGCCACATGATACCGACCGAGAAGCCGCACATCATGCAGGCAACAAGGCCAAAGAGAGGAATCTTTGCCAAAGCCGCAAGCAGATAGCTGCAGACACAGAGAATGCCTGATGCGATCATATAACCCGTCAGATCCACATGCGCGCCATGGCGGCCGTAGATCATACGGCTGAGTCCCTGAAACAGTGCAAATCCGCATGGACCAAGCAGATCTCCGGCGGTCTTGGAGATATGAAGCGATGATTCCGCGAATGCGCTTGCCCATTGCGCCAGGGAGATTTCAGAAGCCCCTGCACAGATCATCAGAATGACAAACAGCCAGAACAGATGATTTTTCAGCAGCTGTGAAATGGTCATGCTTTCGCCTTCCTCGACAATCGGTTCAATCGGGCAGACGGCAAAGTTATAAACGTTGTAAAGCGGAATCAATGACCAGAGAAATGCCAGGATGCGCCAGTGCTGCGTACCAAAGAATGCAAAGAACAGCGTTGACAGCACAATCGTTCCGGCCGCTCCCCAGCAATAGAAGGAATGCAGAAGACTCATCATGCTTTCCTTGTTTTCAAACGGGCATGCCTCAATGATGGGTGAGCAGAGCACTTCGATGAGTCCGCTTCCGATCGCATAGATGATGACGCATAACAGAATTCCCAAAAAGGGATTCGGCAAGAGATCAGGCACAATCCCCAGCATCGCCAGGCCCGCCGCGGAAGTGATCTGGGCAATGAGGATGCTCTTTCTGTAACCGATACGGTCGACATACTTCGCGCATAGAAAGTCAATGCAAAGCTGGGTCAGATAAAATGCGAGCGGAATCATCGCCAGATCCGCCAATGTGATTCCGTATGTCCGGTAAAATGTCAGAAACAGAAGCGGCGCGAAATTGGCAGAGATCGCCTGGGTGACAAATCCGAGATAGCATGCGGTTTTGGTTTTCTGATAATTCTTTGTTTCATTCATAGTATGTAATTCCTGTCTTTCAAGCAGCCAGTCAATTATACATCTTCAGGCATATTTCATCACACCTGTCTGAATGATCCGTATCGCACACAAAAGAGACCTGTGCGGTCTCTCTGAAATTTCATTTGCAAACCGGCCGGTATTCATCCCCTGAACAGGCGGGCGTCAACAACTCTGACTCCTTCCACGTCCAGGGAATCCAGCAGCTTCAGGATGCCTTCTTTTGTGCCGGACACATAAAAATTCTGTGCTGCGAATCCTTCTGTTCCTTCAGCTGTTTCCATAAACCGGGCGATCTGTTCATCGTTGCGGCCAAGATATACATAATCGATCATGATATCCCTGTACCGCTCAGGAAGATCTGCGATCATTATGGCAAGCATACGCCGGTTATCATCCTGAATCAGTTTTTCAAGCGGATCCGGTGATAGCGAACTGATTTCCGGCAGTCCGTCCAGACTTCGCTCTTTCTGCCGTTTGCGCACAATGCTGTACCATTCGTTGCGCATGACCTTGTTCACCCAGAACAGAAAGCTTCCGTCTGATTCATAGGAAAGAATCGCCTTTGTGAATGCGGACTGGATTAAATCTTCGGCATCCGCAAGGCTGCGGGTATATGAAACAGCAATGATCAGAAGAGAATGCCGGTATTGCCGGTACAGTTCAGCGATCTGATCATTTTTCTTCTGACTTGCCATCTGATCCCACCTTCCCCTTTCTGTTAACTAAACGATACAGCAAAAAATCTGTGACAAAAAAATAAAAACAATCCGTGTAGACATTATTCCAATACAAAACCGGACCCTCATTGTGAGGATCCGGTCTGTCTGAGCTGATATTGTCAGTGTGATCAGAGATGAAGAACTCTTTCCTTGATCTCCTGGGTTCTGCCCTGGTTCCAGTACTGTGTTCCGATGTAACCGCATGTGCGTCTTGCAACGTTCATCTTGTTCTGATCGGTATTGCCGCAGTTCGGGCATCTCCAGATGAGCTTGTGATGCTCATCTTCCTTGATTTCGATTTCTCCGCTGTAACCGCAAACCTGGCAGTAGTCGCTCTTGGTGTTGAGCTCGGCATACATGATTGTCTTGTAGATATGCTTCATGATGGCCAGAACCGCCGGGATGTTGTTCTGCATGTTCGGAACCTCGACATAGGAGATGGCTCCGCCCGGGGAAAGTTTCTGGAAGCGCGCTTCCTTGGTCAGCTTGTCAAAGGCGTTGATTTCTTCTGTCACGTGGATGTGATAGGAGTTTGTGATGTAGTTCTTGTCAGTGACGCCTTCGATCTTTCCGAAGCGTTCCTGCAGGCACTTGGCAAATTTGTATGTGGTGGATTCCATCGGTGTTCCGTATACGGAGAAGTCGATGTTTGTCTCTGCCTTCCACTTTGCGCAGGCATCGTTCATGTGCTGCATGACCGCAAGACCGAACTTTTCGCCTTCCTCGGTGGTATGGGACAAACCTGTCATGTATTTGACACATTCACACAGTCCGCCATAACCGAGGGAAATGGTGGAATAGCCGTTGTACAGAAGCGGATCGATGACCTCGCCCTTCTTCAGTCTGGCAATGGCGCCGTTCTGCCATAAGATCGGTGCAACGTCGCTCGGTGTGCCCTTGAGACGATTGTGACGGATCATGAGCGCCTTATAGCAGAGTTCCAGTCTCTCATCAAAGATCTCCCAGAACTTCTTCATATCCTTCTTGGAGGAACATGCGATGTCAACCAGGTTGATGGTCACAACGCCCTGGTTGAAACGTCCGTAGTATTTATGGACACCCGGCTTGTAGTTGAGCGCGTGCTCGGGATTGCCGAATGTTCCGGTGTCGGTGAATCTGTCCGGAGTCAGGAAGGAGCGGCAGCCCATGCAGCCATAGACATCGCCCTTGAGCTCTCTCATGATCTTAGCGGAAATGTAGTCCGGAACCATTCTCTTGGCAGTGCACTCTGCCGCAAGCTTTGTCAGATACCAGTATTTGGAATTCTCATGGATGTTGTCCTCATCCAGAACATAGATCAGTTTCGGGAACGCAGGTGTGATATAGACACCCTTCTCGTTTTTGACACCGAGGATTCTCTGCTTGAGCATCTCCTCAATGATCAATGCGAGGTCGTCTCTGGTCTGGCCTTCCTCAGCCTCATCCAGATACATATAGACAGTCACAAACGGAGCCTGGCCGTTGGTGGTCATCAGTGTGATGATCTGATACTGGATGGTCTGCACGCCGGTTTCGATTTCCTTGCGGACTCTCTTTTCAGCCATCAGGTTGACCTTTTCATTGTCCACATCAATGCCGGCAGCCGCGAGTTCTTCGGCAACCGCCTTTCTGTGCTTCTGACGGGATACTTCGACAAACGGTGCCAGATGGGTCAGGGTGATGGTCTGTCCGCCATACTGGTTGGAAGCGACCTGGGCAATGATCTGGGTGGCGATATTGCATGCGGTTGCGAAGCTGTGCGGTTTTTCAATCGCTGTCTCAGAGATGACAGTGCCGTTCTGCAGCATGTCCTCAAGATTGATCAGGCAGCAGTTGTACATCGGCTGGGCGAAATAGTCCGCGTCATGGAAATGGATGATGCCCTTTGTATGTGCATCCCAGATGTCCTGCGGAAGCAGGAATCTGCGTGTGATATCCTTGGAAACCTCACCTGCCATATAGTCTCTCTGGGTGGAGTTGACAGTCGGATTCTTGTTGGAATTCTCCTGCTTGGCCTCTTCATTGACACGGCCGATCAGGGTGAGAATCTGCTTGTCGGTGGTGTTAGCCTTACGGACAAGCGCTCTCTCATAACGGTATGTGATGTAGTTGTGGGCAACCTGGAAGATCTGTGCTGCCATCAGCTCATTCTCAACCATGTCCTGGATTTCCTCGACGGATACCGCTCTGCCCAGTGTCATGCATTTATCTACGACCTTGCGGGTGATCTCTTCGATCATCCTTTCGTCTGTGCGCTTTGCAGGTTCTGTTGCCGCGTTCGCTTTTTTTACCGCATTCTCGATTTTATATGCGTCAAAGGTGACTTCCTCACCGCTTCTTTTGATTACGTTCATGCTCAAATACCCCTTACGTACTTAAAGGTTGGATTTCCAACCTTTTGACATTTTACAGATTATATGATTTCACACAGGTATGCAAGTGGTTTGAATCAAAAACATTGTGAAGTTATGAACTACCTTTGTTTTTATGAAAACCGCTGAAAACGATGTCCATTATACATGAAAATCATGACTTTTCCAGCTCTGAAATAATGTTTTTCAGATACATTCCCCAGAAGGAATCACCGCAGTATGTTTCCCAGAGGGACAGCTCTTCCGCTTCGCTGAGTTCTTTCATCTGTTCTTTGTTGCCGGAGAAATAAGCGGCGTTCATACGCAGCGCGTAGTCAATCATTTTTTCACGGACAGCAGGATCTTCCACATTCTCCTCCACCTGGGCCGTTACCATTCTCAATACGGTTTTAGAGAACATATCAAAGGATTCCTCGCTGAGAATACCCAGGGTTTTCAGTTCATGGTTGAATGTTCTCTGTTTCAGATTCACATCGATCATGCCGTATTGCAGAGGATAGACCGCAATGGATTCATTGCAGATATCCGTTAATCCGTCCGCAACACCGGTGTGCTGCAGATGGGAATGGCCGGAAAGGCACAGATAAACACCATGGGATTTCAGAATTTTCTCCACGGTCTCATGGTTATAGAGCACATAGCCCTGATACATCATCTCTGACTGGATGAGGATATTCTGATGGCACATTGTGATGACTGTAATTCCTTTTTCTTCCGCTTCGGCAAGTTTCTCATCCATCCAAACAAGTGTTTCGCCGCCGATGGAACACGGGCTTGTCACCTGATTGGCGTCAAGCACCAGGAACCAGAGGTTTTCATTCAGTGCATAGATATAGGAAAGCGAATTCTCATCCCTGTAAAGAGCCTCATCATAACCATACTCCCCCATCACTTCGGCGAAGGCGGTATCGGAAATATCTTCCGTCACACCGGGCACATCGCCGAAATAGGTCATGCATGAGCGGTAGAAGATGTCGTGGTTGCCAGTGGTAACCAGCACCGGTATGCCTGCGTCTTCGATTTCCTTAAGCACGGAGCTGACCTCCTTGAGTGAGATCAGTTCGCCGTTGAAGGTGATATCGCCGCATAAAAGAAGCACATCGGGTTTCTCCTCAATTGCCTTCTGTTTCAGTGTTTCCAGAATGAGAGCCCCCTCTTCAACCAGCTTGCCGTCATTCTTTGACATCAGCAGCTGAAAGACCGGAGACTGTGGATCATAGAGTTCCTTTGACAGATAATGAAGGTCGCTTGTGACCATGAGTCTGACTGTATCCTGATTGTTCATATCTTTCTTCTCACCCGCGCATCCGCACAGAAGCAGACACAGAATCATCATTATATGAAGCAGTGATCTGCGCATTCTTTTTAAAAGCTTTGTTCTCATGATGAAAATTATACATGAAGACGGAATCGTCTTTTGTATATACGCTTAACAAAATACGGACCGGACCGTTCATTCCAGTCCGATCCGCAGTTCGCCGTTTTCGCATTTGCCGTCCGTTTCAAAGATGATATATACCGTTCCTTCCTCCACATAGCCGCCGGAAGAATCGGCTGTCTCGCCGTCTTTCAGAGAAAACAGTTCCGACTTTGTACCGATATAATCATAGTACACAGTCAGATTTCCCTTTTCCAAAGAAGCGGTATATTTCAGTTCCCCTTCCGCTTTGGCGCGAAGCCGGAACACCATCCTGCCTTCAAATGACCAGAAGTTCATGAAAACCGAGGAGGAAGTGTTCGAGCGCACAAAACCGGTCGCTTTGTAGCTGGAGATGTAGCCTGAACAGCCAGCCGTCATGAGTATGACGAGTGCAGCAATGATAAGAGATATTCTTTTTTTCATATTCACTCCGCCCTGGAACAAACAATCCCATCCCTGCCTGATCCCTGAAACAGCTGAATCAGAGCTGCTGATCCGGCTGATGTGTTTCAGTGATTGAACTGTGTATCGAGATAGGAAAGAATGTATGCCATCGCATCCTCAAACGGCTGTCCGAAGAATTCGTGACCGCCGCCGCTAATCACATGGAACTCACAGTCCGGGATGATTTCCTTTGCATTTTCTGACCATGAGAGAGGAACGGTGCTGTCCTGATCGCCATGAAGCAGAAGCATATGCCCCTCATAGGAGGAAAGAAGCTGATCGAAGTCCACGCTCTGCAGATCAGTGATGTAGTTTTTGCCGACATGGATCCATCCGCCAAACAGGCTGACATCCTCGGGAATCTGATCTTCCGATGTATATTGGTCACTTCCGCTGTCAACCTTTGCGGACAGCGCCGGATACATGAGGATCATTCCTGCGATCTCGTTCTGATGCGTACAGCCGACCACCGTCGTGACCAGGCCTCCCATACTGCCGCCAAGCAATACGATCTTTTCGGCATCCGCGAAATCCCACGATTGCGCGGTCTTCAAAACGGTTTCAAGATCAGACGCCTCCGTCAGGACTGACATTTCGGAGTTGGAGCCGTCACTTCTGTTTCCGCCGACTGTGCCTCCGCAGAAATCAAATATATATGCTGCGTAACCGGCCTCTGCAAGTCTTTCGGCATAACGCTGTCCGGATGTGTGATCATTTCCGAGTTCATGCGAGAAAATAACAAGCGGCGCTTTTCCGTCTGTGTCCGGGACGTAAACAATTCCGTAAATACTCTTTTCACCATTCTGAACCCGGATTTCCTGTGTTGTGTATGTATTGGCTGTCATCATTTCTCCCTGTGAGTCTTTCTCAGTCTCTTTACTTTCATTGCCGGATTCCGTATCCGTTGTTTCTTTGCTGATTGTTCCGCTGCCATCAGAGCCGCAGCCCGTTGTGAAACAGCACAATGCCAGACACAGTGCGGCGATGCACTGATATTCTTTTTTCATGATGCTTCTCTCTTCTTTGCATAGAGATACAGGAAGAGGACCATGAACAGTTCACCGAACATGGAGATGAAAAAGATCAGATCCGCATTGCCTGTCGCAGGGCCAAGGGCGGAAAAGACAAACATGAGGAAAGCGGACAGAAACAGATACGGTGTTTTCTGTCTGATCCATACGAACACACCGGCGATCATCATCGGAATGACGGTGCCGAAGGAAAGAATTCTGCTGATCATATCAGCCCATTTCGGTGTATCGGCACTTGAAACGTATCGGACAACACCGGCGATTTCCTTTGGCTCCAATACTGTGAAGATTGCCTGTGCCGCTCCTGCCGCCATGAGCAGCGCGGTAACAATCCAAAGCACATTCATAACAGGCTTTTTGAGATCCAGCGCATATCCGCAGATCGGAAACAGCAGCGGAATCAGCACACCGTGTGCGATGAAACGTACAGGACTGATCATCTTAAGCACGGCCGGTGCGATCCACGAACCCAGTCCGATGATCAGCGCGTCAAGGATCAGACCCGCCGACACGAGAAATGTCAGAAGAGAAAGCTGCTGCTTCGTTTTCTGCCACCGTTTGAACAGCAATACCGCGATGACTGTTTCACAGATCACAATTGCCCAGATTGCGGGCAGACAGATATTCAATAAAAGACTGCGCATGATTGTACCTCCATGCTGCAAATACTGTTTTAAAAATGTGCTGACTCAGCGCTGATGGCGTGATTCATCTGAGATGCCGGGTTTCATTCTGCAAATTGCATGCAGCATGAATTCCTGAACTTCACCATCATCACGATTGCAGGCTGTCATTGTCAGCGATTGGTCTTGAGCTTATCCATAATGATATCATGGCAGCGCTTCCTGTTTCCTTTGAGGATCAGGGAAGCTGCCTGCGGCAAGAATCTTCCGGTAAATATTTCCATACTTTGGTCCTCACTGCAAACTGGAATTTAGTTGTGCGGAATAAAATGCTCACTCTAAGTTCAGCTTATAATAATGGGCATCAAAATACGTTTCTTCTCCCCACTTTTTATAGCGCGTTTTTCTGTCCTCTAAAAACCCGAATTTACGAAGAAGAGCAACTGAAGCAAGATTGATATCGGCCACTTCTCCCGTGATGGACTTGCCCAACGAATGATAGCATCTACCACTTCGGTTCCGAGGCCTTCTCTCCAATGGTCTTTTGAAATGCAATATCCGATGTCGTAATTCCCGTTTTCGGGGAATATGCAGCAAGTGCCTACAGGCGTACGATCCTCTTTCCATTCTACAACCAGATAATATCCCTCTGGGTTGTCTTCCATCTCATCGACACAGTTGAGATACGCTTCATCCATATTCTCACGGACAGGGTCGCTCATATACTTTCCGTTTTCTTTGTCTCCCCATAGAGACAGCGTAAAGTCTTTATCGGACTTCCGCCAAGAACGAATCGTCAATCTTGGCGTTTCTAAGTTCTCAGTAAAAAGCATTGTGTTCTTTTCTCCTTCAAATGCCAATTTGTCAGTATCGGTCTCCATATTCCTTTCGTGCTTCTGCTGTCCATTTGGAGATGAAATCTGTCTTGGCATCTGTATAAGCATCCCGGTTATGTTCGAATTGTCATATTCTTTCGCCACATCAGGATGCTCATTCAGATAATCACGAAAGTACAGTTCATTATTGTCTCCTGTGTATCGCAGATGAATATGGTATACCTTCTCCGCAAACCCATTTGCCGTATATCCCTTATTGAGCGAAATCCGGTTTGTGCCGGCGGACATAACGGTAAAGCCGTTCTCTTCTAATATCTGTGCCATATCTTTCATGTCAGCGCTTTGAGGAATCTCAACCATCACATCCACGATATTCTTGGCCCATATCCCCTGAATGGCAGTGCTGCCGATATGACTGATCCGCTCAACAGGCTGCTCAGATAACAGTTTCATCAGGGTCTTCCCGATCTCATTGTAGTAATCTTTCCACTGATCATCATGCGGCACAAGAAAGACAGGAAATAATTCCCATAACTCTTCCAATGTCATTTCAGCCAAATCTTTTCCCAATTTCAGCCAAATCTTTTCCCATGCCAAAGTGCTCCTTAAATCCCGATTTTTCATGATCCCGACAAAAGTGAATTTATCTCTTTTCCAGCACTTGGACGATATGGTCAGAGAAGCCCATTAGGTCAGGTCTTTCTGCAGTCGCGAGCAGATATTGGATCCATTCTTTGTAGGATGCTTCATTCATCGAATTTACAGATTCGCTGATGATCTGGGAGATGCCGTCCTGGGAAAATCTGCAGACTTTGTCTGCGTTGTTTTCCTGGCAGACAGCGTTGATTAGCTCGTCCACGACCATCATCGTATCCAGTATTCTTGAAGATCCCGTGTTTTCAGTCACGAGAGCGGTTTCTCTGTCATAACCGATCGTTGTAATCTCTATTGCCGGGTTCTCACTCATGAAGATTTCGTGGATCAGTCCTGCATCCTGCATGCAGAAGGCGATGAAAACCACACCGCCGGGCTTTGCAATCCGCAGCGCTTCGGCACAGGCAAGCTTCCGTTCTTCAAAATCTTTCAGACTGTATACGGGGCCCATGAGAAGAACAATATCATAGGCATCCTCGTTCAGGAAAGATAGATCTTTGGCATTTCCCTCAAATACGCTCACTTTAGTGTTGCCGGCAAACAAAGACTTCATTTCTTCAACATAGCGAGGGGTGAGTTCTACTGCATCCACAAGGTAGCCTTCATCAGCCAGTGCTTTTGTGTAAGTTCCACCGCCCGCTCCGATATCAGCAATTTTAGCATTTGGACGAAGGAATTTGTGCAAGTAGTGCATGGTTACGATAAACTCGGTTTCGTTTGCCTTTGTATAGGTCAGACGATTCTTCTCGGGGAAACCGGTATATTGTTCGATTACTTTTTTCTCTTGCTCATGCGACATAATCTCTTTCCTTCCTGATAAATCCAGATTTCGCGATATCTCGACAAACTCCGATTTGTCACCTTCTGCTATTCTCAATTTCCGCCTGCATAGCATCACACCAGGTGTCCCATTTTTCTCTGTAGTCTTCTTCGGGTATGATCCATGCC
>CACWLH010000024.1 GCA_902761625.1 uncultured Erysipelotrichaceae bacterium
CGCACATACCAGCACCGCCAGCGATGTGCCAAGCTGTGCCCCAAGCACGCCCAGTCCGGCGCCATATACGGTAAAACTCATTCCCGCAAACGAGATCACGCGGGTGGGAAAGATCAGGAAGAAATTGAACACCACATCAAGCAGGCACATCAATGACAGCATGATCGACGGTGTTTTCATATCGCCGCTGCATTGCAGCATATTCGCGCAGAGCCGGTTGAGCTGACGCAACGGCAGAAACATGCAGAAACATGACAGATATGCGGAAGCGTCCTTCCAGAGACTCTGCTCAGCCCCAAGCCAGCGCGGCAGTGAGGGAGCGATGGAAGCGCCGATTACTGCGATCAGAGAGGAAAACAGCAGGGTGAAACCGAGCGACTGTCTGAACAGCGAGGACGCCCGTCTGTTGTCGCCTGCTCCGACCGCATGGGCCGCCTGCACGGAAAAACCGCTAGCCGCAGCGCCGATGATTCCGCCCACCAGCCAGGTTGATGAGGAGACAAGACCGATGGAGGCGCTTGCCGAAGCGCCGAGCACCCCGACCATCGCCGCATCGATATACTGCATGATGATATCGGAAACCTGGGCGAGAATTCCCGGAACGGAAAGTCTTGCCACAATGGATATTTTTTCATGAAGCGAGAAGTCATCCTGCTTCAGCATTCTTTCAGACAGATTAAACGCGGACATGGCTCACATTATAACATTCAAATACAGCTCTGATACACGCATACGCAACAAAAAAAACGGGCTCCAGAGGAACCCGTGATCAAAGATCTTATCTGGATGCAATGACACGCACAGCCGGTGCGGTCATACCCGCCTCGCCAAAGGCAAGCACAACCTTCTGGGTGAGCGCCGCCTTTTCAGACAGATAATCCTCTTTGGCAACCCAGACACGCAATGCAAGATCAACCGATGTATCGGTGCCGCCGGCAACGATCGGTGAAGGTGCGGGATCCTTGAGAACCTTTTCATCCGCATCCGCCACAGCTGCGAGAACCTTCAGAGCTGTAACAATATCGGTATCCTTGCCGACTGAGAAAGTCAGATCCAGACGTCTTGTCGGGTTGGCTGTCTGGTTGACGACATTGGCACCCATGAGCGTGCCGTTGGGAACGGTGATCTTAGAGTTCTGGGCGGTTGTGATGACCGTGTAGAAGAGATTGATTGCGCTGACTGTGCCTTCCGCGCCTGCCGCTTCCACATAATCGCCGACGTTAAACGGTCTCAGAATCATTAACATGATGCCGCCGGCCACATTGGAAAGAGCTCCCTGAAGGGCCATGCCCACTGCGACGCCCGCAGACGCAAGAACCGCGATCACGGACGCCATCGGCACACCGAGGATACTGATGATGGAAATGACAAGAACAATCAGCAGAACAGCCTTGACGATATTTGTCGCAAACAGAGCTACGGTCTGGTCAAGCTTCTTGAAGCCGGGTGTCTTCTTGATTGCCTTGATGATGGAATTGATGATTATTCTGCCGATGAACCATGCCACAATGGCAAGGACAATCCGCAGAACGCCGCCGGTGCAGTACTCAGTCAGAGTCTTGATGACATTTTCCATGAAAAACCCCCTTTTATCTTAAAAAAATCATAGCACATGAACATGCGGGCAGATTAAAACCTCCGGAATTTTCACAATTTCCGGAGGTCTTTTCAGATGTTGGTTTCAGGGATTACGGGCGTCCGAAGCCGCCTCCCATGCCGCCGGGACCCATGCCGCCGCCGGGACCCATGCCGCCCTGCATGCCTCCCATGCCGCCGCCCATCATGGAGTTGGTGATGGAGGTGACCTGCTGGCCGTTGACAGTCACGGTGCCGCCTGTCATTTCTGCGCCATAATCGTAGTCGAAGGCGAACTGTGCGGAGATGTTCACATTGCCGCCGCTGATATAGATGTAACCGTTGGCGTCAAGGGCGTCTGTGTCGCCCGCTCCCATGGTGACATCAAGATTGCCGCCGGTGATTTCAAGGGTCGGTGTGTATGTTGTTGTCTTGGCAGCCGCGTTGATGCCGTCATCGCTGGCGCTGATATCTGTATCGCCGCCGTTGATCTGCACATAGGTGCCTTCAATGCCTTCAGCCGCTGTTACGGAAATGGTGCCGCCGTCAATCTGGACAGCGAGATTTCCGTAGATGCCGTCATCGGAAGCTTCGATGTCAAATGTGCCGCCGCAGATGTAAACATAGCCGGTTGTCTGATCTTCATCATTTTCCGCATGGATGCCGTCGGAAGCGCTGCTGATTGTGAAGCTGCCATCGCTGATTCTGATTGAATCATTGGCCTCAAGCGCGTCGCCGTTTGCGTGAATCACATAAGTGCCGCCGGTGATCTTCATATCGTCCTTGCATGTGATGCCGTTGTCGACGGAGTTGACATTCAGGGTGCCAAGGCCGTTGAGCACCAGATCATCCTTTGAGAAGATGGCCGCGTCTGTATTGGTGTCGCCGTCAGCTGTGAATGTGCCGTTGACGGTCAGGGTGTTCTCTGTTTCGGTGGTTGTCACAAACACCTTGTCAGCGGATACGACATAGATTGCCGGCACGCCGTCATTTGTGATGGATACACCATTGAGCACAAGCTGAACCTTTGCGGTGTCATCCGCTTCAACACGGATCGTAACATCAGTGACTGTTCCCGAGAAAACGTAGACGCCTTCCTCGGTGATATTGACATCCTGGCCGCTGGTTAATGTGATGTATTGCGCATTTGTGAGATCTGCCGTCTGGGTCAGATCACGTTCGGTGAAGAAATCTGTGGCATCCAGCAGTCCGGATGATGTGACATCAGCGGTTGAGACAACTGTGTTCTGCGAAATGGTCTGAACCGCTGTCTCCTCCTTCTGTGTATCTTCTTTTGCTGTTTCAGCTGTTTCGGTCTGCACCTCTGCCGCGGTTTCCTGTGACTGTTCCTGATCCGCCGCTGCTGTTTTGGCCGAGCATCCGGCTGCGGTTAACATGACAGCTGCCAGGAATGCAGCTGTATTCTTTTTCATCGTGAGAGTATTCATATAAACTCCTTTCCGCAGGTCTTTCTGCCTGTCTGCACGATTATAGTAATTGCCTTTTCTGAACAAAAGCTGAACACCGTCTGCACAATTGATGAAACCGAAACAAAAAGCGGAGATTTTTTTCTCCGCCTGATTGAATGATTAATAACCGAACATCAGCGCCAGCAGATGCACACAGAACGCGCATAACCATGCCACCGCACACTGCATCACCACCATACCGGCCGCCCATGCGGAGCCGGACTCTCTTCTGACCGCCGCAATGGCTGCCACACAGGGCGTGTAAAGCAGACAGAAGACAAGCAGTGCCATGGCTGTGGACATGCTCATGGCTGCCGCAAGACCCGCCGGATCACCATAAAGAACTGTCAGTGTGGAAACAACGCTCTCCTTGGCAAGGAAACCGGAAATCAATGCCGTTGAGATTCTCCAGTCGCCCATGCCGAGCGGTTTGAGGACAGGTGCGATCATACCGGCAACCGCTGCCAGCATGCTCGCCTCGGGATCATCGACCATGTTCATGCCGAAGTCAAAGGTTCTTAAGAACCAGATGACAATCGTGCCGATGAAGATGACTGTGAAGGCTCTTTGCAGAAAGTCCTTTGCCTTGTCCCACATCAGACGCAATACAGTGCGCAAGGCGGGCATGCGGTAATTGGGCAGTTCCATGACAAACGGAACCGGTTCGCCCTTGAAGAAGGACTTTGAGATCAATGCCGCCAGGATGCCGACAAGAATGCCCAGGAAGTAGAGAGACACCATGACCACTCCGCCCCTGCCGGGGAAGAAGGTTGCGATAAAGAAGCCGTAAATCGGCAGCTTTGCCGAACAGCTCATAAACGGCGTCAGCATAATCGTCATTTTGCGGTCGCGCTCACTGGGCAGTGTGCGGGTGGCCATGACGGCCGGAACCGTGCAGCCAAATCCCATTAACATCGGCACAATACTGCGTCCGGACAGACCGATCTTTCTTAAAAGCTTGTCCATGACAAAGGCGATTCTCGCCATATATCCGCTGTCTTCCAGAAGTGAGAGGAAGAAGAACAGAATGACAATGATCGGCACAAAGCTCAATACCGATCCGACACCGGCGAAGATGCCTTCCACCACAAGCGAATGCACCGCATCGGAAACACCGGCTGCGCTGAGTGCCGCATCGACTTTCGCGGTCAATGCGTCCACGCCGCTTTCAATCAATCCCTGCAGCCAGCCGCCCGGGCCGTTGAAAGTCATCCAGAAGATCAATGCCATGATCAGGATGAACACCGGAATCGCGCTGAATCTGCCGGTCAGTATTTCATCAATTCTGCCGCTGCGTTTGTGTTCACGGCTTTCACGGGGATGGACAACGGTCTCATCGCACAGACGGCTGATGAAGAGATAGCGCATATCCGCCATCGCCGCCGCCCGGTCAAGGCCTCTTTCCTGTTCCATCTGGACAATGACTTTTTCAATCGCATCCTTTTCGTTCTGATCCAGTTTCAATGCTTCCGTGACAAGCGGATCATTCTCGATCAGCTTGTTGGCCGCAAAGCGCAGCGGAATACCGGCTGCTTCGGCATGGTCCTCGATCATGAACATGACGCTGTGAATGCAGCGGTGAACCGCTCCGCCATGGTCGCTCTTTTCGCAGAAGTCATTCCTTCCGGGTTTTTCATTGAATTTCGCCACATGGATGGCATGGGAAATCAGTTCATGGACACCCTGGTTGCGGATCGCTGAAATCGGCACAACCGGCACCTGGAGAATGGCTTCCATCTCATTGATTCTGACGTGTCCCCCATTGCCTTCCATCTCATCCATCATATTGAGGGCGACAACCATCGGAATGCCGAGCTCCATCAATTGCATGGTCAGATAGAGGTTTCTTTCAATATTGGTCGCATCAACGATATTGATGATTGCGGTCGGTTTCTCATCCAGAATGAACTGTCTTGAAATGATCTCCTCGCTGGAATAGGGAGACAGGGAATAAATACCCGGCAGGTCAATCACCTCGGTATCCGGATAGCCCTTGATCACACCGCTCTTGCGGTCAACCGTCACACCGGGGAAATTGCCGACATGCTGGTTGGAGCCGGTCAGCTGATTGAACAGGGTTGTCTTGCCGCAGTTCTGATTGCCGGCCAGCGCAAAGACAAGCTTTCCGCTGTTCACCGCATGGGCATCATCATTCCGGTGTTCGTTGTTTTTCCACTCACCGATACCCGGATGGGTGATTTCCTTCTGCTTGCGGTCCGCCTCTTCTTTTTCAATCTGCGCTTCCGTGATTTTTTCGATATCGATCTTTTCCGCATCCTCCAGTCTCAGGGTCAGCTCATAATTGTGAAGTCTGAGTTCCATGGGGTCGCCCATCGGAGCCAGCTTCACACATGTGACATCGGCATCCGGAATCACGCCCATGTCAAGAAAGTGCTGACGCAGGGCGCCTTCACCGCCGACTTTTATAATTTTCCCGCTTTCACCGGGTTTCAGATCTTTCAGTGTCATAGATTGCCTCTGTTTATATTCCCAATCAAACTCGCAAACAGTATTTTACAGGAGTTTGTCTTTTCTGTTAACAGCGTTCACAAAAAAAAAGAAACCGCGGAATCACGGGAATGAATCCGCAGTTTCAGAAAGAGAGTCTGTTATTTTGAAGCGTTTTCGCCGGCAATGCGTCCGAAGACAACGAAGTCAGCTACCGCGTTTCCGCCCAGACGGTTTCCGCCATGGACACCGCCGGTCACTTCGCCGGCCGCATAGAGGTTCTCAATGACATTGCCTTCTGTGCTGATCACTTCGGCATTGGTGTTGATCTTGACACCGCCCATGCAGTGGTGGATGCCCGGAGCAATCTGTACTGCATAATAAGGCGCGTGGGAGAGGTCTGTGATAACAGAGGTGATTGCCTCATGTTCAAACTCATCATCCTTCTGGGCAGCGACTGCAGCCTGCCACTTGGAGAATGTTTCTTCAAGTGTGCTTTCCTCGCAGCCGATCAGCTTGGCCAGATCTGCCAGTGTGTCGCACTGAACCATGTAGCCCTTGCTGTGATATTTTTCGACAACAGTGGACTCGTCAGCCATCTTCTGGTCAGCGATCAGCCATGCATAGCTGTCATCCTGTTCAGAGATACGTGCGGAGACATAGTCTCTTGTGTTCATTTCATCAGTGAAACGCTTGCCGTACTTGTTGAGCAGGATCGCGCCGTCACCGCGCAGGGATTCGGAAATCAGAGCGCCGTCCTTCTGGACAACGGTCGGATGAACCTGGATCTGTTCCAGATCGACGAAGTCTGCACCGATTTCTTCCAGCAGCGGAATCAGGTCGCCGGTGATGGTCGGCGCATTAGTGGAAACATAGCCTTCCAGATCCGGTCTGTATTTGACGATCATATCGGGGTTGGATCCGAAACCGCCGGTGGCGATGATGACTTTGTCAGCCAGAATCTTGATGGAGTTGCCTTCTGTTCCGGTTGCGTACAGACCTGCAGCCTTGCCTTCATTGACAAGAACTCTGTCAACCTTGGCGCCATAGATAATCTCGATGCCAAGCTCTTCACATTTGGAGGTCAGATGTTCAACCAGATATGTGCCGACGGAGAGAATCTTTCCTTCTTCATTGACCGGACGGTGCTGACGCATTGCAGAAGCGCCGCCTGCCTGACCGACATTGCTTAACGGAGCACCGATGGAATCAAGCCAGTCGATGGCTGCGGAAGAATTGTCCGCCAGTGTTCTGACCAGATCCGGATTGTTCAGATCATGGCCGCCCTTCATGGTGTCGGCATAGTAGAGATCAGCGGAATCCTCGATTCCCTGTTCCTTCTGATAGTGTGTGTCAGCCGCATTCATACCGCCGGTCGCATAGCTGGAGTTGCCGCCGGAAACCGAGCCTTTTTCAAGAATGATGACTTTCTTGCCTGCCTGGGCTGCCGTGATGGCAGCTGTCATGCCTGCGCCGCCGGCACCGGCAATGACAATGTCAGTGGTCTTTTCAATGTCTTCAGCAGCTGCTTTGCCTGTATCCTGCGGTTCAAGCTTGGAAGGATCCGCACCTGCCTGGGTGAGGGCATCGTTGAGAGCGGTGAAGAAACCGCCGGATGTGACAGTCGCACCGGATACACCGTCAATGTTCGGAGACTGTGCCGCGATCACGTTTTCAACGAGTTTGGGCAGAGCTGCTCCGCCGACTGTCGGTGTTTCGCCGTCAGCTGTATATTCGATGGATTCGATTTTGTCTTCAGTCAATGTAACGCTCAGATGGATCGGAGATGCGGAGCCGCCGAAGCCTTCCGCTTCCGCCTCGTAGGTGCCTGCCTTGAACAGCGCACCGGATGAAGAGTCCGGAGATGTTCCGGATGTGCCGCAGGCTGCCATGGACAGTGCCATCATGCCGGCCAGCGCAATTTTTGCAAAATTTTTCATTTCCCCTCCGTGATATTTTTATCACCTGTGTGCATTTGCGATGATAATTTTAACATTGCGTTATAGCTGTTTCAATCATCTGCTTGCTTTATAATTGTTTACAGGTGACAAATATGGACATTATTCAGAAAACCATCGGTTATGAGAATGAGCTGACCGATGCGGAAAGGAAAGTATACCGGACTGTGATCGACGATCCGGGCGTGGTGACCCGCTTCACCATCTCGCAGATTGCGATGATGGCGGACACCTCTGTCGCAGCTGTATTGCGCTTCTGCAAGCATCTCGGCTTCAGCGGATACAAGGATTTCCGTTCCGAAATCATGATCTGGCAGCGGCAGAACAGCGGAAAACGTGTTTCCGAAACGGATACCGTATCCTCCCTGGCGCACCTGTACAGTGAGGCAATCGGAGCCCTGAGCGGACTGGACCGCCGGGAACTGAATCATTTATGCAAAGACATCACGGAAGCAGATCGGGTGGTGATTCTTGGCCGTTACAGAACTTCAACCGCCGCTGAAAAGCTGCGCATGAATCTGATTGATCTCGGTCTGACTGCGCTTTGCGGTACGAGTGTTCTGGATTTCCAGCATCTTCTTTACATCATTGATGAGCATACCGCCGTCATCATGTTTTCCACCACGGGTGAAATCACAGACCAGAAAGAGTTCCTTTCCCAGCTGGATGATCAGACGGAAAAGATCTGGCTGATCACACCTGCCGCCCGTGCGAAAATGAGCGACTATGCCACGCATACCATCGAACTGCCCAAAGTCCCTCTCAATCAGGTGTTCGCCGGATCGCAGACGGTGATGATGGCATTTGCGGATATACTGACCGCAGTGCTTTCCGAATACATCGGCAGATGAATATAGTGTTATAATTTCAGACAGGAGGAGTTCCATTATGTGCATTTTCTGCGATATCATCGATCATAAGATCCCGTCAGCCGTCGTCTATGAGGACGAAAAGGTTCTTGCCATCCTGGACATTTCCCAGGTGACTTACGGCCATACCCTTGTCATGCCGAAAAAACATGTCAGAAATATCATCGAAGCCGATGAGGAATCCGTACTGGCCTGTGTATCCGTTGCGAAAAAACTGGCTGCTCAGATCGTCAAAAACACCAAAGCAAACGGTGTCAATGTTCTGACAAACTGCGGTGAGGCAGCCGGACAGTCGGTTGACCATCTGCATTTCCATATCATTCCCCGCTATGATGAGAATGATGCCATTGAGCTGAAATTCAACGAATCCCCGAAGCAGGATCTCGCTGAAGTTCTCAAAACCATCAAAGGCTAAGGCAAATGAAAAATCCTCACTTACGAGGATTTTTTTCATTTCAATGATTTCAATACTTTTTCAATCTGTTCTGATGTGGCAAGACCTGAATGGAAAGCCGTGGCGCCTCCGCATGCCGTGCCAAGTTTCAGCGCATATGCATAATCGCCTGTTTTCAGATATCCGCCAAGGAATCCGGCCACCATCGAATCACCGGCTCCGACCGAATTCACAACCGTTCCCTTCGCGACGCCGATTGTATGGACCTGATCATTCTCATCCACCAGAAGTGCACCGTCCTTCGCCCGTGAAACAAGCACATTCACTGCCCCCTGCTGTCTGAGTTTCCGCGCACAGGCGATGATTTCATCATCTGTTTTCAATACGGTATCGAACATGTCGCCAAGCTCGATATTGTTCGGTTTGATCAGAAACGGATGATATTTCAGAATCTTCAGCAGCAGATCCTTTTCCGCATCCGCAACAACGCGCACATCGGGATCAAGGTTCTGAATGATCTGTTCATAAGTATCGGATGGCATGCATGATGGAATACTGCCGGAAAGAATCAGGATATCCCCTTTCTGAATGGCTCTGATCTTTTGCAGAAAGGATTCAAAATCAGCCGGTTCAATCAGCGGGCCCCTGCCGTTGATTTCAGTCTCTTCATCTGATTTCAGTTTGACATTGATTCTGGTAAAGCCGTTTTCAACTTCGGTGAAATCCGTATGGATTCCCATGGAATCAAGACCTTCCTTCAAGGCCTTTCCGGTAAAGCCGGCAATGAAACCGAGGGCGGTGCTTTCAATATCAAGTTCATTGAGAATGCAGGAGACATTGATGCCCTTGCCTCCGAAATAAATATTTTCAGTTTTGTTCCGGTTGATCTGTCCGGGTCTGAAATGATCCGTCTGGATCACATAATCCAATGCTGGATTCAATGTAACTGTATAAATCATCATGCCTCCATATATCAGATCCCTTGCGGATCATGTTCTTCTGCAATGCAGTATGATGCGCTGTATCCGGGAATATCCCGGATTTCTTCAAATGTGAAGGGTATCCGCTGATCCCCCTTCCATACCGAAGGATTCGCATCCGCATTCAATTGAATCCGGAAATCCTTCATGGACAGCAGGGTACCGGTGCCGGATGCTTTGAGAAAGCTTTCCTTGAGTGTCCATAAGCGGTAAAACAGTTCCGTTCTCTTTTCATGATCCGCTTCTTTCATGATCAGCTCATATTCCGAAGGATGGAAAAACCGCTCCGCGATCTTCAGATCCGTTTTCCGTTTTTCCTGAATATCGCATCCGGTGCTGAATGTTCTGTTTTCTGCGTCTGATGAAAAGACGCACATGGCCATTGTTCCGGAATGGGAAAGGCTGAAGCGGAACCGATCCCTGATTTCCGGAAAATAAGGCTTACCGTATTTCCCGTAAGCAATTGCATATTTCCCGCTGAGACCGCATGAATTCAATGCTTTTTCCAGAAGAATTCCCGCTCCCAGCGAAAGAATGCGGTCCTTCTGCAGTTTCATCGCGTCAATCGCGCCTTTGCGGTATGCGCTCATGCGTTCATAATTTTCCGAAAAACATTGCGGATCATTCAGATATGAGATGTCTTCGATGAGAACCTTTGCCATGTTCCCATTATAGTATGAATCGCATTGCCTGTTTCACGGCTCTTGAAAAATGAGAAGAAGCGCGTCAATAATGTAGAAAAGGAGGATCTCTTATGAAGACCGGCACAAAGAGTATTTTTGATATCTTCCGTTCAAAATTCAGAAACGAACAGGTCAGAACCATCCCCGGCTATGATCCCGAAAAACATCAGCCGGTCATCCGTTCCTCGATCTGCACCGGTGAAAAAACCGCGGGCTACCGCGACCGCAAAGGCGGCGAATTCCATGAGGTCATGCTGATTCTGGATGAGAATGACCTTGAGGAATTCCAGAAGATGGTAGGTACAGAAGACATTCCGACAATTTACTAAAAAATCCTGAGCTGAGTCAGGATTTTTTCATTACAGATGATCAGGACTGTTTTCTGTTTCCCCTGAACATGAATGCTCTGACCAGATTGATTCAAAATAATTCACTCCCGCCTCATATGCGGCCATGATCTGTTTTTCGGCCTGTTCCATGTCAATCGCATTTCCCTTTTTTGCAAAGCGCATGCAGCCAAAGCCGAGCACGGAAAGCGGATTGCCGTATCTGTCATTCCTGTATTGCATTGTACTTTATTCTCCTTTTTCCAGGATATCATGCGTGCACACTGTTCCGCCTGATGATGATTCCGCTTTGTGAATGATGCAAAATTGTGTATCATAGTCATTGCGGAAATGAGGTAAAAACATGAAAATCGCAGTTACTTATGATAACGGAAATGTATTCCAGCATTTCGGAAGAACTGAAAATTTTAAATTATTCAATATTGAAAATAACGAAATCATCTCCTCTGAGGTCATCTCAAACGGCGGTGTCGGCCATGAAGCCCTGGCCGGACTTCTCGCAGAGCATGACATTGACGTGCTGATCTGCGGCGGTCTTGGCGCCGGTGCACAGGCAGCTCTTGCGGAAGCAGGCATCGAAGTATGCGCCGGTGCACAAGGCGATGTCGATGAGGCAGTCATCTCCTGGCTCAAGGGTGAGCTCAAGGGATCTGATGCCCTTTGTGATCATCATGATCATGAACACGAACATGAGGAAGGTCATGAATGCGGCGGATGCCATGATGAGGAAGGATGCGGCGGATGCAGCGGATGTCATTCCGCTCCTCAGATTGACGGAAAGAATGTCGGCCGCAAGTGCACCGTTCATTACAGAGGAACCCTCAATGACGGAAGCCAGTTCGATTCCTCCTATGACCGCGGTCAGCCGCTGGAATTCATCTGCGGTGCAGGCATGATGATCTTCGGCTTCGATAAGGCAGTCGCAGACATGGAGCCCGGTGAAATCAAAGATGTTCATCTGATGCCGGAAGAAGCCTATGGATATACCAACCCGGCAGCCGTCATGGAAATTGAAATCGCAGCCCTGCCCGGCTCTGAAAATCTGGAAGTCGGTCAGAGAGTCATGGTTTCCGATCAGATGGGCAGACGTTTCCCGGTCAAGGTCACAGCCAAGGATGACAAAAACATCACTCTTGATGCCAACCACGAAATGGCCGGCAAGGAACTCAACTTCACCATTGAGCTTGTCAGCGTTGAATAATCCGTTTCATTAATGTCCCGCAGAAGAAGCGGGACTTTTCATTTTCAATGAAAAAAGCCCTGCCACTAAGCAGAGCTTCAGTTGATTTTTCTGATTGAATATCAATAACCCGGCACCGCATCCGCCGTCAGTTTCGTCTGTTCCCTGGACTCATCAATGAGCTGTCCGAGAATTTCGAGGAACTTGTCGACTTCCTCTTCGGTGTTGTAAATACCGAAGCTGACCCGGATCATACCCGGTGTCTTCATGTCGATGCAGTTTTCAAATGTCTTTGCCTCCTCTTCGGAGATACCCATCAGACGCCATACATAAGGATGTGCGCAGAAGGCGCCGCGTCTTGTGGCAACACCCTTATCAGCCAGGTTGAGGGCAATGATATAGGAGTTGATATCAGTGAAGTTGAAGGAGACAACACCCACTCTGTCATCGAGGTTTTCATAATCACCGTAGATGATGACATTGTCAAATTTCTTCAGGCCTTCAATCAGTCTGGTATTGAGCTTCTTTTCATGTTCGGCAATCGCATCAAAGCCGACCTGTTCCAGCACATCCATGGCCTTTGACATACCGACCACGCCCGCATAGTTGGGAGAGCCCGCCTCATAGGACTCAGGCGAGGATTTATAGGAAACAGAACTGTCGGTAACGATTCTGACAATACCGCCGCCATAGAATTCAGGCATGTGCTTGTCAAGAATATCCCACGGTCCGATCACGGCGCCGCCGCCGTACGGAGAATACATCTTATGCGCGGAGAAGACGAAGAAGTCAATGTCCTCCTCCGGTGTTTCGCCCTTCATGGAGAACTGTCTGTGAGCGACAATCTGGGCACCATCGACAATGATCATCGCGCCATGCGCATGAGCCATCTTGGCTACTCTGTGCACATCGGTGATATAACCGGTGACGTTGGAAGCAGCTGTCACACAGACATATTTGACCTTGCCTTCATTTTCTGTCAGAAGTCTTTCGATATCATCATAGATGACACGTCCCTGTTCATCGACCTCGGCATAGATCACATTGCAGCGCTCACGCCAGGGCAGATCGTTGGCATGATGTTCCATGCGGGTTGCCAGAACCAGATCGTCCTTGCTCTCAACCAGCGCGCTTGCCAGTTTGTTAAGACCGTCGGTTGTGGAGTTGACATAGAAACATGTGTTGATGTCCGGATCCGCATTGACAAATTTCATGACCCGCTGACGTGTTTCCATATAAATATCGGTGGAGTGATTGGATTTGGCGGAGAAGCCGCGTCCGATCGATCCGTACATTTTCATTTCCTGTTCCACCGCATCCGCAACCGGCTGCATCGGCGGTGTTGTGGCCGCATTGTCAAAGTTGATCAGCGGCTGTTTTGTGCCGTCTGCCAGTTCCACCGGTTCATTGACACCGACCACATAATCACGGATGTTGTCAATTGTATAAACGGTTTCCTCTTCCGGTGTTTCCGGTGTTTTGCTTGATTCCGGTTCGGGTGTCGGATCTGTGCCGCCTGAAGGCTGTGAGCAGCCGATGCTCATGGTGACGCAAAGAGCCAGAACGGGCAATGCATGCAGAAATCTTATTGATGCTTTGTTCATTAAAAATCCCCTCCTTTTCGTTTTATGGCAGCGACGCACGGAAAAACATCCGCCGCTGATTTCCTTATGGTGATACGTTCTTCCGCATTTACGCGTCGTTTTCTCTTGAACTCATTGTATCTTAGTTCATTTAAGAATATCCATCGTTGAGATATTAATTTATCTTTTTGTCTCACGAAAAAAGCATATCCGTCTGTGACAGATATGCTTAATGAGATCTTACTTTCCCTTCGGATGCATTTCTCCTCTGACCATGGAGAAGGCGTCCATCGGATAGTTTTCAAGGTTTTCAAGAATACCGCGCTTGTCCGCATTGCCAAGGAGCTTGACTCTTGCACGCTTGACTTCCGCTTCCGCCGCATGCTTGGACGGTCCGCCGACACATCCGCCTTCGCAGATCATCGCTTCGATGAAGTCCTCAGGCAGTCTGCCCATGGACAGCAGCTTGACGCCGACCACGCAGTCTTTTCCGCCGGTGCACTTGCGCAGTTTGACATTGGCTGTATCCTGACCTCGCTCCTTCATGCATTCAAGAACCGCCGCTGCGACACCGCCGCTGCTGGAGAAGCCCTTGCCGTATACGGAAGCTTCCTGGTAATTCTCTTCAACCGGTTCAAGTTCGATATCCTTCGACTTGAGCAGGGATGTCATCTCACCGAATGTCAGAACATAGTCCGCATTGCCTTCAATGCCCATTTCCTGGGATTCGCTCTTTTTCGCGATGCACGGGCCGATGAATACGGTCACGCAGTCCGGATGCTGGGACTTGAGGAATCTGGAGATAGCACACATCGGGGAAACGATGCTGGACATATTCTTTTCAAAGACATCGGGATAATGCTTCATGAGCAGGTTGATAAATGCCGGGCAGCATGATGTTGTCATCTTGCGGCCTTCCTCAAGCGCTTCCGCCCATTCAGCCGATTCATAAGCTGCAGTCATATCGCCGCCGAGACCGACTTCAACCATGTCCTTGAATCCGACCTTTTTCAGTGCGGCGCGGATGGAAGCCATGGAGATGTTTTCGCCATACTGGCCTTCAATGGCCGGTGCGCACATCGCATAGATTTCTTTTCCGGCTTTGATTGCACGGATGACATCCAGCACATGGACCTTGGAACCGATCGCTCCGAACGGACAGGAGTGAATGCACTGTCCGCAGCGGATGCACTTTTCCTCATCGATGACACAGATGCCGTATTCATCATAGGAAATCGCATCCACCGGGCACGGTCTCTTGCACGGACGGATCAGGTGGGCAATGGCGCCATACGGGCAGGCATTGGCACACATGCCGCATTCCTTACATTTGTTCGGATCAATCTTCGCTCTGTTGTCGCCCATTGAAATCGCCCCGAAGCGGCATGAATTCATGCATGCCTTGCCAAGGCACAGACGGCAGTTGTCAGTGACGGTGTAAGAGGAAAGAGGGCATTCCTCACAGGCCGGCTCAATGACCTGAATAATATTGTTCGGATGTTTCACAGGAGATGCGTCCATATTGGAGCCAAGACGCATTCTCCATCTGAGAATCTCCCTTTCCTTATAGACGCAGCATCTCCACGTCGCATGAGGGCCGGGTGAAATCTCGTAAGCCAGCGCTTCCTTATTTTCGTCGGTCAGCTCGCCCTTCCATTCCAGACGGGCCAGACCTTCCACAACGCGGTGTTTCAGCGCAACAGCGCCTTCATCATTTCTGATCATATTATCTCCTTCGTTTTATTTTTAACACACTTCATGGATATTATACTGTTTCCACTATACCGATGGTATGGATATTTTCAACTTGAGCATATACATAATCCATTCTGGTCTCCTTATAAATGAACCGTTTTCTCAATCAGTCCGGGTTTTCTCAGAACTAAAAAAGGGAAGCGTTCAGCCTCCCTGATTCTATATTATGAAAGTTTCAGACGTTCAAATTCTTCTTCTGGCGCACCCACCTGCTGAAGAGCCGCCTTCATTTTTTCGTCAAACGGTGTGCAGTCGGTTTCTTTGATAAGATTGTTTTCCTGATTTGGATCATTATTCAGATCAAACAGCTGATTGCCCATTTTGTCAGCGAGCATATAGATCATCGCCGGCATCTTCATGACCGGCAGGCCGTTTGAGAAACGTCCCGGATTGGCAATCTCAACACTGCGCATCTGGACTTCGGAGAAATAGCCGCGGATGTTGGTGGGCATCATTGTGTATTCATAGACCTTCTGATCCTCATCACCCGTTTTCATATACACATACCGGCCGTCTGTCCAGCAGGTGAAACTGCCGTGAATACCGAACAGGACATGATCTTTGGGCTGCTCTCTGCCTTCGAGAACCGCCTTGATTGATCTGCCGTCTGTTTCACCTAGCGCCGAAGAATCAAATCCATAAAGTTCCATCAGCGTCGGGGCAAGATCGACGGTTGAGCACAGATGATCGCACTCTCCTCCTTCTGCCAGCCCCGGCACATGGAGGAAGAACGGCAGATGAACCAGTTCATCATAGCAGGGCGGGAAATTCTTGCCGAGGTATTCATGTTCGCCAAGCAGGAAGCCATGGTCTGTGTTGACAATCAGAGCGGTATCCTTCCACATGTCATTCTCATCCATGAAATCAAGAATCTTGCCCAGGCTTTCGTCGCACATGCTGATCAGAGCGGCGTATTCCTTATGGCAGTATTCCATGTCATCCTTGTATTTCTGCGGCAATGAGCCGTAGCGCGGCCAGAAGAGTGTCTCATCTTCCGGAAGGCCGTACATCTTTCTGAATTTTTGCGGCACATAGAACGGCTCATGCGGATCAAACGCCTCAATCTGCACAAACCAGTTATCCAGATCCCGGTGCTCACCCAGGAAGTTCAGTCCTGCCTCAAAAGTTCTGACACTGGACATTTCCGCCTGTGTCTGCTGTCTGGTCCGGTTGCGGTAATGCTGAACAACCGAAATGCCCTGCTTGTTGAGCGGATGGGTATGCTCAGGCATGTCAGCGGGCACATCCCTTGCCACATAGCGGTCGCCTTCCTGTCCGCGGAAACCTTCCCATGAGGAGTAGCGGTTATGATATGTCGCGCCGCCATCCTCCCAATAGTGGGAGTGGTCCGTGATCAGATGGGTATAGATTCCGTTTTTGGCAAGGATCTCATACACGGATCTGTCAAACGGTTCCAGCGGTCCCCAGCCGCGGTGAAGGAAGTTATACTTTCCGGTATGAAGTTCTCTTCTTGCCGGCATGCAGGGAAGCGAGCCCGAGTAGAACTGATTAAACGTTGTGCAGTGTTCTCTCAGACGGTCGAAATTCGGTGTGCTGACCCAGTCATTTCCATAGTTTGAAAGATATTTGCGGGTCAGTGTATCAAACATAACCATGATTGTTCTCATGCTTTTTTTCTCCTTCCCTTGGAAGCGTCGTACAGCTGCATGGTGACAGATCTTTCCGTCACAGGCGCATACAGTCTGATTGTTTCAGTTTTTGTTTCAACGTACAATGTCATGAATTTTGCGGAAACGCTGCGGATGTCTTTGAGCTCGATCAGTTTCAGACCGAGCAGTGCTTTATGATCGCCTGCGATCATCAGTCTCACATTCAGGAACCATACCATTGCGATGGTGATGGCAACCAGGCATGCGGTGAACACATAGACCGAGCTGTCAATCGCCGCAAACAGCGACACCAGCGTCAGTCCGACTGTTCCGGAGATATTCAGCATGGAAAGCCAGTCGAATCTCAGCTTCACGCCTGTATCCTCATGATACAGTCTGAGAACGTTTTTCACCATGAGCACCCAGCTCACAACCAATAAGATTTTAAGACCGATGATCAGCAGGTTCATAGTTTTCTTCCTTTATTCTATCAGTTTGCGGAAGCGTCTGCCTGTTCCTGGGCAAGAAGCTTTCTGTCGTACTTTCTGATTGCCGGAATCATGATCAGTACACACAATACCGCGTTGACAAGGTAAACGAGGATTGCGCGGAAGTCCATTGTCTGTAAGAAGACCTTGATGATTGCCGGAACGGTGAACGGTACATCAACATACGGAATGTTCATGAGTCCCCACTTGCAGGCCAGGAACGGAATCGCACCGTTGAGCGCGAAGACGATCAGGTAAGGAACGAAGATGTCGAAGTTCAGGATCAGCGGCAGACCGAATGTGGTCGGCTCACCGATATTGAACAGCGCCGGTGCCAGGGAAACCTTGGAAACCGCCTTGAGCTGCTCGGACTTGGCGACAAGAATGACCGCGATGACAATGAAGAGAATACCCTGTGTTGTCCAGTTCTGGAATGCGGTGTTGAAGATGAAGGTCGGCTTGCCGCCGGCTGCGACTGCTTCAGCGTTGGCAACGAAGTTCTGAGCCAGAACAACATTGACGACCGCACCGGCGATGTTGTTGCCGTGCAGACCGAAGAACCAGAGAATACGGACGAGAATGCAGTAGATCAGAACAGCGGTCAGGGAATCGGTTGCGCTGAACAGCGGAGCAAACAGACCGTTGACGAATGCGCCGAGAGTTGTATTGAAATGAGCGAAAATCAGCTTGACTGCGAAGACAACTGCGACAGTGCCGACGGAGGAGAACATTTCTTCCAGCTGATTGGAGATGAACGGAGGAACGGAATCAGGCATCCTGATTTTGATACCGTGCTTCTTGAACCAGATATTCAGCTCAGGTACGCAATAGCCGATGATCAGAGCAGCCATCATACCCTTGGCACCCCAGAAACCGATGTCAAGGCCACCGCCTTCGAGGAATGCGCACTGCATGCAGATATAAGAGAATACTGCGAGGACCATGTTGTTGACGATCGGTGCATTATCATGTTTGCACACAGCGTGAACCATACCGATTACGATATAGAAACCTGCTGCGTTGAGACCGATCTGATAGCCCATGTTGAGCCATGCCTGGTTGGCAGCTGCGAAAGCTCTCCAGGCGTCAACGATACCGCCGGAAGCGGTTGCGGGGAACGGAGGGATCATCAGCAGCATGAAGATGGAACCGATCATGGTTGCGTTCATACATGCGACGACACCTTCCTGCATGCACTTGACAAATTTGAGGTTGGTAAATGCGGAGATGGCCGGCATCAGTTTTTCCTGTACCCAGTTGTTTATGGATTCGCTTTTCATTGAATACCCCTTTCCTCTCTTTCGTGAGAATTCATCCACAGCTGCAGTATAATACGCTGTGTTCAGTTTTGCAACACCAAAGCAGAAGAAAATGATCATTTTTGAACAATTTAGCGAATTCAGATCATTTTATGTGTTCAATTTTGAACATTTGTTCTGTTTTTGATCTTTTTTTGCAGATTTGATTTATGATTAATACATCAAACAGGTGAATCATATGTCAATTCTTGAAAACATCCGGGCATTGCTGCCTGACTTTTCCAAAAATGAGCGCAGACTCGCAGACCATGTTCTGAACTACCCTCTTGATCTGCAGAGATACAATGCAATGAACATCGCCGAAACATGCAATGTGTCGCGCAGCGCGGTGATCCGCTTCTGCCAGAAACTCGGTTTTACCGGATACGCGGATTTTCAAAGGGCAGTCCTGAGCGAACTGGAAAATGCGCCGCCTCAGACCATATCAGGCGGCAGCTGCGCGCTGGATATTTACAGATCATGTCTGATGGAGCTGCAGGAGAAAGCGGACATGAACACAATCGCCGCAGTCAGCGATCTCATCGTTCATTCAAAGCGCGTTCTCTGTTATGGCATTGACCATTCCGGCTACTCTGCCCGGCAGATGGCTTTCCGGCTCTTACGCAGCCGGATTGATGCGAGCTTTGTCGGTGTATCAAGCGAATTCACTCCCTTTTCCAATGTCTTCGGTCCCGGCGACACGGTCATCGTCTTCTCCATTTCAGGACAGAAAACACTGGCGGAAGATCTGGAGCGCTTCCGTTCGCGGCGAGTCGGTGTGATCCTGTTCACAATGAACACCAACGCTTCCATCAAATCACTGGCTGATCATGTGATTCTATTGCCCAGCGCCGCCCATTCCAACAGCCCGCACCTGCTTGATGATATGATCTGTTTCCTGTATGGCATTGAGCTTGTTATTGAAGGCATTCACAAAAAACTGAAATCCGACTGAATCTGACTGAACATATCGAACGAAAAAAGATGGCATGTCCGTTATTGCGGGCTGTGCCATCTTTTCATGTTCTTTGAGAATCAGATGATTCTTACGGTCTTATTTCTTTTTGCGGATGATATTGATGCCGTCTTTGAGCGCATTGGCCGCGATCTTTGCGCCGCGCACTGCCGCGTAAGCACCGACATAGCCGAACTTGTCCTCGCATCTGACCATCTTCGATGCGCCGGGCAGATCTCTTTCCAGATGGATCGCATCAAATTCGCATCTCGTTGTGCAAAGACCGCAGCCGATGCAGCGGTTCAGATCAACGACAGAACGTCCGCAGGAGAGGCATCTGGAAGCCTCTGTCTTCACCTGCTGTTCGGTGAACGGCAGTCTGTTGTCGGAGAAGGAAGTTCTCGGATTCACTTTGACATGGCCCGGAACCTGTCTGCCGGCATTGTCATAACCGTGGATGACAACCTCATCCTTGTTGAGTTCAATAAACTGTCTGAGATCTCTTGCGATGGTCAGGGTATGTCCCTTATGCACGGATCTGTGCATGGACTCGCAGCCCTGTCTGCCATCGGCAATCGCATCGATCGCAAACTTCGCACCATGGGCGATATCTCCGCCGGTGAAGATATCCTTTTCGCCGGTCGCGAATGTGATGGGATCATGACGGACGGTTCCGTTGGGGTTGAGTTCAACGGCTGTGCCCTTGAGCAGATCTCCCCATACTGCGGACTGTCCGATTGCCATCAGGACATTTTCCGCATCGACGGTGATTGTCTCATTCTCATCATATTCCGGAGCGAATCTGTGGTTCTCATCATAGACGCGGGTGCACTTCTTGAAGACAACCGCTTTTGCCTTGCCGTTTTCGGTGAGGATTTCCTTCGGTCCCCAGCCATTGAGGATTTCAATGCCTTCCGCCTTTGCCTCATCGACTTCATCGCGGGCAGCGGGCATCTCATCAGAGCCTTCCAGGCACAGCATGGTGACTTTGCCGTCTGTTGTGCGGATTGCCGTACGGGCAACGTCAACCGCGACATTGCCGCCGCCGACCACAACCACATCGCCACTCAGGCGCAGCTCATGGTTGAGGGAAACCTTCTTGAGGAAGGAGACACCGGATTCAACGCCTTCGGCATCTTCACCGGGCACATTAGCCTTGCGGCCGCCCTGAAGACCGATGGCCAGGTAGAATGCCTTGTAGCCCTGCTCACGCAGTTCGGGGATGGTGACATCCTTGCCGATTTCAACGCCGCATCTGAATTCAACGCCCATTTCTTTCAGCACATCGATTTCTGCTTCCAGAACATCCTTTTCCAGACGGAAGGAAGGAATACCAAGGGTTAACATTCCGCCGGGTTTTTCCTCTTTTTCGAAGACAGTGACATCATAGCCTTTGGAACGCAGATAATAAGCGGCGCTCATGCCGGCAGGACCGGCACCGATGACTGCCATCTTATAGTCTGCACCCCACATCTTGCCCTCATCATTTTCACAGACGGGGATGTAGCGGTTTTCAGCCTTGAGTTCCTGGGCAGCGATGAACTTCTTGATTTCATCAATGGCGATCGGATCATCGATCATGCCGCGTGTGCAGGCGTCTTCACATCTGCGGTTGCAGATGGCGCCGCATACTGCCGGGAACGGGTTGTCCTGCTTGATCAGCTTCAGGGCATCCATGTAACGGCCTTCTTTAGCCATCTTCACATAGCCCTGTACAGCCAGGTGAGCCGGACATGCGGTCTTGCATGGTGCGGTTCCTGTGTCATAGCAGTTGATCTTCGCATCTTCGCGGTAGTTGACATTCCACTTGTGCGGTCCCCATGCCTTTCCATCCGGCAGTTCGCTCAGCGGATATTCCACTTCGCCATGGACTGTGCAGAGCTTCTGGCCGAGTTTCGCAGCGCCGACCGGGCAGACTTCCACGCACTTGCCGCAGGCTACGCACTTTTCCGCTTCGACATGGGCACGGTATGCGCTTCTGGACATGTTGGGAGTGTTGTAAAGCTGGGAAGTACGGATCGCGTTGCATACGCCGGGTGCGCAGTTGCAGATACCGACAATCTTGTTTTCACCGTCAATGTTAGTAATCTGATGAACAAAGCCATGACGTTCCGCACGCTCAAAGATTTCAAGAGCTTCCTCATAGGAGATATAGCGTCCCATGCCGCGGTCCACGCAGTATTCAGCCATGTCGCCGACACCGACGCAGAATTCACCGTTGACTTCGCCGCTTCCCTCGCCGCGCATTTCCTGCTGTTTGCGGCAGGTGCACTGGCCGACGGAATACTTGTCATACTTGCTTAACCAGTGGGAGATATGTTCCACCGGAACGGATGTGTTCTCATGTTCAATCGCCTTTTCAACCGGGATGACATGCATGCCGACGCCATCGCCGCCGAGCGGAATCATCGGGGTGACGCCTTCCAGAGGCATCTGTGTCATCAGGTTGAAGAATGTGGCAATCTCGGGATGCTCATCGGTGAGCTTGTCATTCATCATCATGAACTCGGCAGAGCCGGGCACGAAGATCGGCACATTGTACTGCTTGTGATGATCCTCATTCTCACGGTTCATTTCAAGAACGCCGACCCATAACAGATGATCAACCATCTTCTTTGTCTCTTCGACACTCATCTGGTTCATCTCCGCGAGCTTTTCAAGGTCATAGCTCACACGGGTCTTCTTGAAGTTGAGAAGGAACTTTGCCTCCTCCTTGGTCAGAACCGCATCCAGAGCCCAATACTCCGGATCATCGGTTTTCATGGTATTTGTGTATTTCACAAGATACCGGTCGGTGATCATTGTACCGAGCTTCAGAATCAGTTTTTCCTTTTCAGGATCGGCTGCCTTGTAGTCAGCAGCCTGTCTGAAATCACGGTCGTTGACCATCCGGTTCAGCTGGTCTTTCATTAATGTGTCCTCCATTCAAGTGATCAGAAGAATCTTCCGATCAGGTCTCTCGAAGCGGCGCAGGTGTCTTCCATATCACCGAAGCTGATGATTTCACCGGCATAGTAGGTGTTCTGCTTTCCCTGCATCTCTTCCAGTCTGTCATACCATCCGGCTGCGTAGTCTTCCGGGGAAACATGCGGGCAATAATATGTTTCCTGCTCATACAGACGTTCCTTCACTTTGAAGCCGCATAAGCGCATGTCATCGAGCATGGCATTGATGGTATAGTCATAATCCGCATCCTTGGATCCCATATGGTTTCTCAGCGCATAGACAACGCACGGGCAGTCGCCGCCGAGATCTTCCCAGCGGTGGTAGTAAACCATTGCATGGCCGAGTCTTTCCGGAACCATATTGTCAAAGATGTATCCGCTGATGGTCGGTCCTTCATTCTTTTCAAATGTTGCGATGAAGTCGACATACTTCTCATGGATGATCTTCGAGAACAGTTCCTTCTCCTCTTCACGGGCATCCGCATAGTTTGCGAACCAGTCAAGCGGTGTGGTGACGATCAGCTTGTCGAATTCCTCGACTCTTTCGCCGTTTGCATCTTTGAGTGTAACCTTGATGGTTCCCTCTTCGCCTTCCGCCGGTCTTTCAACCTTGACAACCTCTGTGTTCAGGATTGCCGGGTTGAGCAGCTTTTTGTTGGCTGCCTCATAGATGGACTGGGTTCCGTCCTTCCATGTCCAGAGGCGCATATTCACGAATTCAATCGCTGTGGTTGTATCCAGATACTTCATGACATAGGCAGCCGGAATCTCATCAAAGAAACCATAGCCGAAGGAAGTATACGGGCCGATCCAGATCTTCATGACTTCCTCAACGCCGTTGAGTTTGCAGAACTCGCTGAACGGAAGCGCAAGATCTTTCAGATTCGGGTTGACGCCTTCAATCTGCAGCAATGCATCATCCAGTCCCTTGGAGAGTCCCTGGTATCTTCCCTGGGCAATTCCGCGGTGTCCGTAGCAGTCATATCCCTTGTATTTGGTGTTCATGATCTCAACCAGTTTCTTCATCTGCTGCTTGAGCTTGATCAGATCCTTTGTCTTTTTCAAAGACGGATTCTTCTTGATGTCAAAAGGATAGATTTCCTGACCGCTGGAATCGCGGTACATACGTCTCATGTTCGGTCCGTCATAGTGTCCGACGCCGCCGAATTTTTCAACCTCATGGACTGCGTGATAAGTAATCGCGCCCATGATCGCTCCGGTTTCAAAACTGCGCTCTTCGCCGTTGACCATGATCTTCGGGGAATAACTCTTTCCGCCGACCTTGTTCAGCTTTTCGTAGATACGATAGTTTCTGTATCCCTTGAACTGCAGGTACATGGCCGCAGAAATACCCGCGGGTCCGCCTCCGATAATACAGATCCGCTCATCAATATTTGTCATTATGTTTCAGTCTCCTTCCTAAACTGTGAGCATAAACTATAGTATATTTTACTACCTGATAATCATCTGTGACCACCGATTATTAATTATTTCACAAAAAACCGGTCTGCCCGTAAGCTTCGGTACGGAAGAAATCATACATATTGAAAGAGTGTCTGATTCGCATTCACATGGCAGAAATTTCCTTCTGATAAAAATAAGGAGAATGCCGGATTTCACCGACAATCACTGAAGCAAACAAAAAGGCAGACCGGAATCTGCGCTTATTGTTTTCAATCAATGGAGCTTGTTCAATGTTATGATATGAGTTTCCTTACTCGAAAGCTTCAGCGATTTCACGAAGCCGGGCTGTGATTTCGATGTGCTGCGGGCATTCGCCTTCACACTGCAGGCAGCCGATGCAGGAGCTTGCCAGTCCGCCGTCCTTGGTCGCATTTGCATAACGTCTCTTGGAATCAGCGTGATTACCGAACAGCATATCCCTGTTCATGATTCTGAACAGTTCGGGAATGTTGATCTGCATCGGGCATCCGCCTGTGCAGTAATGGCATGCCGTGCAGGGGATCTGCGGGATTTCCTTAAAGGCTGCCTGGGCATCGGCGATCACCTTCTGTTCATCCTCATTCAGCGGTTTGAAATCTTTCATATAAGAAAGGTTGTCTTCCATCTGGGCCAGATTGGACATACCGGAAAGAACGATCTTCACGTTTTCAAGGCTTGCCACGAAACGGATTGCCCAGGAAGCCGGGCTGGCATCCGGGTTTCCCTTTGCCAGAACATCCATTACAGATGCCGGCGGATTGGCGAGAGTGCCTCCCTTGACCGGTTCCATGACAACGATCGGCTTGCCGTGCTTCGTCGCAACCTCATAGCATTTTCTGCTTTCAACGATCGGATCTTCCCAGTCCACATAGTTGATCTGCAGCTGAACAAATTCCGCATCGGGATGCTTTGTCAGGATTTCATCAAGCAGCTCTGCTGAATCATGGAAAGAGAAACCGTAATGTCTGATCTTTCCCTGTTCCTTCAGCTGTTTCACATATTCCCAGCATCCGTAGTTTTCATATTTGTCGATATTCTTCTTGGAAAGCGCGTGGAGAAGATAGAAATCAATGTAATCCGTTCCCATTCTTTCCAGGGAAACATTGATTTGATTCTTGGCGTCTGCCTCATCCTTTGCGGCATTGGCATTGAGCTTGGATGTGATGAAGAAACTGTCACGGGGATGACGGTCAATCAGGGCAATTTTGGCCGCCGCTTCACTTCCCTCATAAACATAAGCTGTATCGAAATACTTCAGACCCGCATCAAGAAAACGGTCAGTCATTTCCGCTGTTTCATCGGTGTTGATTGTTCCGTCCTCGTTTCTTGGCAGTCTCATCAGTCCGAACCCGAACTTGCCGAGTTCTTCTCCGCAGAATGTATTATTCATATCTGTCCTCCTCAGTTGCATTCATTGTAAAGGCTGCGGCTGTGATTTCAAGTATCACGCCTTAACTTCCGCTCCGGATTCATTTCATGATGTGCCTTAAAATGTGTTCATGCCTGCAAACAGCGAAAAAAGGAAGCGGATATTCACAGCAAATCAGTGGTCCTGAGCGGCGAGACAGGCTGTATGTATCATTACATACAGTTTGAAAGACGTAAGCTGATCAAACTCTCAGAAGCCACGTCCATATTTCGAAGTAATTGGGCGTGGTGATTCACTGCTGATTTTAAGCATAATCTGCAGCTTTTGAATGAATTGGTTTTTCTTAATCCATATTTCAGCAGCTCTGCATCGATGTAAACATTTTCATCTATGTAAATACCGATCGAATATTTTCTGTAAGCACTTAACATTTCGGTTGACGTCACAATTCACTTATGCAAAAATGAATTCAATCAAACCGATGACGAAGAGTAAGTAAGTCTGAAACCGATCATACGAGAGAGCTGCTTAGGGTGGAATAGCAGCATGAAACGGCAGACCGAATGGACTTCCGAGGGCAACCTGAACATGAACAGTAGGGAAGCCGGAGCCGGCCGCTCCGTAATCAAAAAGCCTGCATATGAATGTATGCAAGAGAGGACGTTTTGACGTCAAGCCGGGTGGCACCGCAGGATTCAGTCCTGTCCCAGCATTTGCGGGGATGGGACTTTTTCATTCCCGGGAAATAAGGAGGAAACAGACATGACAGACACTCCGTACAAAATCTACCTCGAAGAAACAGAACTTCCGAAACCCTGGTACAACCTCAGAGCAGACATGATCAACAAGCCTGCTCCCCTTCTGAATCCGGGAACCGGCAAACCGATGACTGCCGAAGAACTCAGTGCCGTATTCTGCAGCGATCTTGTCGCACAGGAACTTGATGAAACAACCGCATATATTGAAATCCCTCAGGAAATCCGTGATTTCTATAAAATGTACAGACCTGCACCGTTGGTTCGTGCATACTGCCTGGAAGAAAAGCTGAAGACACCTGCTAAGATTTATTACAAATTTGAAGGAAACAACACTTCCGGCAGCCATAAGCTCAACTCCGCAATTGCCCAGGCATATTATGCAAAAAAGCAGGGGCTCAAAGGCGTTACAACCGAAACCGGTGCCGGACAATGGGGAACAGCCCTCTCCATGGCATGCGCATATCTCGGTCTTGACTGCCGCGTATACATGGTCAAGGTTTCCTATGAACAGAAACCGTTCCGCCGTGAAGTCATGCGCACATACGGTGCATCGGTGACCCCTTCCCCTTCGATGAATACGGAGGTCGGCAGAAAGATTCTTGCCGAACATCCCGGCACGACGGGAAGTCTTGGCTGTGCGATTTCGGAAGCTGTTGAAGATGCCGTAACACATGAAGGATACAGATATGTTCTGGGCAGCGTTTTGAACCAGGTGCTTCTGCATCAGTCCGTCATCGGTCTTGAAACTAAAGCAGCTATGGAAAAATACGGAATCAAGCCGGATATCATCATCGGCTGTGCCGGCGGCGGCTCCAACCTCGGCGGACTGATCGCTCCGTTTATGGGAGAAAAACTCAGAGGCGAAGCAGATTACCATTTCATTGCGGTCGAGCCTGCATCCTGTCCAAGCTTCACCCGCGGAACATTCGCATATGATTTCTGCGATACAGGAATGATCTGCCCTCTGGCAAAGATGTATACCATTGGCTCCAGTTACATCCCCGCACCCAACCATGCCGGCGGACTGCGCTTCCACGGTATGAGCCCTGTTCTTTCCCAGCTGTATCATGACGGTTACATGGAAGCACGTTCGGTTAAGCAGACAGATGTCTTTGAAGCAGCCGAATACTTTGCACGCTGTGAGGGCATCCTGCCGGCACCGGAAAGCTCCCATGCAATCAGAGCTGCGATTGATGAAGCGATTGCCTGCCGTGAAAGCGGTGAAGAAAAAACAATCCTCTTCGGTCTGACGGGAACCGGCTACTTCGACATGGTTGCATATGAAAAATTCCACAGCGGTGAAATGACAAACTACATCCCGAGTGATGAAGAACTCGCCGAGTCCATCGCAAAGCTGCCGAAGGTCTCCGGGTGAACCCGGAATTCAGCTTCGGGATGAAAGAATTTGAAGTACCCGCAGCGCAAACCGCTGCACCTGAGATTTAAAAAGCCGCATACAGATGTACGCGGCGATGAAAACCGTATGATCCGGAGTCAGACAGGATATTCCCGCTGTGCTTCGGCACGGTTTTTTTCTTTCTGTTCTTCTGATTCACTGAGTATAAAATACGGGAAACATGCTTTGACATTTCCTTTGGCAAACATTCCGAAGAAACATCCCGTGAATGTGCCTTTCATGACTTCCGTGGAAAGCAGCTGTGTACTGCCGGTTCCGATTACTTTCAGGCTTTTTTCTTTGATTCCGGCACAAAATGTGTATTGATTTCTTTCTGCATGAACCTTCAGGACCAAGGGTGAATATGATCAGATTTAAAAGCAGTGAACCATTGACGCAATCTGAAAAGAGCCACATTTCTCAAATCCTTACATCTTGCGGACATGAGAGAACAGTATTCAAAGAGATCGGGATACTGAGACTTTCTGATGCGGTACTTGGTAACGGAGTACATATGGTTATCCTTTACCACTATTATACCTCATGCGTCGCTTGACAGCCAGCTACATGCGACAACAATTGCAAGCGAATCGCACTATGTATCATCTTACGCTCAGTTGAAATTCGCTGAAAGATTTATAAGGCGCAATTCATCTCCACCCAAGCTTGTCAGCTATGGATGGGGTCTTCTTGCTGGTTTGATAAAACAAATACACCGTGAAAATGAAAAACACGGATGGTGCCATCCCTGACCGGCCGGATTAGCCATCTGATCAGGTTGATTCCGTGCTTTCATTCGTATTTTTCATATCCGCATCCGAAAATGCGTAAAGATCTGTTTCTGAGATGCTTAAGATTCCTTTTTTTCTCAGAATTCCATCTTGAAGATGAATTTTGTGGATGTCTTAGCGTCATCATCCGCACCGGCGAAGTTTGTATATGTGTTTTCACCGTCTGCGATCAGATGCAGTCTTTCAATCACATCATCCATTTCATCACCGAATATTTCAGTGAGTCTGTCGATGCCTTCCGCCTTGAACTGTTCCATACCGCTCAATAACGTGCTCACACCTTCATCGAGTGTGCCGATGCCCTGATCCAGTTTGTCCGCTCCGTCATAGAGGCTTTCAGCACCTTTATTCAGTGCATCCGCGCCATTATAAGCCTGGCTGATTCCTTCGGAAAGGCTCTTTGCGCCTTCAGCCACGGCATCCGCGCCATCGGCGAGCTGTACAGCTCCTGCGGAAAGGGATTGTGCACCTGCTGTCAGTTTACCTGTGTTGGCATCGAGTTCACCGATGCCGCTGTTCAGCGCACCGGCTCCTTCGTCAAGCGCCTGCGCACCTGCGGAAAGACTCTTTGCGCCTTCGTTCAGAGAACCGGTACCGGCTGCCAGCTGTTTCGCGCCTTCGTCCAGTGCGCCTGCACCTGCGGAGAGTTTTTCTGTTCCGGCCGCCATCTCTTTGGTGCCGGCCTGCAGCTGTGCCGCACCGTTCTTCAATAAACCGACTCCGCTTTCCTCATCATTGAGTGAGGCGGTTCCCTGTTTCAATTGATCAAGGCCATTGGTAAGCTGTGTCAGTCCTTCACCGGCGGAAGCTTTCATCGATTCTGCACCCTGTGACAGTGCACCGATACCTGCTGAAAGTGAATCCATACCTGTGCTCAGAGTTGAAATGCCTGCCTTGAGATCACCGGCTCCGCTGCTCAGCTGTGAAGCTCCGGTATTGATTTCAGCTGCCGCGGAAACAAAGCCGCTCATCGCATTTGCGATACTCTGGGATGAAGCTGTATTCACTGCAGACGCATGATCAAGACTGCCGTCTGCTCCATTGAGTGATGCCAGGATTGTGTCAGCCTGTTCCCTTGTCAGTGTGCCTGCACTTACAAGTGCCTCAATGCTTTCTCTGGCAGCTGCGATCTGTGTTTTCGCTTCGCCCAGATCTGCTGTATCTGCCATAGCCGCTGTGCTGAGCGCGGATGAATTGTCGCTCATTGTCTGGCTCAGAGCCTGGGTTCCGGCAGAAAGATTTGTCAGATTTGTTTCAAGATTTTCCGCACCTGTATATGCATTATCAAGACCTGCCTTGATCTGTGCTGCACCTGTACCCGCATCAGAGATACCTGCGCTCAGCTGATCAATGCCGCCGCTCAGTTTTTCACTGAATTCACCGGCTCCGCTCTGCACCTGGGCAAGGCCGTTATCCACCTGTGAAATACCGCCCGAAAGCTTTTCAATTCCCGCTGCCATGGAATCCGCACCGGCGGAAAGACTTTCGGCACCCTCATGCAGTTTCGCACTGTTTTCACTGAGTGCGCCGGTTCCTTCGGAAAGCTGTTTCGCTCCTGCATCAACGGATTCTGAACCGGCTGAGAGTTCTTCGGCACCTGATTTGAGTGAGGAAGTTCCGTCTTTCAATGAATCACTGCCGCTCTTGAGACGGGTAATTCCGTCAGCCGCACCGCTGATTCCTGTTTCAAACTGTGCAGTACCGTCTTTCAGTGTGCCTGCACCGGCGGAAAGAGAAGCTGTGCCGTCTTTGAGAGTCAATGAACCGTTATTGATGGCGAGAAGGCCGTCTTTCAGTGAAAGTGTTCCTGCTTTCAATGTGCCGGTGCCTTTAAGAAGTGCGCCGGAACCGTCTTTGAGGGCGGTGCTGCCATCCTTGAGCTGCTTTGTGCCGTTCACCAGCTGATCCGTGGCATCAGAAAGCTTTCTGATATCTCCTGTGAACGAGGTGTCCAGCTGATTTCCTTCGTAAAGGGAACTGATATCGCTGGTGGCCATACTCATGATCAGTGAGAGATCGAAATCCTTTGCGTCCGCCTCCACTTCGATGGATTCGGGGATATCGATGTCTTCGAGCTTTTTATAAAGCTCATCATTTTCAGAAAGCGCCAATGCGTCAAGCAGACCGGGGAATGCCATGCCAATGACATACGAATTCTTTCCGTCATTGATCACTTTTCCGTTTGTGACAGTGATCTCAGAGAAATGTTCCGCCGGCATCTGCATGCCGCTGATGACTGCGAAGGGCATCTTTGTCTGAATCTGTTTTCCATGCAGAGTGACGGTTGTGTCTGTTCTGTTTTCATAGTCAAAGCGGATTTTCACATGACCGCTCTTTCCTTTGATTTCTTCGGGAGTGACTGTCTTTCCGTCCAGTTCATAGCTGACATTGACAGCAACCGGAAGCTCTTCATCGGTTGTGCCCTGATAATAGATATCATTGCCATTGCTCTGCCATGTCAGCTCTTCACCATTCTGACTGAAGGTTTCCTCACCGCTCACATTTTCAATATTCTCAAGCGATGTGACATCTTTGAGCACATCCGCTTTCTTCACATTTTTCAGCCATTCGCTGACAACCACGTCATCCGGTTTTCCGGATGCATCGGTGACGATATATACTGTTTCATTCTTTTCTGTTTCGCCTGTTGTTTCTTCCGCATGTACCGCTGTCACATCAGGGACTGCAGCGATCATACAGCACGCAAGCAAAGATCCGATATATTTTTTCATGATCTGTTTCCTCCCTTAAACTTTTTGCGCAAGCGTAGTTTTCGTAATGATTCCGTCAAAAGCCACCAGCACTGAGGGCAGCACCAGCAATACGCACAGCATTGAGATCAGAGCGCCTCTGGACATCAATGTGCATAATGAGCTGATCATATCGATGTTGGAGTACATGCCGACACCGAATGTCGAAGCGAAGAATGCCAGTGCGCTGACCATGACGGATTTCGCACTTTCATTGACCGCATCCGTGACAGCTTTTCTGACCGGAACACCGGCTGTGCGGCTGCGTCTGTATTTTGTTGTGATCAGGATCGCATAGTCAACGGTTGAACCAAGCTGGATGGTGCCGATGACGATGGAAGCGATAAACGGAATCTTCGATCCCGTATATGCGGGAATGCCCATATTGATCATGATTCCGAACTCGATGACTGCCACCAGAAGCGCAGGCAGGGAAATGGAGCGGAACACGATCGCAATGATCAGGAAGATCACGCCGATGGATACGGTACTGACGGTATTGAAGTCATGGTCGGTGATTTCAATCAGGTCTTTTGTGCATGGCGCCTCACCGATCAGCATCGATTCCGGATCATAGGCTTTTGCGATTTCAGTCAGCTTTGCGACCTGATTGTTCACCGCTTCGGAAGCCACCTCATATTCCGATCCGATCAGCAGCAGCTGATAGTTTTCACTGATCAAGGCATCTTTCAGTTTTTCCGGTACGAATTCTTCGGGAATCAGCGGTCCTTTGACCGTGTTGAGTCCGAGCACGAATTTCACACCGTCTTCCTGTTTCATCTTGTCCGCCATTTCCATGACTTTCTTTTCTTCAATCCCTGAATCCATCAGCAGCATATGCGTGGAGTTCATATTGAATTCTTCCTTCAGTTTTTCATTTGCCTGAATGGAAGCGAGATCTCTTGGAAGCGAGCTGTCCAGGTTGTAATAAACCGGTGTGTTGCGGTATCCGTGGACAATCGGGATCAATAACAATGCGCAGAGTATCAATACAATCTTTTCATGGCTGATACTGAATGTTGCAATGCCTTTGAGGTCCGGCAGCAATGCTTTATGTCTTGTTTTTCTCAACGGTCCGTCAAACACAAGAATCATTGCCGGCAGGACTGTCAGACAGCAGATCACACCGAGCAATACGCCCTTGGCCATGACAATGCCAAGATCCAGACCGAGTGTGAAGCTCATGAAGCACAAGGCGATAAAACCTGCGATTGTCGTGACGGAAGAGCCGATCACGCTGGACATCGTATCCTCGATCGCATGCGCCATCGCTTTTTCCTTGTCTTCGGTTTCCGCATATTTTTCATAGCTGTGCCATAGGAAGATCGAATAATCCATCGTCACGCCCAGCTGCAATACCGCAGCCAGCGCTTTTGTGACATAGGAGATCTGGCCCAGAAACAGGTTGGAGCCCAGATTGTATACAATCGCGATTCCGATACTTGCCAGAAAGACAAACGGAATCAGCCAGCTGTCCATGGCAAGCATCAGTGTGATTGCACACAGCACAACCGCCAGCAGCACATACAGCGGCGCCTCTGCTTCGGAAAGCGCCTGGGTATCGACAAGCACTGCCGTCATACCGCTTAAGAACACTCTTTCATCCGCGATCTTACGGATTTCTCTCACCGCATCCATGGTGCCTTCGGCGGAGGATGTGTCATCGTACAGGATCATCAATAACGTCGCATCCCCGTGATTGAATGCCTCATATAAATCCTTCGGCAGCATCTCCATCGGAACGGACGTGTCAAGCAGACTGTCATACCAGATGACATCCTTGACATGAGGAACATCCTGTATTTTTTCC
>CACWLH010000025.1 GCA_902761625.1 uncultured Erysipelotrichaceae bacterium
CGACAAAGCGATTATAAAAAACGACGCAAAATATAAGCCTTACGGGCTTATGTTTAACGCGGCAGAATGTAAAACCGGGAATTTTGAATCCGTCCGTTATCGTTGTAAGCATTGCGGAAATGAGTTCGAGGACTTTTATAAAAAATCTATCGAACAGGAGGGCGAATGGGTTCCGACGGCTACAAGTAAGGTTCCGTTTTTCCGTTCTTACCATATATCTACGTTATATAGTTTAACGAAACCTTGGTGGAAAATAATTTCCGAGTTCCTGGACGCCGGTAACGACCCAAAAAAGTTACAAGTATTTTATAACCTTAATTTGGGCTTACCGTTCGAGGATAGAACCGGCGGCGTAGAATACCTCATTATGAGGTGAACCATCATGATCGCAGCCGGAACAATGATCAACACAGCCGCTATTGTCGCAGGCGGACTGCTCGGAATGCTTGCGGGAAATCTGCTCAAGGAGAATTACCGCGAAATACTCAACAAAGCCAACGGGGTTGCCGTGTTGTTTGTCGGCATCAGCGGTGCCATCCAGAACATGCTGCATATCGAAGGAAATACCGTATCAATGGAAGGAATCATGATGATGATCATCACCCTTGCCGTCGGTTCCTTGATCGGTGAGTTTCTGGATATCGACGGCCATTTCATCCGCTTTGGCGAATGGCTCAAAATGAAGACGGGCAATGCGAAGGATCAGAGCTTCGTGAATGCCTTTGTGACCGCATCATTGACCGTATGCATCGGCGCCATGGCAATTGTCGGCTCCATTCAGGACGGACTGAACGGAAACTATGAAATCCTTGCCATGAAGGCGGTGCTTGACTTCACAATCATCATGGTCATGAGCGCATCCATCGGCAAAGGCGCAGTTTTCTCGGCCATTCCTGTCTTTCTGCTGCAGGGTTCCGTGACGCTGCTGGCAAGACTTGCCGCACCCTTGATGACACAAGGGGCGATCACGAATCTCTCGATTGTCGGCAGTGTGCTGATCTTCTGTGTCGGTGTCAATCTTCTCTTCGGAAAACAGTTCAGGGTTGCGAATATGCTGCCAAGCGTCATCGCGGCTGCAGCCTGGGCGTTCATCTTCTGAAAAACATGCAGCTGTGCATTGCGGTGCACAGCTTTTTTTGTGCTTCCTTCTATGATTTTAAACGGAGGTGAGAAGGATGAACAAAGATCTCATGAAACACGCAATGATTGATTATGCCAGGGAATGCTGCAGAAGAGAGGACAACCGCTATACCCCCGAACAGTGGGTCAGCGTCATGAACAGCTATGCCCGCCATCATGATGTTGAATTGTGCGCTGAAAAGGCGGCGATTACTCCGCTTGAGGCGGCCCTGCTGTATTGCCGCTTCTCGATTGTACTTTCCGAAAAGGCACTCAGCACATCCAGACAGAGCCACTCTTATGTGTGCTGATCCCGTTGAATTCATGCATATCGGGCTCCCGGTTGGCGCTTGAAAATATTTTCAGAAGTGTCATACTTTTCTTATAGAAACACCAAGGAATTAAGAGGATCATTATGAGAACAGTTGACCTGATTGAAAAGAAAGCCTCAGGCTTTGCATTGAATGAGGAAGAAATCCGTTTTCTGATTGACGGATATGTGAATGGCGATATACCTGATTACCAGATGAGCGCATTTATGATGGCGGTCAGACTGCAGGGAATGACACCGCAGGAAACTGCATCGCTGACCCTGACGATGATGCACAGCGGCGATGTCGCCGACCTTTCCGGTCTCAAAGGCATCAAGCTCGACAAGCACAGCACCGGCGGTGTCGGTGATACCACCACACTTGCGGTTGCACCGCTGGTCGCGGCATGCGGAGGAACTGTTGCAAAAATGAGCGGAAGGGGACTAGGCCATACAGGCGGAACTCTGGACAAGCTTGAATCGATTCCCGGCACATCGGTTGAAATTCCGATGGACCGCTTCATTGACATCGTCCGGGAAAACGGCGTGGCGGTGATCGGCCAGACAAGGAATCTTGTGCCCGCTGACAAGATGATGTATGCGCTGCGCGATGTGACCGCGACAGTGCGCTCGATTCCGTTGATCGCCAGTTCGATCATGTCCAAAAAACTCGCTTCCGGCGCGGATGCGATTGTGCTTGATGTCAAAACCGGTTCAGGCGCGTTCATGCGTTCGAAGGATGAGGCGTTTGAGCTTGCCCGTCTGATGGTGAAGATCGGTTCATTGATGGGCCGCAAAGTCGCAGCCCTGATCACCGATATGAATCAGCCGCTGGGCATGGCGGTGGGCAATGCCCTGGAAGTCAAGGAAGCGGTGGAACTGCTCAGCGGAAAGATCAACCCGACCGATCCGCTTTACGAAGTATGCATGCTGCTGGGCGTGCAGATGCTCAAGATGGCAGGACTTGCCGACAGTGAAACCGATGCCCGCAGTTCACTCAGAGCGGCGATTGATTCCGGCGAAGGACTCAGACGTCTTCAGAAGATGGTTGCTCTGCAGGGCGGGGATGCCTCCTATGTGAGCCTTGATAAAATCGATGAGCTTCTCAATGTGAAAAAGAAGATTGATATCCGCAGCACAAAGGAAGGATATATCTCCTCCATCGAAGCGGAAAAAATCGGCAACGCGGCCCAGATGCTCGGCGCAGGACGGGCAACCAAGGAAGATTCGATTGATCCGTCCGTCGGTCTTGTCATGAAAGTCAGATGCGGCGACCATATCGGATTTGATGAGCCTCTGGCCACATTTTATGTCAATGATGAAACAAGACTGGATGAAGCTGTGAATCTCTTCAGAGATGCGATTGAGATCACGGATCATCAGCCGGAAAAGGTTCCGATGGTCTATGCGGTCATTACGGAAAATGACACCTTATGAGAGAAGATCGGATTGAGATACTCCACTTGCTTGCAGGAGCTGAAAAAGCGCGCGGAATTGCCGTTGTGATTGATGTGTTCCGGGCATTTTCCCTGGAATGCAGGGCATATCATGCAGGTGTGAAAACGATCATCCCGGTGGCGGGCGTGGACGAGGCGTTCGCACTTCGTGAAAAACATCCGGACTGGCTGATTGCCGGAGAGCGCAACGGGGCCAAGATTGAAGGTTTTGACTACGGCAATGCGCCGAGTGAATTTGAACGGATCCGTCTGGACGGCAAGACGCTGGTCCATACAACCAGTGCCGGTGTGCAGGGATTGAATGCGGTGAAAGATGCGGATGAGATCCTGACCGGATCTCTGAACAATGCAAAGGCAATCGCCGCATATATTGAACAAAGAAATCCGGAACATGTCAGCCTGGTGGCAATGGGCTGGAACGGCATCCGCGATACCGAAGAGGATGTGCTTTGCGCGGAATATATCAGATCATTGCTGATTGGAAAGCCGCTCGCAGACATCCGGCAGCTCGCCGATGATCTGCGCTATACGGAAGGGAAGAAGTTTTTCGATCCCGCCCAGAATCATATTTTCCCGCGCCGCGACTTTGATCTATGCACGGAAACAGACTGTTTCGGGGGTGTGATACGCGTACACCGCACCAAAGCGGGACTCAGCACGGAATGGATTGACGTTCTTTAATTTTCATATTGCATGGGAATTCATCTTCATGTTATTATAACGGGGCGCATGTGCGCATCGCTGTTCCGCTGGCCGGTTCTGAGACTAAGAGCAGTTGATCAATCGTTATAAGGAGAAGAGAAGATGGATTTAGGATTAGTAAACAGAATTACAAAAGAACAGATGAGAAATGACATTCCTCAGTTCAAAGCAGGTGACACTCTCAAGGTTTATGTAAGAATCAGAGAAGGTGAAAAATCCCGTATTCAGGTTTACGAAGGCGTCTGTGTCGACCGTTCCAACGGCGGCATCGGTGCAAGCTTCACAGTACGTAAGATTTCCGGCGGCGTCGGTGTTCAGAGAACATTCCCGGTACACAGCCCGATCATCGAAAAGATCGAAGTTGTCAGACGAGGCAGAGTCAGAAGAGCGAAGCTCACATACCTCAAGGGACTGTCTGCTAAGAACGCACGTATCAAGGAAGATCGTCGATAAGAAGCCAGAAAAGAAGGTACGTTTGTGCCTTCTTTTTGTTAACAGGAAAGGAAGAACCCACATGCTTGATAAAAAAATGCTGGAATGCTACCTGACCCTGTGCATGAAGAGCGAAGCTGATTTTGCTGAAATCTTTGAAGAGGACAGAATCAGTGAGGAGATTTCCGCGCTCAACGACAGAGTCGAAAAGGTTAACCGTACCATTACAAAAGGTGCAGGCATCCGTCTGTACAAAGGACTGCAGTCTGTCTATGGCTATTCCAACGAAACCGATGAGGAATCAATGACAAACCTGATCAATGATCTGCGCAATGCCATCGGTGCAAAGGAGGAAGGCATCAATGTCTCTCTGACCCGTGTCAATTATGAGAACAGACATCCGGTCAGAATCCAGTTTGACAGTGTCAGCCAGGATGACAAGGCACAGCTTCTGGTCCGTGTCTGCAATGGCGCGAAGAATGCGGATGAAAAGATTGTCAAAGTGCAGTCGCTTCTGCTCAATGTCAGACAGAATGTGCAGATTTCCAACAGCGAGGGCAGACTGATCAGTGACACCCGTGTCAGAACAAGAATCAGAGCCAATGCCTATGCGGAGGAAAACGGAAAGATGCAGAGCGGCTTCTACGGTCCCGGTGCCGGAATGGGTATGGAATTCTATGAAACCGTGATTCCTGAAGACATCGGCAAAGAGGCGGCACGTGTGGCGCTTGTCAATCTGAACGCGGCTGATTGTCCGGGCGGAAAGATGCCGGTGGTGATTGACAACGGCTTTGGCGGTGTCATTTTCCATGAGGCATGCGGCCATTCGCTTGAAGCGACATCAGTTGCCCGCAATGCGAGCGTGTTTGCAAACAAGCTGGGCACAAAGATTGCCAATGAATGCGTCAGTGCGGTGGATGACGGAACCATCCCGAATGCATGGGGTTCCCAGAATATCGATGATGAGGGCAACTTCCAGCAGAAACGTCAGCTCATCAAGGACGGTGTCCTGACTTCTTATATGATTGACCGTCTTAACGGCAGAAGAATGCATATGGATTCCACCTCCTCAGGCAGAAGGGAATCCTATCAGTATGAGCCGACCTCCAGAATGTCCAACACCTTCATCACCGAAGGCAATGCGACGTTTGAAGAACTGTTTGAAGGCATTGAAAAAGGCCTTTATGCCAAGAGGATGGGCGGCGGCAGTGTCAATCCCCAGACCGGTGAATTCAATTTCTCCGTTCAGGAAGGCTATCTGATCGAAAACGGAAAGATCACAACTCCGGTCAAAGGCGCGGCCCTGATCGGCAGCGGTGCCGAGATTCTAATGAATATCGAAAAGGTATGTTCCAATCTGTCCCGCTCACAGGGCATGTGCGGATCCAGAAGCGGTTCCATCCCGACGGATGTCGGCCAGCCGGCAATCCGCATCAGTTCCATTACCGTCGGAGGTACTTCCAATGAATAAGGAAAAATGGTTCGCGGCTGCGAAGGAAGCCGGATTTGAAAACTTCGAGATTTTCCAGGAACTCAATGAAGAAAGAACATTCACATGGTTTGAGGGCGAACTGGACACCTATGTCACATCGCACGTGCTCGGCACAGCTTTCAGAGGCATGTATGAAGGAAAGATGGTGAATGCATCAACCGAGGATACATCAGATGATCAGATGGATGATGTGCTTGCGTCAATGAAGATGCAGGCTGCCATGATCACTTCCGATGATGCGGAGATGCTCAGAAATAAACAGGAGATCCAGCTGCTTGAGAATCAGACATTCGAACACTTTGATGCAACTGACATCAAGGCTTTGTTAAAGAATACAGAAGAGAAGATCTTCGGCTTTGACAAGAGAATCTTCCAGGTCAATCATCTGACCTTCCAGGAGAGCACTTCAAAGCGCACAATCGCCAACACTCTCGGCATTGATCTTGAAGAGGAAAGCGGTGTGCATGTGCTGGTGGCAGGGGCTGCCGCAAAGGAAGGCGATGAAATCCGCACCGGCTATGAAATGGAGAAGGTTGATCAGCTTTCCGATCTGGATCTGGACGATTTTGTGAAACGTCTGGGTGAGGATGTGCTCGGTCAGCTCAACGCTTCCATTCCATCTTCCGGAACTTATCCGGTGATCATTGAAAAGGGTGCGCTGACCCAGCTGTTCGCAGCATTTTCATCGATGTTCTCCGGTGAGCAGATCCACAAGGGCATCTCACCGCTGCGCAGCGCTCTGAATCAGAAAGTATTCAGTGAAAAGATCACGGTCATCGATGATCCCGCCTGCGCGGATGCGGCTGACAGATGCGCCTTTGACGATGAGGGCTGTCCGGTAAAACGCAAGACACTCGTTGAAAACGGTGTGTTTAAGGAAATGTTGCATTCGACAAAGAGCGCTCTTGCCATGAATACCCAGAGCACCGGCAACGGCTTCCGTGCGTCCTATGATTCCCCGATCGGCGTGCGTCCGAAGAATTGCTGGATTGTTCCCGGAGAAAAGGATCTCGACCTCACTCTGATGACGGCTGCCGGAAACTTCCTTGATCTGCTTTGCAATGTACGCGAAGTCGGCAGTGATCTGAAATGGGGAATCCGCACAATCGTTACCCCGAGCATTCTCTTTGATTCCGTATCCATTTCGGGTAAATAACGCATCCATTCCATGCATTCCCTGAGTGAGGGAATGCATTTTTTTCTTTTTGCACAGACTGAAAGAAACAGCTTAAGGTCAGGAAAAAGAAAATAATTGTATGATTTTTGTAAGATCAGGACTTCTTCAGCCGTCTAACAGACGAAAGGAACAAAAGAATGGAAGAGTTTGAGGAAATATACAGACTGTATTTTACCGATGTATGGCGCTATCTTCTGAAGCTGACCCATGATGAGAATCAGGCCGAGGAGATTACGGCGGAAACCTTTTTCCGCGCCATGAATGCCATCGACCGCTTTTCCGGCAAAAGTTCCCTGAAAACCTGGCTGTGCGCGATTGCCCGCAACATCTGGCTGGATCAGCTGCGTGAGAAAAAGAAATACACGGATCTGAGCGATACCGCCATGATGCGGATTCCGGTTAACGACGATCATGAACATGAATCAGAAATGAAACTGCAGGCATCCGCAGTGATGCAGACTGCGGCGAAATTAAAGGAGCCGTACCGGACCGTGTTCCATCTGCGCTTTGTTGACAATCAGAGTTTCAAACAGATCGGCGCATATTTCGGCAAGAGTGAAAACTGGGCATGTGTCACATGTCACAGAGCCAGGGAAACGGTCAGAAGGGAGATAAATGAAAATGAACAAGGAATGTGAAATTGTCAGAGATCTGCTGCCGCTTTATGCGGAAGGCATGACTTCGGATGCAAGCAATGAATTCATTGAGGAACATCTGAAAAACTGTCCGGAATGCACCGAACTGTTAAAGGATATGCGTGAGGCCCCGCAGCCCGAGCCGCTCAGAAAGCAGAGCGAACTGCCCCTGAAGGCACTGTCGAAAACCTACCGCAGGAAAAACCGCAGCCTGGCTGTGCTGATCGCAAGCATCGCCGCCTCCGTTTTGATTTCTGTTTATGCATGGCTTTCCGCGCCGCGCTATCTGGATTATGACCGTGCAGTGGCAAGCACACAGGAAGTCTCAGACGGCCTTCAGATCACATTCAGGGATGGTGTCCATCACATCAAGGCCGCTTCATATACTGATGTGGACGGTATGACGTGTACAGATCTTGAGTGCTGGACGTCCGCGCTGGATCAGCTGTGGCATGCGGAAACAGCAGAAGAGACACTCATCCGTTCGCAAAGAATCTGGTACCGCTCCAACAATAACGACATGAGCGGCGATGTGCAGCTGTATGGTCCGGATGCCGGCGGCTCCAAAACCCTGCGCCGTCTTGCCCTGAATTTCTATTTCGTCGTATCCGGCGGACTGGCAATTCTTCTGGCCTGTCTTGGATTTGTGCTGCGGCGTGACAGGATGGGCGTGCTTGTGCAGAAGGCGGCATGGATTCCGCTGTCATGGTGTCTTGCCACAGTGATTGTCGAAAGGGGAATCGACGCTGCCACATGGAGTCTGATCAGGGATGTCTCATTGATTGTCATTCTGTGGATCACGCTGAGCATCTTCTTCCTGTGCCTGGATCAGCGGCTTCGGGAAAAGAAAAGCACTGTTTCCGCATTGTAGTAAGCATGCGAAACTGATCTGAGACGGAAAGTTTCAAGCAGATCATCAAAGGCCTGAGGAAACAGTCACAGTTTCCTGCGATGTGGTGTTATAATGTGCGGTATGGAACATGATAAAGATTTAGACATTTTAGATATCAAGGCAGATGAGAATACCGAGGATCTCAGCTTTCTGGTGAAGACCAGTGTTCTGGAAAAACTGTCCGAAGGCGAAAAGCCTCACAAGACAGTTGATCTTTCTGAAACGCAGGTATTCGAAAATCTGACCAGTGATAAAGACGGAAAATCACTTGGTGAAACCGGTGCGCTGGAAAAGATCACCGATGCGGATCAGGCAGGGGATGAGGAGGAAAAGACAAGCTTCCGCTCATCCGCTCTCAAAGAGGTTTTGCTGTTTTTCCGCGATCTGGCGGTATGCCTGGCACTTGTGCTGATTGTTGTCAATTTCATCCTGCGTCCGATTCAGGTCAAAGGCTCATCCATGTATCCGACCCTGACCAGCGGATCACTGGGTGTTTCCAATCTGCTGGGCTACAGAATGGATGGAGTTGAACGTTTTGATATCGTGATTATCTATGTGCAGGATAAGAATGAATATCTTGTGAAGCGCTGCGTCGGCCTGCCGGGAGAGACTGTCTCCTACAGCAATCAGACCCTTTACATCAATGGGGAAGCGGTTGAGGAACCTTTCTTTGATGAGTCCTATACATCCACCTATGATGTGTTCATGGAGGATATGGCTGAAATCACGCTTGGCGATGATGAATACTTCTGCTTAGGAGACAACCGTCCCCATTCCACCGATTCCCGCGTTTACGGTCCGTTCCGCAAGGATGAGATCGTATCCAAGGGCGTATTCATCTTCTTCCCGTTCTCCGGTTTCGGGGTGCAGACATGGTAAAAGTTCAGTGGTATCCTGGCCATATGGAAAAGGCCCGCCGTGAAATGACGGAAAGGCTCAAAGCCGTGGATATGATCATTGAACTGCGTGACTGCCGCATTCCTGAAGCCAGCACCAATCCCTTGCTCAACATGATGGCTCAGGGGAAGCCGCGTCTGATCGTGCTGGCGAAAACCGATATGGCCGATCCGGTGCAGAGTGAGAAATGGGTCAGGCATCTGAAAAAGGAAAATCAGTCCTGCTTAGCGGTGGATCTGATGAGAGATAACGGCGCCGGCAAGAAAATCATCCGTGAGGCGCTTTTATTGATGAAGCCCAAGCGGGATAAGCAGAAGGCAAGAGGAATCAATCCGAGAGCGGTGCGGGCCATGGCCTGCGGCATTCCCAATGTCGGCAAGTCCACCATGATCAACCGTATCGTCGGCAAAAATACAGTCAAGGCGGCTGACAAGCCGGGTGTGACCCGCAGCCTGACATGGATCCACGCCGATCCGCAGCTGGATCTGCTGGATACGCCGGGTGTGCTCTGGCCGAAATTTGATGATGAGATGACCGGCTCGCTTCTGGCGGCGCTTGGTTCCATCAATGATGATATTCTGGACCGCAAGATGATTGCCATGGATGCGATCCATGTCATTCAGGATCTGTATCCGGGTATGCTGGAAGAGATCTATGAATCCGGTGAGGTCAATCCCAACGGCATGCTCAAGGCGATTGCCGCAAAGCGCAATCTGGTCCGCGAAAACAATGAACCCGACACCAAACGTGCGGCGGAAATGTTTCTCAATGAATTAAGAAAAGGAAGACTGGGCAGACTGAGCCTGGAACATGTCCATGAAGAAGATACAGAAGATCACTCCGAATGATTTTGAACATGAAGCATGGGCCAGCGGGAAACTTCTGCTGGGCATAGATGAAGCCGGCAGAGGACCTCTGGCAGGACCTTTGACAGTGGCCGGAGTCATCTTTGAACCCGGCTATGAGAATCCGGAAATCTATGATTCCAAAGGCTTAAGCGAAAAGAAGCGCGCACGGCTTTATGAAACGATCATGGAGGATGCGCTCTGGTTTCAGATCATTCAGGTCTCTGAGGCGGATATCGACCGCTATGATATCTACCATGCGGATCAGATGGCCATGGCGCAGCTTGCAAAAGAGGCTCCTGAAGCAATCGTGGTGACCGATGCCATGCCGCTGGATCTGCCGGAAAGAACCGTCTTCCACCCCGTCAAGGGCGACCAGAAGTCCGTCTCCGTGGCTGCCGCAAGCATTCTTGCGAAAGTGACCCGTGACAGAACGATGGAAATGTATGATGAAATGTATCCGGAATACGGCTTTGCCAAAAACAAGGGCTATCCGACCAAAGCGCATCTGGAAGCCATTGAAAAGCACGGCATCACGCCGATTCACAGGCGTTCATTCGCTCCGGTCAGGGCAGTGCAGATGAAGCTGGATCTTTTCTGAAGAAACAGAATACATATATTGAATATAAGAGGCAGGAGGAACTTCCATGACAGACAGAGAAACCCTTGCCTCTTTTGCTTATCATTATGAAGGCAGCTGGAGCGCTATTGCCAAAGCAGTGGCGGAACATGAAACAGCTTATCCATGCGACATTCACGAACGATATATCACCATTCTGGACGAATGCTATCCATCCCAGCTCAAAGCTTTGCGCTTTCCGCCATGGGTATTGTTTTATCAGGGCAATATCCATCTGCTCAATGAACCGATGATCACCATAGTCGGCTCCAGAGATCTTTCTGAATACGGGGCATCATTGACCGTGAAGACATGCACCCAGCTGAAAAAGCACTTTGTGCTTGTGTCGGGACTTGCGAAAGGGGCGGATGCCTTCGTGCATAAATGCGCATTGGAAAACGGTCATTCCGTCGCTGTGATCGGCAGCGGACTCGGCACACGCTATCCAAGAGAAAACAGCAATCTTTATGCTGCTTTGGTCCGCCATGATCTGATTCTGAGTGAATATCCGTTCCATACGGGCGTGCGCAAGGAACACTTTCCATGGCGCAACCGCATCCTTGCCGCGCTGGGGGAAGCATTGATCGTGACCGAGGCAAAATACCGCTCCGGAACAATGCTCACCGTCAATGAAGCACTGGCCCTGTCAAAGGAAATCTATACATTTCCGCATCCCTTTGAGAGTGAGCACGGATCCGGCTGCAACCGTCTGATCGCCGATGGCGCCAATATCATTTACACTTCCGCCCAGCTGCGTGAGATCCGTCCGAAACTGAGTATCGGTTGAAACTTTGTTTTTTTTAATGTATCCTTCTGTTGATTATCTGCATATGGAGAATACATCTATGAAGAATCTTGTAATTGTCGAGTCCCCGTCCAAATCCAAGACGATTGCCAAATACCTTGGCGAGGGATATACCGTTGTTTCCAGCAAGGGACATATCCGCGATCTTGCGATCAAAGGCAAGGACGGACTCGGAGTTGATATTGAAAATGATTTTGAACCGACCTATGTCGTTTCAAAGGATAAGACGGATACCGTCAAGGAACTGCGTGCGGAAGCGGCCAAGGCTGAAAAAGTATTCCTCGCAACCGACCCGGACCGCGAAGGAGAGGCGATCAGCTGGCATCTGGCCCAGGAGCTTGGCCTGGATGAGAATGCGAATGACCGTGTGACATTCCATGAAATCACAAAGAATGCCGTCAAGGAGGCATTTGCCAATCCGCGTGCCATTGATATGGATCTGGTCCATTCCCAGGAGACCCGCCGTATTCTGGACAGAATGATCGGCTTCAAGCTTTCCAAGCTGCTCAATTCCAAGATCCGCTCCAAATCCGCCGGCCGTGTGCAGTCGGTGGCACTGAAACTGATTGTGGAAAGAGAAAAGGAAATCCGTGCCTTTGTGCCGGAGGAATACTGGAGCGTGGAGGCTGAGTTCACCAAGGACAGAAAGAAGTTCACCGCTTCACTTTCAAAGATCAACGGAGCCAAGGCGGAACTGCATAATGGTGAAGAGGCGCAGAAGGTCATTGATGCATGTCAGGACCTGTTTACGGTCTCTGAAATCAAATCAAGCCAGCGCAGACGTGAGGCCCGCCCGCCGTTTATCACCAGCACACTGCAGCAGGAGGCTTCCACCAAGCTTTCCTTCGCCGCCAAGCGCACCATGTCCATTGCCCAGCGTCTTTACGAAGGCATTGATATCGGCAGCGGCCAGGAAGGTCTGATCACCTATATGCGTACCGACTCCACAAGACTTTCCGACGTGTTTGTCAATCAGGCGCGCGATCTTATCAGCAACGATTTCGGAAAGCAGTATCTCGGCAGATATACCGTGCGCAATGACGCGAGCTCCCAGGATGCCCATGAGGCAATCCGTCCGACCAGTCTTGCCAACACACCGGAAAAGATCAAACCGTATCTCACCAACGAACAGTATCGTCTTTACAAGATGATTTATGCGCGTGCGCTTGCCTCATTGATGGCAGCCGCGAAATATGATTCCATTTCCGTCACCCTCAGCCAGTCAGGCTATGATTTCAGTGCACAGGGAAGCACGCTTGCTTTTGACGGCTATCTGAAAGTCTATGGCGATTATGAATCCGGCAAGGATGTCATCCTGCCTGCACTTGAGGAAAACGAACAGCTCAAGGCTGATGAAGTCAAGGGCACCCAGCACTTCACGGAACCGCCTGCACGCTATACCGAAGCCAGACTGATCAAGGCTCTGGAAGAAGACGGCATCGGCAGACCGAGCACCTATGCGATGATCATTGACACCATCCAGGCAAGAGGCTATGTCTCTCTGGAGAAAACCAGCGAAAAGAGCCGCACAAAAGTCTTTGTGCCCAGCGCCCAGGGTGAGCTGACCGTTGAAAAACTGGATCAGTTCTTCTCCTCCATCATCAATGTCAGATATACCGCTGAAATGGAAAACAAGCTTGACTCCATTGCCGAAGGCGATGCGGATGAGATCGAGATTCTCAGAAACTTCTGGGAGCGTTTCACACCGCTTGTCGACAAGGCATATGCGGATATGGAAAAGCTCGCTCCGGAAAAGGTCGGAGAGACCTGCCCGGAATGCGGCAATGAGCTGGTTTACCGCAACGGCAGATTCGGCAGATTCATCTCATGTTCGAACTTCCCGTCCTGCCGCTATACAAGAAAGATTGAAGTCAAGGAGAAGGAGAAACCGGAGCCGACCGGCAAGATGTGCCCGGATTGCGGACATGAACTGCTCAAGAGAAAGTCACGCTTCGGCACATATTTCCTTGGCTGCTCAAATTTCCCGTCCTGCCATTATATGGAAAATCTGAACGGGGAAAGAATTGTTTCAAAGAAAGACCGCGCCAAAGCGGAAAAGACTTCCGAGAAAACGACGGCGGCTAAGAAAACAGCTGCTAAGAAAACAACGTCAAAAAAGACTGCGACAAAAAAGACCGCAACGAAAAAGACAGCCGCAAAACGGACTGTCAAAAAGAAAGCGGCAGAGGATGAAGCATGAGTGAAGCGCTTGTAATCGGAGCCGGACTGGCCGGATGTGAGGCGGCCTGGCAATTGGCGAAGCGCGGCATCCATGTGAAGCTTGTGGAAATGAAGCCGCAGAAAAAATCTCCGGCTCACCACAGCAACACATTCGCTGAACTGGTATGTTCCAACTCTTTGCGTTCAGACGCTTTGACCAATGCGGTCGGTGTGCTGAAAGCGGAGATGCGCGAGATCGGCTCTTTGATCATGAAATGCGCGGATGAGAACAAGGTTCCGGCCGGCAGTGCGCTTGCCGTGGACCGTGAAAAATTCTCACAGGCAGTCACCGATGCCATCCGCAGCAATCCCCTGATCGAAATCGTTGAACAGGAGTGCACGGAAATCCCGTCTGTTCCATGCGTGATTGCCAGCGGTCCATTGACTTCGGATCCGCTTGCGGAAGCGATGATGCGTTTGATGGATCAGGATTCCTGTTACTTCTATGATGCGGCTGCACCGATCGTCACCGCTGAGTCGATTGATATGAGCAAAGCCTACCGCAAATCCCGCTATGACAAGGGAAGTGCGGATTATATCAACTGCCCGATGAGCTTTGAGGAATTTGAAGCATTCTATCAGGCTTTGACTACCGCGGAAACCGCTGAAATGCATTCCTTTGAAAAGGAAGTCTTCTTTGAAGGATGCATGCCCTTTGAAGTCATGGCAAAGCGGGGCAGGGACACATTGCTGTTTGGACCGATGAAACCGGTCGGTCTGGAACAGGAAGGCAAGAAGCGTCCTTACGCCGTTGTTCAGCTCAGACAGGACAACGCCGAAGGCACCCTCTATAACATTGTCGGCTTTCAGACCCATCTGAAATGGGGTGAGCAGAAGCGCATCCTGCAGATGATTCCGGGTCTGGAAAACTGTGAAATCGTACGCTATGGCGTCATGCACAGAAACACCTATATCAATTCCCCGAAATGGCTCAGGGAAACCTATCAGTTCAAAAACCGCGACGATCTGTTCTTTGCCGGACAGATGACCGGGGTGGAAGGCTATATTGAATCGGCTGCTTCGGGAATGCTGGCGGGAATCAACCTGGCCCATGTGCTCAGGGGGGAGGCGCCTGTGATGCCTGGTGCGAAGACGATGATCGGAGCCATGTCCCACTACATCACAACCGCAGATCCCAATCACTTCCAGCCGATGAACGCCAATTTCGGCATCATGTATCTGGAAGGAAAGCATAAGAAAAAGGACCGCAAGGCAGCTTATGCGCCGCAGTCTCTTGCCATCATTCGGGAGATGATTCAGGATGGAAGACTTTGAGCATTGTCTGGACAGATTTCTTGACACGCTCGCTCTGGAAAAGACCGGATCAAAGGATACAGATGATGCCTACCGGCGGGATATTGACCGTTTTCTGGTTTATCTTGAGGATAACGGCATCAGCTCCTTTGAGAATGTCGGCCGTGACACGATCAGTGAATATATCACTGATCTGAGAAGCGGCGATATCTCCGGAACGCCGTTAAGCGCAGCGAGCTTCAGCCGCAATCTTTCCGCACTCAAATCTTTCTGGCGCTATCTGAATATTCATGAAGGCGTTAAAAACAATCCGGTGCAGATTTTCAAAGGAGCCAAAGTCAAACGGCATCTGCCTGACTATCTGACCTTTGAACAGATGGAGACGATGCTGGAAAGCTTCGATCTTTCCAAGCCGGCTGACATCCGTGACCGCTGCATCATTGAAACCATGTATGCGTGCGGATTGCGTGTTTCCGAATGCGCCGGCATCAAAATCGCGGATATCCGTCTCAAAGAAGGATATCTCAGCGTGCTTGGCAAAGAGTCCAAGGAGCGCATGGTTCCGTTTTACAGACGCTGTGCCCAGCTGATCGATCTTTATATGCGCAAGGCAAGGCCGCTGTTCATGGAGAAAGCGGAAGAGGAGCACGGCATCCTCTTTGTGAACCAGAAGGGCAGACCGATCACTTCCCGCGCCATTCAGATGATCACTGAAAAAGCGGCTGAACGGGCCGGATTGAGCATTCATGTGCATCCGCATATGATCCGCCACTCCTTCGCAACCCATCTGCTTGACAATGGGGCGGATCTCAGAATTGTCCAGGAACTGCTCGGACATGAGAACCTGTCCACCACCCAGATTTATACCCACGTCACCCAGGACCGTCTGTCCAAAGTGGTGGAAGCGGCCCATCCCCATGGTAAGGGCGGCAGCCAGCAGAAATGAAAAAGGGTTGCATTACGGTACGTGTATTGCTAGAATTCATCTGAAAATAAAAGGAACATCCGCATGCATATGCTCATGATCCTTTTTTTGGAAAAAAGAAAGGGCACGTTATGAAGAGAAGCTGCGTATTACAGAAGCTGGATCAGATTGCGCGTACGATGCATGTCAATGCGTTCATTCTTTCTTTTTCGCATCACCATCGATATCTTTGACAGCTTTCAGATTCATCGAAGCTGTCTTTTTTTGAAAAACGGGAGGTTGTCATGAAGCGCAGAATCACCAACGCGGAAGTACTGTACAACGGTACTCTTCAAAAGCTCGAAATCCTCTTTGATGAAACCGGTATCCTTCGCATCGCCGAATCAATCGACTGCGAGGATTGCGAAGTCATCGATGCCCACGGTTATGCGGTACTGCCCGGATTAATCGATGTGCATGTTCATCTCAGAGAACCCGGTTTTGAAGCAAAGGAAACAATCGCCACCGGCAGCGCGGCTGCCGCCCATGGCGGCTTTACAACCATCTTCGCCATGCCCAATCTGAATCCGTTCCCCGATTGCGCTGAGACGATGAAGTCATATCTGGATAAAATCAGAAGCGACGCGCTGGTGAATGTATATCCTTACGGAACCATCACCAAAGGCGAAAAGGGTGCGGAAGTTTCCGATATGTCCGGTATGAATGAACTGGGTATCCGCTGGTTCTCTGATGACGGGGTCGGCGTGGCAAATGACGCGGTTATGGAAAAAGCACAGCAGGAAGTGAAACGGCTCGACGCACTGATGGCATGTCATACGGAAGATATGAATTACCGCAGACCCGGTGCCTGCGTGCATGAGTCTGAATTTGCAGCTCAGAAGGGCTGGCTCGGCATTCCTTCCGAATGCGAAAGCGAACAGCTCAAGCGCGATCTTAAGCTTGCTGAAAAGACCGGTCTCAGATACCATGGCTGCCATATTTCCGCAAAACTGAGTGTGGAAGCACTTCGCGAAGCCAAAGCCCATGGAGCGGATGTCAGTGCGGAAGTGACCGCCCATCATCTGCTTCTGGAAGAAGCGGATGTCAAAGGTCCCAACTGGAAGATGAATCCGCCGCTGCGAAGCCATGAGGACAGAATGTCACTCATCGAGGCGCTTGAGGACGGCACCCTGGATTTCATTGCCAGCGATCATGCGCCGCATACACTTTCAGACAAGGACAAACCGATGGCACAGGCGGCCTTCGGTATCATCTCACTGGAAACCAGCTTCCCGCTGCTTTATACGGAGTTTGTGAAGCGTCAGAAGAGATGGACACTGCCTCAGCTGATTGAATGGATGAGCACAAAACCGGCGAAGCGCTTCGGACTTAAAAACAAGGGCGTGATTCAGGAAGGCGCCGACAGTGATCTCATCATTGTCAACCTTGATACCGAAACGGTGATCCATGCGGATCAATTCGCTTCCAAAGGCAGAAACACACCGTTTGACGGCTGGACAGCCAACTGCGAAATCATTGAAACCATCTGCGGCGGAAAAACCGTCTATCAAAAGAACTGATCAGAAAGGAACGTGAACAGATGCGTACTGAAAACGGACTGATTCTCGAAAACCTGGAAATCTCATTTGAGACTTACCGCATGATCGTCAAGACCTCCATCGCAACTGAGGCAAAATGCGGACAGTTTGTTCAGATCCAGGTTCCCGGATATTATCTGCGCAGACCGATTTCGATCTGCGACGCTGAAGAAGACCGGATCACATTTGTCTACAAGACAGTGGGAGACGGCACAAGAGCCATGAGTCAGATGAAGGCGGGCGAATCGATTTCGCTCTTTGGCCCGCTTGGCAGCGGCTTCCCGATGGAAGACAGGGATGTTCTTCTGATCGGTGGCGGCGTGGGAACACCGCCGCTGTTATTCACCGCAAAGAAATATATCGCCTCAGGCCATCATGTATGTGCGGTACTTGGCTTCAACGATGCAAAGAGCGTCATGCTCGAAAAGGAATTCAAGGAAGCCGGCTGCGATGTATATGTTGCGACAATGGACGGCTCATACGGAACCAAAGGAACCGTCATCGATGCCATCGAGGCAAACAATGTCACCGATACATTCGTTCTCTCATGCGGTCCGCTGCCGATGCTGAAAGCAGTTTCGGCAAAATACACCGATGGCTATATCTCGCTGGAAAGCAGAATGGCCTGCGGCATGGGCGCCTGCATGGGATGCGTGGTGAAGGATCACGAAGGTGAATCCTTAAGAGTGTGCAAGGACGGTCCTGTCTTTGCGATCGGAAAGGTGGTGCTCTGATGGATCTTTCAGTCAAACTTCCCGGACTCAATCTCAAGAACCCGGTGATCCCGGCTTCCGGCTGTGCCGGCTATGGCAGGGAACTTGCAGAACTGTATGACCTTTCGGTGCTTGGCGGCATTGCCATCAAGAGCGCAACTCCGAAAGAGCGCTTCGGCAATCCGACGCCGCGCATCGCGGAAACACCAATGGGCATGCTCAATGCGATCGGTCTGCAGAATCATGGCGTGGACTACATCATCGAAAAGGAACTGCCGTTTCTGGCACAGTTTGATACCGAAGTCATTGCCAATGTGGCCGGAGCGGCAGAAGAGGATTATCTTGAAGTCATCAAGAAGATGAACAGCTCCGAAGTTGTCAAAGCATATGAGCTGAACATCTCATGTCCCAATGTCAAACACGGCGGCATTGGATTGGGAACAAGTCCCGAGCTTGCCGCAAACATCACAAAACTTGCCAAAGAGGTTTCCGAAAAGCCCGTCTATGTCAAGCTGACCCCCAATGTCACAAACATCGTTGAAATCGCCAAAGCGGTGGAAAAGGCGGGAGCGGACGGTCTTGTATTGATCAATACGCTGCTTGGCATGCGCATTGACCTTAAGAGCGGCAAACCTCTGTTAGCCAATACAACCGGCGGTCTTTCCGGACCTGCCATCAAACCGGTTGCGGTGCGCATGGTTTATCAATGTGCGCAGGCGGTCGATATCCCGATCATCGGAGTCGGGGGCATCTCCAGTGCTGAGGATGTGCTTGAATTCCTCTATGCCGGAGCCAGCGCGGTTGAAGTCGGCGCGGCCAACTTTGTCGATCCATACATCTGCCCCAAGATCATCGAAGATCTTGGCAGTGTGCTTGAAAAATATGGAAATGCTTCAGTCGCTGAAGCAACAGGAAGGAGTTTCAAATGAGCAGAACAATCATCGCCCTCGATTTTTCATCCAGAGAAGAAGTCATTTCATTCCTGAAGCAGTTTGATGAACCGGTCTATGTCAAGATCGGCATGGAACTGACCTATGCATGCGGACTTGATATCGTGAAGGAAGTCAAGGCCATGGGCCACAAGATCTTCCTCGATCTCAAGCTTCATGACATCCCCAACACCGTCAAAGGCGGCATGAAAAACCTCGCTGCGCTTGGCGTGGACATCGTCAACTGCCATTGCGGCGGCGGCATTGCCATGATGAGAGCTGCCAAGGAAGGTCTGATTGAAGGAACACCGGAAGGCAAGGAAGTTCCCAAACTGATCGGCGTTACCATTCTCACTTCCACCAGCCAGGAAGGCATGAACAATGAAATGGGCATTCCGGGTAAGGTGATCGACACAGTCGTCCACTATGCGAAAAATGCGAAGGAAGCAGGACTGGATGGTGTTGTGTGCTCCGTTCTGGAAGCCAAGGCAATCCATGAGGCATGCGGAAATGATTTCCTGACAGTAACCCCGGGTATCCGTCTTGCCGGCAACTCAAAGGATGATCAGAAGCGCGTTGCCACACCGGAATTCGCCAATGAGCAGGGCTGCGACATGATCGTCGTCGGCCGCTCCATCACCAAGGCTGAAAACCCTGTTGAAACATACAAGCAGATTGAAAAGGAGATTTCCAATGGAAGAATATAAGAAGCAGTTTACCGAATTCATGCTCAGCTGCAATGCTCTGAAATTCGGTGATTTCACTCTGAAATCAGGCAGAAGAAGCCCGTTCTTCATGAATGCAGGCGCCTATGTTGAAGGCGGCCAGCTCCATGACATCGCATGCTATTACGCAAAGGCGATCAATGACAACTTCGGTCTGGACTTCGATGTCCTCTTCGGCCCGGCTTACAAGGGCATTCCGCTGGCAGTCGCAACCGCGATGGCAATCCATGAGCTCTATGGCAAGGAAGTGCGCTACTGCTCCAACCGCAAAGAGGTCAAGGATCACGGCGACACAGGCATCCTGCTTGGCTCCAAGCTCAAGGATGGTGACAGAGTGATCATGATTGAGGATGTCACCACCTCCGGCAAGTCCATGGAAGAGACTGTACCGATCGTCAAGGCGCAGGCCAACGTTGAAATCAAGGGCCTGATTGTTTCGCTCAACCGCAACGAAAAGGGCAAGGGAAACAAGACCGCCCTGGCTGAGATTTCCGATCTTTACGGCTTCAAAACAGCGGCGATTGTCTCCATGCCCGAAGTGGTGGAGATTCTCAAAGAGAAGAATGCCCTGAGCGAAGAGCTGCTTGAAAGAATTGATGCATATTACGCTGAATACGGCGCAACTGAATAATTGAATGAAATGAAGAATCCGGAAGGGATCACTGAACAGATCGCTTCCGGATTTTTTTTTTTTGCGGTTCATGAATTGTATGCGGGGAAGGTCATTCCGATATCGGAAAGTGTTTCATTCTGCCCGATGGAATAGAAGGTGATTCCGTATTTTGAAATATGCAGTCCATACCGCCCGGCAGTCAGAGGCACTGCAACTTCATTGCCTTCATAGGATTGGGATTCCTGACTCAGGGTAATCCTGAATGATTTACTCAGATTTTCCAGAGCGCCGCTCTCATCAGGAGTGATGTACATCGGACTTCCTGCAAACTCAGTTCCGTCTTTGATGTAAGAGGCATCCATGATGAGTGTGCCGTTTTCAATATGAGGAATCAATCTCACGTAACGTGTCTGATCTGAATTGTCCGGATAAATACGATATTCCCTGGCTAGCAAAGATTCAGGCGTCGGAACATGATCGACGGGATAGTCCGGATCACTCATCATATTCACACCGGGATTGACTGCCATACGTATCTTCTCCTGTGTGTCTGTATCAAGGAAGGTAAGCGACAGCGTGCAGGTGGTAAGCCGGTTGAAGAGTTCTTCCTTCTGTGTTTCATCAATTTCAATGAAACGGCAGGCATTGAGATGGTATTTCTCATTTTCGGCCGGTGTGCCGATTGTGCCTGCAGAAGAATAAGTGTCGGAAATATAGACAGCCGGAATCTTCAGATCAGCAAGGATTGCAACAATCGTATGCGTATCATCTTCCGTCAGCTTATAATGATTATTCAAATAGATCATTTCATCTTTGAGAACATAAATGCCGGGTTTCGGAATTTCAATCAGACTGATCATGTATCTGAGCGCCAGAGAGTTTTTTGAGTTTCTGTAAAACGGCATGGTATTCATCCGGCTGACGATGGAGTCCAGCGTCAGTCCGTATGAATGATCCGCCGGAATGATCAGCTGCTTTTTGATCTTATTGTCCTCATAAAACTCCGCATACCAGGCATCAGACATATTTTCGTTCTGCGTTTCCTTTGAGAAATCCTGCCTCAAAAGTGTCATGACTTTTGTTCCGCATGTGAGGAACATATCGGGGATGGACTCAAAGCCATCTTTCTGTACAATGATCTCATGATCATTCTGACTGTATTGAGACAGTTCAGCAAAGAGGGCGGTGAATTCTTCGATCAGAGCAGGATTCTCACAATAATGTACAGCCGGCAGTTCATCCGGTGAATGCACTGCTGCCTCCATTGTCAGAGTTTCCGCTTCCGGCACAGATGACGGCGTTTCTGCCTCAGGTGTCAGAGTTTCGGTTTCCGGTTTATCCGCTTCCTGTTGTCCGGAGTTTTCGGGATCACTCAAAAACCCGCAGCCGGTGATCAGACATATGCATAACGCACCAAGCACAGTCCATAATGTCGGTTTCTTCCAGCGGACCAGATTGCGGATCCGCTTTTTTGTTTCGGTCTCTTCAAATGAGGCATATACAAGTGCGTGAGAATTCCTGTGATAGGCACATTCAAGAATCGTCTTTGCATAGTGTTTCTGTTCGTCGGGTTTCATCTTGCTGATCACACCCTCGTCACAGGCCAGCTCGGTATCCGTTGTGAGCAGATGCCATGCGAGCCATACAAACGGATTGAACCAATGAACCGCAAGGATCAAATATGCGATCATGCGGATCAATGTGTCATGGCGGGCAATATGCATTTTCTCATGGACGAGAATATCTGCACGTGATTGTTCATCAAGATCTGCCGGCAGATAGATCCGCGGATTGAGGATGCCGCTGACAAAAGGAGTGCTGATCATCTTTCCTTCATAAATGCCCGGTTCTGTCTGTCTTGCACCGGCAGTCATCTTTCTCACCTGCAGCCATGACCATAACAGATATCCCATCATCAGAATCAGACCCGCAATCCAGATCAATGCGGCAATGAATGTCACAATCTGAAGCGGATTCACACTATTACCTGGTGCCGGTGAGAATGTTTCCGATATCACCGGATTGACAGCCTGATCCACACGCTCAAAACCGGAATGGATGACAGGTTCCTGCATCATCATGATATTCTGCGGAACCGGTTCGGCATGCGGGATCAGGGAGAAGAATGACTGAATAGAGAAGGGCAGAATCAGTCTGATGCCGGCGATTGCCCATAATACAGTCATGTATTTTTTAGGCATCCGTCTGAGAATCATCCTGAGCATAAGCACAGCCAGGATGACCCAGGATCCTTTGATGGTGAGATTCAGTATTTTAATGAATAACTGTTCCATCATGATGATTTCCCCCAGTTCTCAATCATTTTTGAGAGTTCTTCATATTCTTTTTCATCCGGCTTTTCACCTCTGACAAACGCTGCCACAAAAGCGGGAAGGGATCCGCTGAATTTGTTTTCAAGCAATTCACGGATTTCAGCTGTCTGTGCTTCTTCTCTTGAAACAAGCGAAGTGACAATGGAATTCACATTCTGAATGATGCCGCGCTCACTTAAGCGGCGGATCACCGTATAGGTGGTGGCTTTGGACCATCCGAGTTTTTCTCTGCATAATTTCATCAGTTCAGTGCTGTTGATGGGCTCATTGTCCCAGAGAATTTCACAGAAACGAAATTCACTGTCATGTATTTTACGATTGACCATAATATCCTCTTGGTTTACTCGTGTAAACCTCTATCCAATTTCAGTTTAACCGTGTAAACCGATCGTTTCAAGATCAAACCTGAAAAAATGATATCTTAATAATTTCAAATATATTTCGGTACCGAATGTATTGACCTGCATTCAATAATGTTTTACATTATGTTCGGTACCAAACTAATAAAGGAGGAAATATGGAAAAGAATATTGATATCGAACTGTTTGAAAAATTCAGAAGAGTCAGCCGCGCAATGAAGTGGATGCGTCATGAACATAAAGGACCGATGGCAGACAGAGGTCCGTGTCATCCGCCCATGCATCACATGCCGCCGGAAGGTGAGATGCCAGAGGCGCATATGCGGCCTGAAAGACCCCGTCATCCGCGCCGACTGCCGCGTGAGAGAATTCTGACCATCCTCAATGAACGCGCAGAAGGCATCCGCCAGAGAGAACTCGCCGAAGCGATGATGATCAATCCGTCAAGCATTTCGGAAGCGATCGACAAGCTGGAAGCGGACCGCTACATCGAGAGAAACGTTGATCCGAGCGACCGCAGGGCAACCCTGATCACCCTGACGGAAAAGGGAAAGGCAAGAGCCTATGAGGTTGAGGATGAGCGTGCCGAGGCATTCGGACGTTTCTTCCGCAATCTTGATGAGGAAGAAAAGGCGGTTCTTTCAAAACTGCTCGACAAGATCCTCTCTGACGAAACATTTTCCGGATAGGGAGCCGGACTGTGCAGCCTGATAAGGACTGCACTTTTTTTCTGTTCTCATGAATGCATGATGAATGCTAGAATGAGTAAAACAGCAGTTTCGCACGTATTGAAAATCAATCATTGATATGAGAAGAGGTGTATTATGAACCGCGATTCGCTCGTTTACCGGACCTATTGTCAGATTCTTCAGCGTGAACTCATCAGCGCGATGGGCTGCACGGAACCGATCGCCCTGGCTTATTGCGCCGCCACCGCCCGCAGTGTTCTCGGAAAACTGCCCGAAAGAATCGCCGTTGAAGCCAGCGGCAATATCATCAAGAATGTCAAAAGCGTCGTCGTGCCCAATACCGGGGGCAGACGCGGAATCGCCGCAGCCGCATGCGCCGGTGTGCTTTACGGAGATGAGCAGGCAGGACTGGAAGTGATTTCCAAAGCTGATCCGGAGCGTAAGGCAAAGCTGGGTGAATATATGGAAAACACACCGGTTGAAGTCAGGCCGCTTGTTTCCGACTACATCCTCGATATGTGCGTCAAAGTTTACGCGGGTGAGGAAAGTGCGAAAGTCAGGATTGCCAATGAACATACCAATATCATCCTGATTGAGCATAACGGTAAAATCATCATGCATAAGGATCCGCAGACCGAAGAGCATCCCGAAGCAGAAGATGTGCCGGATTACAATCTGCTGACGGTTAAGGATATTTATGATTTCGCTCTGACATGCGATCTGCAGGATGTCTGTGAAGTATTAAAAAACCAGATTGAAAAGAATACCGCGATTGCGGATGAGGGGCTGCGCCATGATTACGGCGCCAATATCGGCAAGGTGCTTCTGAAAACAGACAGCAGCGTCAGAACCCGCGCAAGGGCTTATGCGGCCGCCGGATCGGATGCCCGCATGAACGGATGCGAACTGCCTGTCGTGATCAACTCCGGCTCCGGCAACCAGGGACTCACCGCTTCGCTTCCGGTGATTGTCTATGCCCGTGAACTCGGTGTCTCTGAAGAAAAACTGTACCGGGCATTATTGATATCGAATCTGATCACCCTTCATCTGAAAACCGGCATCGGCAGACTCTCCGCCTATTGCGGCGCAGTCAGTGCCGGGGCAGGGGCAGGCAGTGCCATCGCCTGGCTCCATGGCGGGGATGAGAAAGATATCTCTCATACCATCGTCAATGCGCTGGCAGTCACTTCCGGAATTGTATGCGACGGTGCCAAGTCAAGCTGTGCGGCCAAGATTTCCGCGGCGGTTGACACCGGTATCTTCGGCTATGAGATGTACAGCAACGGTCAGCAGTTCTACGGCGGCGACGGTCTGGTTGTCAAAGGCGTTGAAAAATCGATTGACCGCTTTGCCCGGCTTGCCCGCATCGGCATGAAGGAAACCGACCGTGAGATCATTCTGATGATGACGGAAGAAGAATGAGCTGAAACGGCTGAGGTGTTTTATTTTAAGCGGCTATGCGGACAAGCATCATATCGCATCCGAAAGCATCGGCACTGTCGATCTCTGAGCGCTTTCAGAACATATCTGAATCATGTATCACAGTTCTCCTCTCTTCTGTATCCATGCAGGGGAAGGGGAACTTTATCAATCTCTGGCCATATGGTGCAGATTAAGCGGAAAAAAGCGCAAAAACGGCGGAAATAGCAGACTTTCTCATTGTGCGGCCTGCGCGGTTATGTTAGTATGTTCATCGGCATCACTTATGCGCTTTTTATGTGCGTGAATGCCTAATACTCACACAGTGGATTCACTGCCCCGTGCACGTGGTTCTAATCGGTGCCTCAGGCGCTGATGCGCGTGTTAGCGTGTTCGAAGCTGTGGCGGAAAACAACGGAAAGAGAGGTTAATAAAAATGGCTGTTGTTTCAATGAGAAAAATGCTCGAAAACGGTGTACACTTCGGTCATCAGACAAGAAAGTGGAATCCGCAGATGAGACCCTACATCTACACTGCTAAGAACGGTGTCTACATCATCAATCTGGAAAAGACAAGAGAACAGCTCGAGGCCGCTTATGCTGAACTGAAGAAGATCACAGAAAACGGCGGAAAGGTTCTGTTTGTCGGCACAAAGAAGCAGGCTCAGGCCACAATCCTTGAAGAAGCACTCCGTTCCGGAAGCTTCTATGTAAACCAGAGATGGCTGGGCGGAACAATGACAAACTTCCGCACAATCCAGAAGTCCATCAAGAAGCTGCTTGAAATCGAAGAGATGGAAACAAGCGGAACAATCAATGTTTACACAAAGAAGGAACAGGCTCAGATGCTCAAGGAAAAGGAAAGACTCGAAAACTTCCTCGGCGGCATCAAGGAAATGAAGAAGCTTCCTGACGCAGTATTCGTTGTTGACCCCCTCGAGGAGCACAACGCAGTTGCAGAAGCAAAGAAGCTCGGCATCCCTGTCTTCGCTCTGATTGACACAAACGCAGACCCGAACACTGTAGATTTCCCGATCCCTTCCAACGACGACGCAGTCCGTTCCGTCAAGCTGATGGTCAGCCTGATCGCAGACGCTATCGTTGAAGCAAAGGGCGGTGTTCTTGAGAACGCATACCAGGAAGACGAGACAGAAGGCGACATCACAATGGAAGATGTCATCATCAATGTCGAACAGCAGGCAGCTGAATACGAGCGCAAGAGAAGACAGAAGTATGAAGAGCGCCGTCAGCAGATGCAGCAGAGACGCTACAACGGCGAGCGCCGTGTCTTCCGCAGAGACAACAACAACGCACGTCCGGCAAAGACAGAAGAAGCTCCCAAGGCTGACGCTGCTGCCGAAACAAAGACAGAGGAGGTAAAGGCATAATGGCTGTTACAGCAAAGCAGGTTAAAGAACTGCGTGAACTGACAGGCGCAGGCATGATGGACTGCAAGAAGGCTCTGACTGAGACTGACGGCGACATCGAAAAGGCAGTTGACTGGCTCCGCCAGAACGGACTTGCCAAGGCTGCCAAGAAGGAAGGCAGAATCGCTGCTGAAGGTCTTTCCAGAATTCTGATCAACGGCAACAAGGCTGCGATTGTTGAAGTCAACTCCGAGACAGACTTCGTTGCTAAGAACGATCAGTTCCTCGCGCTGCTCGATGAGACACTCGAAACAATCATCGCTTCCGATGCGAAGACTGTTGAAGAGGCTCTCGCTCTGACATGCAAAGAGGGCACTCTGGCTGATGCATTCACAAATGCTGTTGCAACAATCGGCGAAAAGATCACTCTGAGAAGATTCGAAGTGATCGAAAAGGCTGATGATGAAATTTTCGGCTCCTATACACACCAGGGCGGCAGAATCACTGCTGTCACAGTTGTAAAGGGCGGCGATGCGCAGGTTGCCAAGAACATGGCTATGCAGGTCGCTTCCATGAATCCGACATATGTCAGCCGCAATGACATGCCGCAGGATGTCGTCGCTCACGAGCGCGAGATCCAGGAAAGCATCGTTGCCAATGATGAGAGCCTGGCTAACAAGCCTGAAAAGGTCAAGGCCGGCATCGTCGAGGGCCGTGTTTCCAAGTCCCTCCAGGATATGTGCCTTGTTGATCAGGAATTCTTCCTTGACACAAATCTCAAGTGCAAGCAGTACCTCAAGGACAATGGTGCTGAGGTTCTGAAGTTCGTCAAGTACACAGTCGGCGAAGGCATTGAGAAGAAGCAGGACGACTTCGCTGCAGAAGTCGCTGCAATGGCTCAGAAATAAGAAACAGTTTACTGACCTGAGAAGACATCCGTGAATGTGGGTGTCTTTTTTATTCTGTTCATAACATGCACAAGAGCCGCTGTCGGTAAAGACAGCGGCTCTTATAAAGACTTCTATATTTTTTGAAAATGGTAAGGCAAATTGTTCCGGTTGACATCCACATGGAAATTGTAGGCGCCAAGCAGAAGCCAGAAGGCAAGGGGATAAAGAAAGAGTTCTTTGAAATCATAGACAAACGGTGTTCCGTTCATTAATGAGATCAGAAAGCCGAACAAAGGCCATAAGACCATCGAGGCGCCGCTGAGCGACAGCGCATAGCCGACATAGTATTTCCATGTTTTTGTCTGTTTGTCTTTACTCATATGTTTTCTGTTCTCCTTAATTGTCTTCCAGAAGCAGGCGCATCTCTTCAAAGCGCTGTCTGAAGAATGCAGTCAATTGATCAGGATGGTTCTGCAAGTGAAGACGGATCAAACGCGCATGGATCAAAGTTGAATTGTATTGTTCTTCTGTAATCAGGTGTTTTGCATAAGCCTGTTCCAGCTCATTCTGATCCAGTTGTCTGAAGCCATTCTCATCAGCGGTGAAATCAATATACAGATCCTCAAACCAGGGGATTTCACAATCCGTATGATTGCCGTCAGTCACATCGATGTAGATTTCAAGCAGGCTTCCATCCGGATCAAACATCACGGTAAACCATGCGAAGTCCTGTTCCATGGCCAATTGGAGCCAGTAATAACCCTGATCCGCAAGCGTGACACTTCTGTCAGCGCGCTTTTTGATAAACGGTCTGCCGATCTCATCAATCCGGAAGAGGGAGATCCTGCCCGTCTTTTCCGCATACATGAAGTCCATGATGATCTGCTTTTTGGAACGGATCTCTTTCCACTCGCTTCTGCTCATCTCTTTTTTCTGCATGAAAAAATAATAAACCCGTCTGCTTGTTTTTAAAACAGACGGGCTTGTTTTCGGTGAAATGGCTGTTATTTAACAATGAATTTCCTGTATGCCCATACGGCAAGACAGCCGCCGCATACCGCAAAGATAATGTGTCCGATCATGCCGTTGGCACCGATTCCGAGCAATCCGCCGATGAAACCTGCGACAATGCCGCCGACCAGTCCGAGCATGCAGTTGAAGATCATATTGGAGCTGTCCATATTCATTAATTTTGCAACCAGCCAGCCGCTGAATGCGCCGATGATAAGATCGATAATCAGATTGACCATATTTACCTCCATGAACACTTCTGTGCTCTGAAATTATCATAGCACTCTGATCTTGAATGTAAATATATAATTTGACCGGCGGTCAAGCCTTAAAGATCGGCAATGCAAGCCATGAGGAATCCCTCACGGATGCCTGTATCAGAGATCACGATTTCTTCGGTGTTGAATACATCGCATATTTCCATGATCATATGCATACCCGGCAGAAGCACCGGGATACGTGATGCTTCCACGGTATGATGAACGATTTCCGTGATCACGGGCTCTTTGTCACGGATTCTGGCAAAGGCATCTTTCAGATCGCTCACGCGGATGCGGTGTCTGTCGCCATATGCCTTTTCGAAAACCATACCGACAGCTCTGGCCGTTCCGCCGATGCCGATGATCGTTTTTGCGTCGGTATCCAGGGAAGGATATTCACTTCTGGCTTTGAGGATTTCCTTGCGGCATTCCTCTGTATCAAGCGGCAGATGGGCAAGACGCACGCAGCCAAGATGGAAGCTCATCGCTTCAACCGCCTTGTCATCATGGAAGGAGATCAGTTCGGTGCTGCCGCCGCCTACGTCAAAGGCAATGCCCTCATGCACATCCGGATATGAGAATTTGGCGCCTTCAAAGTCATAAAGCGCCTCCTGTTCCCCGGTTAAGGGATGGATTTCAAAACCGCTTAAGGCAAGGGCTTTGATCAGTTCTTCGGCATTGTCGATGCGGCAAGGCTCGGTAATATCCGCAAACCGGTATGAGATCCCCATCTCATCCAGAATGGCGGCATATTGTTTCAATACCGCAAGGGCTTTTTCAATGCCTTCACGGGCCATCAATCCGTCTTTGACATAGTCGATCAGATGCACCGGGGTGGAGATGTATCTCAGCTGTCTGAGCTCGTTGCCGTTGACTTCGTAAGCAATCAATACAACTGTGTTTGAACCCACATCGGCAATTCCGTATCTGTTCATAAGTGTTCCTCCGCTGATATATTAGCATGATTCTGATCTGTTTCCCAACCATGGCAGGGGATGCTGACTCAAAAATAATGGAATCTGTATTCAGCTTTGGTATAATGATAACAGTGAAATCGAAAGGGAATAAACATGTATAAGCGTGTATTACTGAAATTAAGCGGAGAAGCGCTTTCGGGCGAAGAGAAAAATTTCGATCCTGAAGTCCTTCATTCTCTTGCGTCGGAACTGAAAGAAGCCAGCGACCTCGGCGTCGAGATTGCGATCGTTGTGGGCGGCGGCAATTTCATCCGCGGAAAAATGGTTACAGATATCGGCATTGACCGTGTTCAGGGCGATTATATGGGTATGCTGGCAACGATTATCAATGCGCTTGCCATCCAGAGCTCTCTGGAAAGCATCGGTGTGCATACCCGCGTGCAGACCAGCATTGACATGCCCAAGGTGGCAGAACCGTTCATTCAGAGAAGAGCGGTCAGACATCTTGAAAAGGGCAGAATCGTCATCTTCGGCGGCGGCACCGGCAGTCCTTATTTCTCAACCGATACAACCGCAGCTCTGCGAGCCAGCGAAATCAAGGCGGATGTTATCCTGATGGCCAAAAACGGCGTGGATGGCGTATATTCCGCTGATCCCAGAAAGAATCCGGATGCGAAGCGTTATGATCATCTGACATATCTTGATCTTCTCAATGAAGGTCTTGAAGTGATGGATTCAACCGCCACCAGCATGTGCATGGACAACAACATGGAAATCATGGTCTTCAACATGAATGAAAAAGGAAATATCGTGAAGGCCTGCAAGGGAGAAAAGATCGGTACAATCATCAGTAAGGAGGAGAATTAACCGTATGGCATACCCTATCATTGATACAATCAAAGGAAGAATGGACAAGGCAGTCGAACATCTGCAGTCCGAACTCAATACCGTGCGTACAGGCATGGCTAATCCGAACATGCTCAACAAGGTCATGGTCAACTACTACGGATCACCGACACCGCTGAACCAGATTGCCGGTATCACAGTCCAGGAAGGACGTATCCTGGTCATCAAGCCTTATGATCCCAGTAGCCTCAGAGAAATTGAAAAGGCATGCAATGCGGCTGATCTCGGCATCAATCCGCAGAACGACGGTTCCGTCGTCCGTCTTGCTGTTCCGCAGCTGACCGGTGACACCAGAAAGGAAATGACCAAGAAGGTTTCCAAGCTTGGTGAAGAAGCCAAGGTTCAGATCAGAAACATCCGCCGCGACGCGATGAATGCGATCAAGAAGGATGAAACTCTGGATGAGGACAATCAGAAGGATTGTGAAAAGGAAGTCCAGAAGGTGACCGATTCCTATACCAAGAAGATCGATCAGATCGCAGATGCGAAGAGCAAGGAAATCCTGAAAGTATAAAAAGAGGGTGCGCATCGCACCTTTTTCTTGAGGAGGAAAGATGCCTGAAATCCGGGTGGAAAAACTGAACCGCTTATATGGAAAACAGCACATTCTGAACAATGTGGATTTCATAGCGGAAACCGGGAAAATCACGGTTCTGCTCGGTCCCTCCGGAGCCGGCAAGACGACTCTGCTCAGATGCATTGCAGGCCTCGACAAAGCGGATGAAGGCAGGATTTTCTTTGATGAAGCCGATGTGACAGAGCTGACGCCTGTGCAGAGAAAGATCGCGATGATCTTTCAGAATGCGGCTTTGTTTGAACATACCAGAATCAAGGATAATATCGGCTATGGCCTCCATAAGCTCGGCTATACCAACAGTGAGATTGAACAGATGGTGCAAAGCAGCGCGGCTGCCCTGCATATTGAACATCTTCTGGAAAGGTATCCCGGCCAGCTTTCCGGAGGTGAAAGACAGCGGGCATCGATTGCCCGTGCGATTGTCCGCAAGCCTTCGATTCTGCTGCTGGATGAACCGTTCTCCTCACTGGATGCACGGCTTTCCGAAGAGTTGTGCGAAGAGATGATCCGTCTGCAGAAACAAAGCGGTATGACCATGATCATGGTGACCCATGATCAGAAGGAGGCCATGCGCACCGGTGATGTCATCGCATTGATGAATGAGGGCCGCATCGTTTCCAAAGGAACTCCGGCATTTCTTTACAACAGTCCGCCGGATCTGTTCACCGCTCAGTTTCTGGGCACGCCGAAAATCAATCTCATCCGGCGGGACAGTGCTCTTTTTGCAAGACTGAAGGATTATTATCATCCCGATGATACCGTGCAGACGCTTGGAATCAGGCCGGACAGCTTTATGATCCAGGTCCATGAAGAGGGCATCTGTGAGGTGATGCGCTGCAGTGCAGGTTACGGCACCTATGAAATCCAGGCGCTGTGTCTGGATACACCGTTAGTGATTATCAGCACTATGCCGATGGAAAAAGGCACCCGCTTTCAGATCTGTGCGCCGGCCGAAAAACTGCTGCGGTTTGATGAAAACGGGCTTTCGGTAACCGCCTGAAGCGGAAATATGTATAATAGTGTTTGTTCATGAGGAGGTTATCATGAAAGAATGCAGACATGTTGCGATTATTATGGACGGCAACGGCAGATGGGCCAAAGCCAAGGGCATGCCGAGAACCGCCGGTCATAAGGTCGGAGCTGACAATGTCAGAACCATTGCCATCGCCGCCAATGAGCTTGGCGTGAAATATCTGACCCTTTATGCTTTTTCAACCGAGAACTGGAAGCGCTCAAATGATGAGGTGAATTACCTCATGAAGCTGCCGGCTTATCTGTTCAAAATGTATATGCGTGAATTCCTGGAAAGAGGGTTCCGCATCCGCCTGATCGGCGATCTTACGGCTTTGCCGGAAGCGACCAGAAAGGTATTGCTTGACGCAGCCGATGAATCAAAGAACAACACCGGTCTCTCTTTGATCATCGCCATCAATTACGGCTCACGTGATGAGATCACAAGAGCGGTGAAGAGCATCGCTGAGAAAGTGAAAGACGGTTCCCTTGATCCGCAGGCAATTGATGAGGATACGATCACCGGCGCGCTTGACACCCGCGACTTCCCGGATGTCGATCTATTGATCCGCACCAGCGGCGAACAGCGTATTTCCAATTATCTCTTATGGCAGATTGCCTATGCGGAGCTGGAATTCGTGCCGGAATCCTGGCCGGAATTCACACCCGAAGTGCTGGCCAGATGCCTTGAGGAATATTCGCACCGCGACAGACGGTTCGGAGGTGTCACCAATGAATAAGAAAATGATGATCAAGACACTTGTCGCTCTGGCGATGATTGTCGTGGTTGTTCCGATCGCCTGGATCGGCGGCATTCCAATGCAGATACTGCTCGCAGTGATCGGTGCCTTAAGCGCATATGAATGCGCGGCGCTTTTCGATACCAACAAATATATCATGGCTGCGCTTGGCTTTGCGGCAGTGGTCGGACTGTATATGGTTCCGGCCAGCCACCTTGGCGCAGTGATTGCCTTATGGCTTGTGGTGCTGTTTCTGATTGAACTGATGGATGAAAGAATCACCACTGATCTTGTCGCATACATGTTCACAATGACAATGCTGATCGGACTTGCGATCCGCTGTGTCCAGGTGCTTTATGCCGATCCGAAAACAGCCTTCTTCGTATTGATCTATATCGCATGCGCATGTTTCGGATGCGATACCGGAGCATATTTCTTCGGCGTCTTCTTCGGCAAACACAAGATGATTCCGCGTGTTTCTCCCAACAAGACATGGGAGGGCTCCATCGGCGGCTATGCCACCGGTGCCGTTCTTTCCTTTGTCTTCGGCATGTTTCTCTGCGCACATCTGCCGCTTGGCTTAAGAGTCGCGGCCAGCCTGATTCTGCCTGCGGTTGCCCAGCTTGGAGATCTTTCCTTCTCCTCGATCAAGCGCAGATTCCAGATCAAGGACCTCGGCAATATCTTCCCGGGACACGGCGGCATGCTTGACCGGGTTGATTCAATTATTTTCTGTATGATGGTATTCAACGGACTGATGATCCTCTGGGGGCTTGCATGAAAAGACTCGTATTGTTAGGCGCCACCGGCTCCATCGGTGTGCAGACGGTGGATGTTGTTCTTCAGCATCCCGATCAGTTTGAAATCATTGCCCTGAGCGCGGGCAGAAATATTGCAAAACTCAGGGAAATCCTCGCTGAGATTCATCCGAAACAGGTCTGTGTCATGAAGGAGAGTGACGCATGCGCACTGCATGAGACATATCCGGAAATTGACTTTGTCTCTGGCGATGAGGGGCTCAATATCCTTGCAAAGCGCGATGATTATGATGTGCTGGTCAACGCCCTGGTCGGCTTTACCGGCTTCATGCCCACCTTATGCGCAATCCAGAGCAATCATGATGTCGCTTTAGCCAACAAGGAGACCCTTGTGGTCGGCGGTGAGCTCATCTATAAAGCCCTGCACGAACACGGCCGTAAACTCTATCCGATCGATTCGGAACACTCGGCGATCTTCCAGTGTCTGCAGGGAAACAGACGTTCCGATCTGAAACGTCTGATTATCACCGCCAGCGGCGGCAGCTTCCGCACGAAGACACGCGAGGAGCTCAAGGATGTCACCGTTGAGCAGGCGCTTGCCCATCCCAACTGGTCGATGGGTGCCAAAATCACGATTGACAGCGCGGATATGATGAACAAGGGCTTTGAGGTCATGGAGGCCCACTGGCTCTTCGATGTGGACTATGATGATATCGATGTGCTCATGCACCGGGAGAGCGTGATTCACTCAATGGTCGAATTCCGCGATCACAGTGTCATCGCCCAGCTTGGCGCACCGGATATGAGACTGCCGATTCAGTATGCGCTGACCTGTCCCGACCGTTTTGAGCTTCATCAGGATGCACCGCTGGATCTGGCTCAGATCGGCACGCTTCATTTTGAAAAGCCGGATCTGAGAAGATTCCCGCTGCTTGGTCTTGCCTATCAGGCAGGCCGTACAGGCGGCAGTATGCCGGCGGTGATGAATGCCGCAAATGAAGCGGCGAATCTTGCCTTCAGACAGGGAAAGATTCCTTTTCTGAAGATTGAGGATATCGTGATTTCAGCAGTTTACCGCTGTCCGTTCAAAGAGGTGAAGGATGTGAATGATCTTATCGAAGCCAACGGATGGGGCACAAGATATGCAGAGAAAGTGATTAACGGAGAAATTTGATGACGATTATTTATTTTCTGATTCTTCTTTCCCTGATCATCGTGATTCACGAGGCGGGCCATCTGATGGCTGCCAAAAAATTCGGCGTCTATTGCTATGAATTCGCCTTCGGCATGGGACCGCTGATTTTCCAGAAGCAGGGTAAAGAAACAAAATATTCCATCCGCGCCATTCCGATCGGCGGCTATGTGTCAATGGCTGGCGAAGCGGACGGGGATGAGATGTATCCTGATATTGAGGTGGAGGACAGCCGCAGGCTGATCAACAAGCCCTGGTGGCAGAAGATCATTATCATGCTGGCAGGCGTATTCATGAATTTCATGCTTGCCTGGGTGATTTTCTCTCTGAGCATTCTTTCCGCCGGAGCTTTCCAGACACCCGCCAAAGCAGTGGTTGAACAGGTTGTCGAAGGCTCTCCTGCCGAGGCGGCAGGCTTTCAGAGCGGTGATATCATCAAAAAGATCACCAAGGAGGACGGCAGCTCCGTTTCCCCGAAAACATATATTGACATGCAGACATTCTCGGCCGGCTATGACGGAATGGAGACCTATACCGTTGAAAGAAACGGCGAACTGATCGAAATCTCAGTCACGCCCCGCTATGACGAGGAAAGCGATGCCTATCTGATCGGCATCGTCGGCCCGGCCGGTGAAGTCAACAAGGTGAACCTGCTCAACTGCTGGTATTACGGCGTGGTTGAAATGGGCATTATCGCAAGACTATTGATCACGACACTGATCGGTCTGTTCCGCGGCGTCGGACTCTCCAACGTGTCCGGTCCGGTCGGCATTTATCAGGCCACCGAAACCTATGCGTCGCTTGGCTTTGCAAGCTTCATGTTGCTGGTGGCACAGCTTTCGCTCAACGTCGGCATCTTCAATCTGCTGCCGCTGCCGGTTCTCGACGGCGGTCAGGTGGTGATCGCTCTTGCCGAAGCAGTCACGGGAAAGCCGCTCAACCAGAAGGTTAAGATCGGTCTGATGGCAGCCTGCTGGGTATTGCTGATCGGCTTCATGCTGTTTGTCACCTGGAATGATATTTCCAAGCTGTTCGCGCATTGATCGAAATTTAAAAAGGACATCCGCCCTGATTCATCCGGTGAATGTCCTTTTTTTATTCAGAATTGAGCGATGCCTTTGCAATAAACTTCAGCAGCCGAATAATCGTCATTGAGAATGGTGAGATCCGCATCATAGCCGCTCTGGATCTTTCCGATCACATCATCCATGCCAAGCAGCCTTGCCGGATTGACGGTACAGGAATTGACGGCCTTGTCAAAGGGGACAAGCGCACGTTCAACCAGATTGCGCAGACCCTCGTTCATCTTCATGGTGGAACCGGCCAGGTTCTTTTCCTTTACCAGATGGGCGCTGCCGTCCGGATAGATTTCAATCTCATGTCCGCCGAAGAGGAACTTCGTGCCGGTTTCAAAGCCCTTGCACATCAATGAATCGGAAATCATCACCGCTTTGTCCGCATTTTTTGCTTCAAAGAACATATGCAGTGCCTGCGGAGTGGAATGATTGCAGTCGCAAATGATCTCACTGTAAAGATCGCTCATCCGCAAAGCCGCTCCGACCAGTCCGTTTTCACGATGCTTGAGCGGGGTCATCGCATTGAAAGTATGGGTGATTGATTTCGCTCCGTTGGCAGCGGCGAGAACCGCCTGTTCATAGGAAGCCGAAGAGTGTCCCATGGAAACAACCACGCCATTTGCTGACGCATGGCGGGTCAGGGCAAGATCCTCATCGTGTTCGGGGGCCAGCGTGATCACTTTGATCAATCCGTCCGCGGCACTCTGATATTCTTCAAACTCCTCAATGGAAGGGGAAACGATGGCTTCGGGAGGCTGGGCTCCCTTGTAATTCATATCCAGATAGGGACCTTCAAAATGAATGCCCAGAATGCGGGCGCCTTCATAGCCGTCTTTCACAACATTTGCCACATTGCGCACCGCCTGAAGCAGAACTTCTTTTTTCTCGGTGACGGTTGTGGCAAGAAAGCCGGTGACACCCTCATGGACAATTCCCTTTGTCCATCGGCGCAATCCTTCCGGTTCGCCATAGTTTGTATCAAAGCCATAGGCGCCATGGCAGTGGATGTCGATGAAGCCCGGCAGGATACGCTTTGTTCCGTAATCGATATCCGCTTTGCTTTCATAATTCAGTATCCGGGTGATCTTTCCATCCTGCATTTCAATACAGGCCGGAAAGAGATCGCCGTACAGATATACTCTTTCGCTTCTGATCCGCATAGAATTCACCTCATACTCATTATACGCAATCAAAAACAGATGGATTGCCAAAGAAACATGATTGAGAGTGAATAATACCATTTCAGTTGGTATAATAACGTGCGAAGGGGGACAGATTTATGATTGGTGTGATTGTGACCGGGCACGGGAAATTTGCCACGGGCATGGAGTCGGCCCTGAGACTTCTGGCCGGACGTCCTGAGAAGTTCACGGCCGTCGATTTCAGGCAGGAGGATACGATCGATGATCTGGAATTCCGTCTGCGCGATGCGATCCGTGATATGAGCGAATGCACCGGAATTCTGATCCTGGCGGACATCTATGAAGGCGCACCGTTCCGGGAGTCGGTAGAAATGAAAGAAAAAATGGCACCTCAGAAAATCGAGGTTGTCGGCGGTGTCAATCTGGGCATGTTAATGCAGGTGAATCTTTCCAGAGGCTACGTATCCGATGTTTCGGATCTGGCTGATCTTGCCATAATGGAAGGAAAGAAACAGGTGCTCAAATATGAATACAGTGAATCAGAAGATCAGTATGATGAATGATTCACAGGAGGTAGTGATTGCATGAATTTTATGATCTTCATCCTCGCCTTTGTCATGGCGGTTGATGAAAACACATGTACACGTGTGCTGCACAGACCGCTTGTCGCATGCACATTGTTCGGAATGCTGCTGGGCAATGCACCGGCCGCAATGGCGGCGGGTGCGGTGCTTGAAATGAGCGCCATCGCTTTCGATATTGCCAGACCGTCCAACTACATTCTCGCTTCTCTTGCTGCGGCATTGCTTGCTGTCAACGGCAGCGATGCGGCGACCGCATCCATCATGGCCGCAGGTTTATTCTTTGCGGGGCTGATGCTCAAAAGCGCGGTTTCATTGCTGAGTACGGTGATGCTGCCGGGTGCGCGCAAAGCGGCTGAGAAACGGGATGAGAAAGGGCTGTTTGCCGGCGTTCTTGTTTCTGTATTGCTTTATGGAATCGTCTTCGGGGCAGCCGCCATGTGGATGGCTTCCTTCGGTGAAGAAGCGGCCCAGAGCGTGGCCGATCTGCTTGAAACAAACGGCTGGATTCTCAGCGCTGTTCATACCGCGGCGCTTCTGATCAGCGCCATCGGTATTGCGGTGCTGTTCAGAAATCTTTCCGGAAACAGAATTCCGGGAGCTTTCATGGGCGGTTTTACAATGGCGGCGGTATTATGCGCCATCGGCCTTGACAGCGCGGCGGCAATCCTTTGCGGCATGGTCGCTTTCGCCATCGGCGCCTTTGATTATCATCTGCGCGCGGTGAACAATGACAAGCCGGCTGAAACAAAGGAAATCAAAAAGGGAGGTGCGCAATGGTGGTAGGAACTGGTGTTTACAAAAACACGGACGAAGCGTATCCGCTTGATAAGAAAACCCTTGGCAAAGTGGCTTTGAGAAGCCTGCTTGGCGCCGGGGCGAAAAATGCTGAAACATCCGAATCAATCGGCTGGGCATGGTCATTGATGCCGGCCCTTAAGAAGATCCATACAGATGAGGATGATCTTTCGCTTGCCATGGGCCATCATCTGGAATATGTCGATGCGGGCGGACCGTTTGCGACATTTGCAATGGGTTGCGTACCGCTCTGGCCTCGGCCTGTGACGGTCTTGGACTTTCGATGATCCGCTGTCTGCTTGTGCCTTTGCTGGCGGCTGTCTGCTGCGCTTTGGCATCAAACGGCAATATGGCCGGCGTGTTTGTGATGATTCTGCTCAGCGCTGCAGTTACAATCGCATGCCGCATGATCCTGATCAACATCGGCTATGCAAAAGGTGTCAGAGCGGCTGAATCATTCATGAAACATGCTGAGGAGCTGAAACACGGTTCCCGTCTTGCCGGAGTGTTCATGCTTGGCGCCATCACGGTCATCGCAGTCAGCGGTCTGAATTTCTCAGCCGGTCTGGTTTCCGATTCAGGTGTGATGGCACTGAATAATCTGATGGCTTATGTGCTGCCCGGACTGGCAGGGCTGGCTGCTGTGTGCCTGGCATATCATATGCTTGCCAAAAAGAACCGCTCGCTTGCCTTCACAGTCATTGTGTTTATGATTGCGGGACTGGCGCTTGTGCTGCTTGGCTTTGCAGGCGATTATGTGACACCGCTTGCGCTGCCATGGGTGATGAAATGATAAAGATCCTTTCCGCAAGGATCTTTTTTTGAAAGGAAATCCGAAATGATTGAACTGAAGCCATGGCCGCTTTCCTATGAGGCGATGAATACACTTTATGCTTCCGCTGATCAAAGCCAATGCCTTGTGCAGCTTGGCATACCGCTGGACAGAGCGAACACATTCCGTTATCTGCAATCCGTGAACGCCGGTGAATCCAACGGCAAGCCGTTTCGGGCATATGCGGTGATGCTGGATGAGACATTGATCGGAAAAATCGAACTGTCCCGCTATGAATCCGGTGACAGTGAACTCGATATCATCCTGAAAAAACAATATTGCCATCAGGGCTATGGCTCACAGGCGCTCAGACTTCTTGAAGAGATGGTCCGCAAGGAAAACTGGTGCCGCTCCATTTACGCCTATGTGGATACGGCCAATATCCCGGCCGGCAGACTTCTGGCTTCAAACGGATATGAGATCAGCCGCTTCTTCAGCGCTGATGTGATGATCCCCCAGCAAGGAAACTATGTCATGCGCACCAGACGCGGATGTGAAATGAGAAAAATATTTGAATAAGGCCGCGGACGCGCGCCTTTTTCACGCAATATTTGTTTTCGGAGGTTTTCCTATGAGTATGATCAAAGAAGTTCCGCTTCATGACAAACCGCGTGAAAAGGCATTGCGCTATGGCGTACGTTCGCTTTCAGGCAGAGAATTGATCGCATTGATCCTGCGCAGCGGGCCGAAGGGCTCATCAGTGCTGCAGACCGCTGAGCAGCTGCTGAAGCTGTCCGGAGGCTTTGCGGGTCTTTCAAAAATGAGTCTGGCTGAAATGTGCAGTGTGAAGGGGATTTCCAAAGTGAAGGCGCTGGAACTGCTGGCCTGCTTTGAAATCAGCCGGCGGGCTTTTTCGGAAACAGCGGCAGACACGGATGCGGTTCATCAGTCCGCACATGTGGTCAGCTGGCTTCAGCGTGAGATCGGTTCTGACATGCAGGAAAAATTCATGGTGATTTTCCTGGATTCAAAAAACCGGATTCTCACCTCAAAAGTGCTCTTTGTCGGCACCATCAATGAATCAAAGGTCTATCCGCGTGAAATCTTCCGTGAGGCGTTGCTTTGCGGGGCGACCGGTGTGATCCTGGCACACAATCATCCCGGGGAGGATCCGACCCCGAGTTTTCATGATATCGCGCTGACTGAAAGGATGGTCAGTGCCGGCAGAATCATGGGTGTCCGGGTTCTTGATCATCTGATCATCACCCGCACAGGCTGGATGTCAATGGCGGATGAAAGCTTTCTGCAGGGCATGGAAGATATGGCCGAAAATTGATATAATAAATTGAGGTTTTTATTATGGATCTTTTAGGCAGGATGATGCAGAAACTTAAAGATGATCTGTCAATCCAGAGTCTCGTCAGGATTGTGCTTTTTCTTGCGGCAGTGTTTCTGCTCAAGAACACCTGGACATTTTTGCGCGATATTGTCGGGCTGATCTGGAATGCGGTCCGTCCGTTTTTCTGGGGATTTGTGATCGCATATATTCTTCACCGGCCGATCAATTATCTTGAAAATCATAAGATTTCCAGAAAGATCGCAATTCCGCTGATCTATCTGGTCCTGTTCGGCATTTTCGTCTGGCTGGTTTATTCCATGGTGCCGATGCTGGTATCGAGATTCTCCGATTTCATCAACACGATGATCAACAGTGTCAAATGGCTGCGCGACACATTGGTGGAAAGCTATAACGGACCGGGCGGTACATGGATTTCCAATATGATCAACACATCGCTTGAGGCCCTGACCGATGTGAGGGCATTGTTCCCGTCTGTCAGCGGCATCATTCCGGACTTTGTCTCAAGGATGTTCAGTGCGCTTGTCGTCGGTCTGATTTCCACGATCATCTCCATATTCATGAGTTTTGAGTGGGACCGGATCCGCTATCATGCGATTGTTTTCTCATTGCGCATCTCACGGCGCTTCCACCGCTGTCTGTTTGCGGTCAATGATGAGATTTCAGATTATCTGGGAAGTATGATCATTCTGATGTGCATCCGCTTTGCGGAATATTCAATGGTCTATCTGCTGATCGGTCATCAGGACTGGCTGATTCTCGGCATTGCCACGGCCGTGTCCCTGATCATTCCGTATGTCGGTCCGACATCGGTCAATACCGTCGGTATTCTCAGCGCATTGCAGCTGCCCACATTCAATGTTGTGCTGCTGATCGCCCTGATCTGCATTCTTGCGCAGATCGATGAATATGTGATCACGCCGATGGTTCATTCACACAATCTCAAACTGTCCCCGATGTGGATTCTCTTCTCCATCTTCGCGTCCAGCACACTGTTCGGGGTCAGCGGATTTATCATCGCCATTCCGGTGTATCTGATCATCCGGACGGTGATCCGCATGTATCTGGAAATGGACGCGGAGGAAGTGTTGGAACCCAGGAAGGAGGAAACCGCATGAGAAAGAAGCTTCAAATCATATTACTGAGTCTGGCTGTGACGCTGATGTGCGGCTGTGCCAGTGTCAGAAGCGGGATTGTTTATACGGTTTATCCGGTCGGCTATCTGATCCAGCGACTGGCTGGAAACACCGTGGATGCTGTTTCACTTCAGGATCAGACCACAATCGTGCAGAGATCACAGATCCGTTCTGATTATCAGAACATTCTTTCCAAATATGCGATTCTGTTTCATATCGGCGATCTGGAACCGTATATCAGTGTTTACAGCGATGAGATCTCAGCCAGCGGAATTGTCCGCAATGATCTGTCCGTGCTCAATGCTGTCTATGAGTTCAAACGATACACCCAGGTGATTACCGACGGTGTGGTTTCCTATGTTGAATCGCCTTACTACAAGGGTGAGGAATTCAATTCGGTCGATATGAACAAGCTCGACCTGTATCTCTGGAATGATCCGATCGCAATGCTTTCCATGGCGAAGGATATCTATTCCTATCTGGTCAGAACCTATCCGGAAAATGAAAATATCTATACGGAAAATCTGAACAAACTGGAAGCGGATCTGATCAATCTGGACGCCCAGTATCAGATGCTGGCAACTTCACTGGTGAACAATAACCAGACCATCCGTTTCGTATCCATGACCGCAAGTTTCGGCAACTGGCAGAAGACATACGGCTTCCAGGTTTATCCGGTGATTCTTTCCCGCTATGGCGTGCTTCCGGATGAGAAACAGCTGGAAATCATCAAGAACCGCATCATCCAGGATGATGTGCGCTATATCGTTTATGAGCCGAATATGTCCGAGGATATGATTGAGCTGTTTGACAGACTGGAAAGCGAACTGCTTCTGACCAGAGTTGAACTGAGCAATCTTTCTTCCCTGACCGAGGCGGAGATTGCGGAAGGCAGGGATTATCTTTCATTGATGTATGAAAATCTCAGTGTTCTGGAAACAATGAAAACATCCAATACTGCCAATGACGGCAGCCACATTCCGGCTGAAGAGGAAACTGAAGAAACAACAGAGGAGCAGCCGATCGAAGAGCTGACAGGTGACTGATATGAAAAAACTACTGCTCGCGGACGGCAATTCAATGCTGTTCCGCGCCTATTATGCGACTGCATACGGCCGGCCGATGACAACTGCGCAGGGACTGCCGACAAATGCCGTATTCGGTTTCGTGCAGATGATCCAGAAAGCGATTGAAACGGTTGATCCTGATTCCGTGCTGATCGCTTTTGATGCGGGCAAACATACCTTCCGCCATGATCTTTATCCCGATTACAAAGGCGGCCGCAAACCGGCGCCGGATGATCTTGTGCCGCAGTTTCAGATGGTCCGCGACTGTCTGGATGCGTTCGGCATCCGCTGGGTTGAGATGACTGATATTGAGGCGGACGATCTGATCGGCACCGTTTCAAAGAAGAATCCGGATTTCAGCACATATATTCTCAGCAGCGATCACGATCTGCTGCAGCTGATTGATGACACAACTTCTGTTCTTCTGATGAAGAAGGGCATCAGTGAAATGGATGTGATGACACCCGAAGCGCTCAGGGAACAGATGGGCATTGAACCGCTTCAGATCATCGATATGAAAGGTCTGATGGGAGACAAGAGCGACAACATTCCCGGCATTCCCGGAATCGGTGAAAAGACCGCGCTGAAACTGCTGGCTGAATACGGCACAGTTGAAGAGGTCATTGCCCACGAGGATGAACTCAAAGGCGCATTATATAAGAAAGTATCATCATCCCATGATTCCGCTCTGCTTTCCAAAAAGCTTGCAACAATCCGCCGCGACGTGGATGTGGCAATCGATGCGGATGATCTTGTCTTCAGACCGGATTATAAATCGCTGGTGCAGTTTTTGCTGAGTCTGGATATGAAACAGCTTGCCGGCCGCTTTGAGGAAATCGGAAATGCATATCATACGGAGCAGCCGGAAGAAAAGGCGCAGGTTAGGGAGGAAAGAATCCGTGTCACTGCAGTGCCCAAAGAACTGCTGGAAAAGGATTTCGCACTGTTTGTCGATGATGACAGACGTTCCTTTCTGGAAAGTGAGATTCACGGCTTCGGAATCTGCGACGGGGTTTCTTCTGTCTATATCAGTTTTGAAGACGCTCTCAATGACACCGCATTCCTGGCTGCCCTGAAAGCTGAAACACCGCATAAATGCGGTTTTGACATCAAGCGTTCCATGCATCTGTGTGCGCATGCGTCCATTGAAATCAACTGGCATGATGATGCGATGATTCTGGCTGCGCTCAGTGATTCAACCCTGACAAGTACAGAAAAGATCCGCGAGAAATACGGACTTGGCAGCGATACCGGTTATGAAGAGGTTTATGGAAAACCCAACCGGCCGGTTATGCTTGTGGATGAGGAAAAGCAGATGCTTTACGGCACAGCCGAGGCACGCAATATCTACAACCTGAAACAGCAGGCTTATGAAGTCATCAAAGAATACGGCATGGAAGAACTCTACCGTGATATGGAGATGCCGCTGACTGAAATTCTTTTCCGCATGGAGGAAGTGGGCATTCATTGTGAAATGGAAACGCTCAATACAATTGCGGATGAAACCATGGCTGAAATCACACGGGAACAGACGGAGATCTATCGTCTTTGCGGGCATGAATTCAATCTGAATTCCCCGAAGCAGCTCGGCGAGGTGCTCTTTGATGAACTCGGTCTGCCCGGCGGTAAGAAAAAATCAACCTCCGCGGACAAGCTGGAAAAACTCGTCGGAATCCATCCGGTCATTGAACATATCCTGACATACCGGAAGCTATCCAAGATTTACAGCACCTATGCGGAAGGTCTCAAAAAATATATTCACAAGGACGGCCGCATCCATACCATTTATAATCAATGCGCCACCCAGACCGGACGCCTTTCGAGCAGTGAGCCGAATCTTCAGAATATCAGCGTGCGCGATGAGCAGGGCAGACAGATCAGAAAGGCCTTCCTGCCGGATCCTGGCTGTGTGCTGATCTCAAGTGACTATCACCAGATTGAACTGCGTATACTGGCGGACATGGCCGATGAGAAGAGCCTGATTGAAGCCTTCAATTCCGGCATTGATATCCATACCAAGACAGCCATGGATGTCTTTGACAAAACCGAAGAGGAAGTCACACCCGAAGACAGACGCAAGGCCAAGACGGTCAATTTCGGCATTGTCTATGGCATCAGCGATTTCGGACTGGCTGAGCAGCTGGGCGTCTCAAGATGGGAAGCGGCGGATTTCATTGACAAATATTATGATAAATATCCGGGCATCCGGACATATATGAACACATTGGTCAAAGACTGTGAGAAAAACGGCTATGTGACAACACTCTGCGGACGCAGAAGAGAAATTCCCGAAATCCATAATGCCAACCGTATGGTGCGCGAGTTCGGCAAGCGGGCGGCGATGAATGCCCCGATCCAGGGCAGCGCTGCAGACCTGATCAAACTGGCGATGATTGACATCGACCGCATGATGAAAAATGCCGGCGTGAAGAGTCAGATGATTCTTCAGGTGCATGACGAACTGATTTTCAATGTGCCCGAGGATGAAATTGAAGAGATGAAGGATCTGATCAATGAAGGCATGGTCAATGCGATGAAGCTCAAGGTTCCCCTCAGTGCGGAATGCGCCATCGGCAAAACATGGTATGAGGCCAAATAATGCCTGAACTGCCGGAAGTGGAAACGGTTCTGAGAACCCTTGAACATATGATCAAAGGCAGACGCATTGAACATGTGGATGTGCGCTATGCCAAAACGGTGGAGAATGATCCGGACGAGTTTACCGCAAGACTGCAGGGCGAACATTTCAACGGCTTTGAAAGACGCGGGAAGTATCTGATCTTCAGGATGGATCACCTGACCCTGGTTTCGCATCTGCGCATGGAAGGCAGATATTATGTGCAGAAGCCGACTGATCCGAAGAACCGTCACATGCATGTGATCTTTGATCTGGATGACGGCACGCAGCTGCGCTATCATGACACCCGCAAATTCGGGCGGATGTTTCTGTGCGATAAAGATTATGACTTTTCGCATTTCAACAATCTCGGACCCGAGCCCTTTGATGAAGCATTCAGTCCGGAATATATCCATGCCTATCGCAAAGGGCGGACCGAACCGCTCAAATCATTATTGCTTGATCAGCGCTTCACGGCCGGCATCGGCAATATCTATGCCGATGAGATTCTTTCCGCCTGCGGATTGAGACCGGGCAGATCCTGCCGCCGAATCACCAGGAAGGACGAGGAAAACATCGTCATTCAGACCAGGCGGATTCTGCTTGAGGCCATCGCGGCCGGCGGCACAACCATCCGTACCTATACATCCTCACTGGGAGTCACCGGACTGTTTCAGAATGAATGCTGCGTGCATTCGCAGAAGGTGTGCAGACGGTGCGGATCTGAAATACATATGAAATTCATCGGCGGCCGCAGCAGCTATTACTGCCCGCGCTGCCAGAAATAAGAAGAAGGAGGCCATATGCTGAAAATCGGTGTGACCGGCACCATCGCGGCCGGAAAGACATCTGTATCGATATTGCTGAAACGGCGCGGTTTCGCGGTTTTCAACAGCGATCAATATGCGAAGATGGCCACCCATCATACCAATCCGTGTTTTGCGAAGATCGTCGAAGCGTTCGGTGAAGATCTGATTGATGAGGATGGCAACATCGATCGTCAGAAGCTGGCTGATCTGATCTTTCACGATGAGACAGCCAGACGGAAGCTCAATGGCATTGTCCATCCGTATGTGAAGGAAGGATTGCTGAAATTCTTTGAACGCAATGCTGAACAGCCGGCCGTATTTGCCGAAGTTCCGCTTCTTTTTGAGGCGGGATGGCAGGAACTGTTTGACCATACACTGGTCATCACCTGTGAAAGAAAGACGGCAGTTGAACGTATGATGAGAGACCGTGATTACAGTGAAGAAGAAGCCAACGCACGCTATGACAGCCAGATTGACAGGGAAAAGCAGATTTCCATGGCTGATCATGTGATTTATAACGATGGCACTTTGAGTGATCTGGATCATTCTGTTAATCTGTATATAAGAGATCTGAGAAAGGAGATCCGCCATGGAAATCAAAGCCTCTGACACTTACAGATGCGAACTGACCGGCGGACTTTCCTTTGAAAGCATTGTTTCTTTGATGGAGCTTTATCAGCCATTGATCAGCGCCCAGGCGGCGGTTGTATATATGACACTTGCGGCTGAGGCATCCAGTCTGCGCACCCAGCAGTCGCACAGCCGTCTGTTTGCGCTTTGCGGAATTGATCCTCTGACCTTTGACCGTGCGATGGCTAAGCTTGAAGAGTATATGCTGGTAAGGATTTACCGCAAGGAAAGTGAAAACAGATCCAATTATATTTACATCCTGAATCCGCCGATGAGCGCCAGAAGCTTTACCAACAGCGCCATCTTCATGAACCGCTATATGAATGCCATGGGCAGCAAGCAGATGGAAACAACGCTTTCCAAACTCAGCAGCGATACGCTTTCCACCCAGGGCTATCAGGATATCACCCGTACCGTGGTGCATACCGCCACCCGCAAAGAGGAGGAAGACCTCAGCTATACAAAGGTGAAGCCGCGCTACCGGTTCAGTGTGGACGATACGACGATCAACTTTGATTATGAGAAATTCATTGCCTCAACCAGTCCGCTTGTTTATCCGGTGGAATTGAGGACAACCGAGAATCTTTCGCTGATCGGCAAACTGGCCACTGTATACGGACTGAGTCCGGATCAGATGCGGATTCTTGTGAGCAGGTGCGTGTCGCTGAGCACCATGGAATTCAACGCGGACAGACTGAAGATCCTGGCTGCCCGCACCGAAGGGGAAGTCACCAAAGCGGCTGATATCTACAGCCTTTCACCGGTATCCTTTCTGCAGGCAAAGCAGAACGGCGCCCAGGTAACCCCCACTGACAAAAAGATGATCGAACATCTCGCCATGGACATGCACTTTTCCAACGAGGTGATCAATGTCATGCTGGAATATATTCTCTCGGTCAGCTCAAACCGGCTCAATCCGAAATTCGTTGACATGGTCGCGGCGGAATGGGCGAGGGATGGCATCGAGACGAAGGAACAGGCATTGCTGGAAGCGAAGAAGCAGATCCGCAAGACCAGTTCCCAGAAAACAAATATCAGGATTGATATGCCGGAATATATCCGCCAGCAGCAGGAAGGAAATCTTCCCAAATCGAAAAAAGCCACAGAGGAAACACTCAATGCGGTCAGAGAGCTGCAGAATAAGATGAAGGACTGACAGTATGGAAAAGCCATCATTTGATGAGATCAGGACAACGGACAAACAAAAACAGGATACCGAACGGCTGATCGCGCAGCTGCGTGAGAATCCGGCCATTCAATATCTTTTCAGACGCAATGAAATTCCTGAAAAATATCTGGAAATCTCACCCTGGCGCTTAAGACAGTGGCTGATTGATTTCAATCCTTGCCAGGGCTGCAAAGGGCTGGAAAGATGCACCCAGAAACAGAAAGGGTATTTCAATAACCTGACTTATGACGGTATACTGAAAAATGAGATAACCCCATGCCGTTATATGAAGGCGGAACTCAAGGCGCTCTCCCACAGGGATATGTATATTGTGAGCGATCTGCCGGAAAAACTGCTGAAAGCGAGTTTCCGCACCATTGAGACAGCAACGGAGGAAGAGGATTATCTTCTCATACTGCATCAGGCGATGCAGCTGTCCAATGAATACAGAAGCTTCTATCTGCACGGCACAATGGGCAGCGGCAAAACCTATCTGGCTGCCTGCGCATGCAATGAACATGCCCGCAACGGTGAAAAGGTCGCCTTTGTGCATTATCCGACTTTCTGCACCCGCATGGCATCGATGTATACCAGCGGCGAATACCGCGATGAGATCAAGCGCATGCAGTATGCGGAGTTTGCGGTGATCGATGATATCGGGGCGGAAAGCGTGACCGAATGGAACCGGGATTCAGTATTATTGCCGATCCTGAATGCACGCTATGAAGCAAATCTGCCGACCTGGTTCACATCCAACTGCGATATCGCAAGTCTCAGGATTCATTATTCATTCTCCAGCCGCGGCAAACAGGAAGAACTCAAAGCGGCCAGAATCATCGAGCGGATCACCAGTATGTGCACGGTTGCCGTGCTGACCGGCGATGACCGCAGAGTCAAAGGAAAATAACAGCACTTCAGCTGAATTATAATCACACAATCATGGAGGAAAGTATGGTTAGAAAGATTGGTGTATTAACTTCGGGCGGCGATGCGCCGGGTATGAACGCGGCAATCCGTGCCGTTACCAGAATCGCTCTGAACAACGGTGTTGAGGTGGTCGGCGTCAAGAACGGCTACCGCGGACTTCTGGAAGAGACATTTATTCCGATGGAAAGAAGCTCCGTTTCGGATATTCTTGATCGTGGCGGCACATTCCTCGGATCGGCAAGACTTCCTGAATTCAAAGAGAATGAGATCCAGGATCAGTGTGTCAAGCACATGCACAGAGCAGGCATTGATGCGCTTGTTGTCATTGGCGGAGACGGCTCCTACCGCGGAGCGCTGGCTCTGACAAAGAAGGGAATCAACTGCATCGGTCTGCCGGGCACCATCGACAATGACATCCCGGGAACCGATCTGACAATCGGTTTTGACACAGCATTGCGCACATGCGTTGAAAACGTGGACAAACTGCGTGATACCTCAAGCTCGCATCATCGCTGCTCAATCGTTGAGGTTATGGGCAACCATTGCGGCGACCTTGCACTTTACACGGCGATTTCATGCGGCGCTGAAATGGTGATCACTCCGGAAACCGGATATGATGAGATTGAAGTGCTTGAACGTCTGAGATATCTTGGCAACGCGGTCAGAAAGAACCATGCGATCGTGATCATTTCCGAAAAGATCACCGATGTTGAGGCACTGGCCAAGAAAGTATCCCAGCATACCGAATTCAGCGGCAGAGCGACCGTTCTCGGCCATATCCAGAGAGGCGGCAGCCCGACTCCGAGCGACCGTATGCTGGCCAGCCGCATGGGTGAAAAAGCGGTGGATCTGCTGATGGAAGGCATCGGCGGACAGTGTGTCGGCATCATTGACAACAGCCTTACCAGCATGCCGATCCAGGAAGCGCTGGAAAGACCGAAGTCAAGCCGCAAGCATCTGTACAGACTGTTTGACCGTCTTGTTTAATCCGCAGTAAACAGGGAGGAAATATGGCAGAAGTCAGAATTGAATCCTACGGTCATTCCTGTTACCGGATCACATACGCCGGAAAAAGCGCGGTTTTGGATCCGTATGAAAATGGCAGTGTTCCCGGACTGAGACTTCCCGAAAACATCACAGCGGACTGTGTGTATTGTTCCCATGGACATGGGGATCATAACGCGGCCCATCTGATCCGCACCGCCCAGCCTGAGACAGACTGTTTCAGGGCGGAATTCATCACTGTACCCCATGATGACGCTGAAGGCGCCTTAAGGGGAATGAACCGGGTCACTTTCCTGCATGCCGGAAACTGCCGGATTGTCCATATGGGCGATATCGGCAGAATGCCCACAGAAGCGGAATATCAGCTTCTTTCAAATGTTGAGGTATTGCTGATACCGGTAGGCGGACATTATACAATCGATGCCGCTCAGGCTGCTGAGATCATCGCAAAGACCTCACCGAAACTGACTGTCCTCATGCATTACCGCAAGGCGGACAGGGGATATGACGTGATTGCGGATATCAATGATGTGAAAAAGGAATTCCCGTCTCTCAAGGAACTGGATGAGACATGCATCTGCTTTGATGAGAATGAGGTTCCGGAAGAAATCATCACCCTTGAACCTGTTCAGTAACGATTCAAAAATACATAAAGATAAGACCTGCCGGCCGGCAGGTCTTCGTATGTTTACTGGGATGTTCTTCTTCCGCGTCCCGGAGTTCTTCCGCGTTCCGCTGATTTTGCCATGATTTCGGCAATGGCGGCTTTCTGGTTGAGAATGACTGGAATGACGATCGGGTTGCGGTTGGTGCGCTGGAAGAGGAACGGCTCAAGGGAGGAGCGGATGCAGTTTTTGAGTTCACCGAAGGTGGTTCTCTGCTGCATCTTTTTCTTCAGCGAATCATATACGATGAGTTCCGCTTCTTTCAGAAGGGTCTGGGAATCCTTGATGAAGACGAAGCCGCGGGACACAATCGAAGGTCTGCAGAGAATCTTGTTATATCTGGAATCGATCGTGACAATCACCGCGACCAGTCCGTTTTCAGCCAGAATCTTTCTGTCCTTGATGACGCTGGTGGAAAGACCGGAGGCGTCGTTGCCGTCGACATAGATGGCATCGGTCTGCACTCTTTCGTTGGCGATGAAGCATTCCTCATTTCTCAATACGACAATGTCGCCGTTGGAACAGATCAGGCAGTGATCCGGTTCAATGCCGGTCAGCTGAGCGGTCTGTGAATGCTGGATGAGCATCTTGTATTCGCCATGGTTGGGCATGAAATACTTCGGCTTGATCAGATTGAGCATGAGCTTCTGCTCTTCCTGAGGCGCATGTCCGGTTGTATGGAAGGAGGTCAGCGGCGAGTTGGTGACAACATTGGCGCCGACTCTGGTCAGCTGGTTGATGACACCGCCGACCGATACACCGTTGCCCGGAATCGGGTTGGAAGAGAACAGAACCGTATCACCGGGAATAATCTTGATGAAGCGGTGGGTTCCGTTTGCAATTCTGCTCAGAGCTGCCATCGGTTCACCCTGGCTGCCGGTGCATACAATGCAGATGCGGTTGGGCGGAAGGGTATTGAGCTCATTGCCGCTGATGAAGGAGCTGTCAGGAATATTGATGACTCCGTTCTTTCTGGCAATATCGCATACATTCTCCATGGACCGGCCGAATACGGCGACCTTTCTGCCGCAGGATACGGCAGCTTCGAGAATCTGATTGAGACGAAGAACGTTTGATGCGAAGGTGGAGACAAGCAGTCTGCCCGGTGTCTTGCGCATCTGTTCATTGATGGCCAGGGCAACCTGGCGCTCGGAAATCGAGAAGCCCGGAACGGATGAGTTGGTTGAATCACTCATCAGCAGGGTGACACCTGCCTGACCCATGAAGGCCATTTTCTGATAATCGGAATTGCGTCCGACCGGAGTCAGGTCAAATTTGAAGTCGCCGGTTTCCACGATGCGGCCGTTGGGGGTGTTGATCAATACACCCAGTGAGTCCGGAATGGAATGCACGGTATCGAAGAAACCGATGTTGAAGTGTTCGGTTCTGACACGGCTGTCCGAATTGATTTCAATGACCTTGCACTGTCTGGAAAGACGGTTTTCTTCAAGCTTCTTTTCAATCAGCGCTTTGGCAAAGCGCGGGGCGTAAATCTCTTTCAGACGGACAGAGCGCAGAAAGAAGGGAATTCCGCCGATATGGTCCTCATGACCATGGGTAATGATCAGAGCTTTGACTTTTTCATGATTTTTGACGAGATAAGAGTAATCGGGTATGACATAGTCCACTCCGAGCAGGTCGCCTTCGGGAAACATGACACCGCAGTCGACGATGACAATCTCATTGTCATGCTCGAAACAGTACATGTTCTTTCCGATTTCGCCAAGCCCTCCCAGAGCATATACAAGCGTGTCGGTTTTATGATCAATCATGCCGGCATTAAATGAGTCGGCAACTTCAGAATAACGGACAGTCTGCCCGGCTCTTCTTGCATTATTAAATTCAGACATTATGGAATTTACCTCATTTCTGTGAGCGTTTGGATTCTTTTACGTATTATAGCATAAGAAATGCCCGATTTCACGGGATCGGGCAATTAAATCTCAATGGCGCCGGGCACTTCCTTGAACGGGTCTTTCGGATCGATATGATCGTAGAAGAGCTTGCCTTTGAAGTGGTCCAGTTCATGCTGCAGGACAATGGCGAGATAGCCGGCAGCCTTGATTTCAATATTCTGGTCTCTGAGCAGGTCATAGGCTCTGACCTTGACGCGTGCGCTTCTGACCACATGGCCTTTATGGTCTTCGGCAACCGAGAGACATCCTTCCCCGGCGGAAAGATATGCTTTCTGAATGGAGGAAGAGACAATTTTCGGATTCACCAGCATGAATTCATAACGGATCGGATTGCCGTTCTTATCCTGATCATCGACGACAACCGCAGTCATTTTCTTGGGAACTCCGACCTGGATCGCACTGATTCCCACAGCAGGGCGCAGATTGAATTTCTCGGCTTTCTCCTCATCGGTGGAATCGATGACATATTGATACATATCTCTTAAAAGGGCTTCATCTTCAGCTGAAAGCGGAAGGGAAACATCTTCTGAAATCTGGCGGATTCTTTCATCCGTATCTTTAATGATTGTGTCATTGTTGATTAACATTGTCTTTACCTCGCGGATATTGTAAGCAGATTCCATGCCTTTGTCAAAGCCTTCCTTATATATAAGCAAATTCCGGATCACTGTTAAGTGAAATCAGTATCGCTGTGTGCTAAAATGCATGTGTTATGACTAATGCGAAAACTGTTAAAACTTCAAAGTTCAATTCCGCACTCAGACATCTGATCCGCAGCTGGCTCATCATGCCCCATGGCTTTGATATCTGGCTTCATCTGGGAATGATCGGTCTGGTTGTGTTCGGCACGGTCATGATCGGCAGCGCTTCGATGGGAATCGCGACCGGCAATAACCGTTATCTTGCCATCACAATTGTCAAGCAGATCGTCTTCGTCGCAGGCGGCTATCTTCTGATGACCAGGCTTGCCAACGGCTTCAGTCTGAAAGTGCTCAAATCAAAAGGATTCCCGTCATTTGTCTTTGTGACATGTCTGCTGCTGATTCTGTGTCTTGCCTTTGCGCCGACCGGCAATGCGCATGCATGGTTAAGAATTCCGCTGGGCATCACGGATGTCACCATCCAGCCTTCGGAGTTTGCCAAGATCGTGGCAATCCTGACCGTGGCTGCCTATTGCGGCGATGTGAAAAAGCGCTTTAAAAACTGGTGGCAGATGTGCATGGTTCCGATCGGACTGACGTTTGCGATGTTCTTTATCACACTTGTGCTGCAGTCGGATTTCGGCAGCGCCCTGGTTATCTTTCTGGTGACCTGCGTGTGTTTCCTGATTCCCGAACATCCCAATATGAGACGTTTCCAGATTGTTCTGAAGGTTCTGTTCTGGCTCTCCGTTGCCTTTGCGATCTATCTGCTGTCACCGGCTGGCGAACATCTGATTGAAGGAATGAATTTCCTTCAGGATTATCAGAAGAACCGCTTTCTGACCGCGATCAATCCGTTCGCGGATCAATACGGCACCGGCTATCAGCTGATCAACGGCCTGGTATCATTCGCCACCGGCGGCTGGTTCGGCGTGGGCTTCGGCGGTTCAGTGCGCAAATACACGCGTTTCCCGGCGGCCAATACCGACTATATTCTCGCGATCGTTGTGGAGGAGCTTGGCTATTTCGGATTTTTGATGCTGATGGTGCTCTACTGCCTTGTTCTCTTCCGCCTGTTCCGCCATGCAAGAAAGGTCAAGAGTGAAAGGGCGAGAATCATTCTCGTAGGCACCGCGACCTATCTGCTTGTGCATATGTTCTTCAATATCGGCGGAGTTACGGGACTTGTGCCTCTGACCGGCATTCCGCTGCTGATGATTTCAGCAGGCGGCTCCTCGACGCTTTCCTTCATGATGTGCGTCGGAATCTCCCAGGCGGTGATCTCCGCCCATGAAAGAGGGGAGATCAAATGAGAATCATCGCCGGAGAATTCCGCAGCCGACGCATCGAAGCGCCTGCAGGAATGTCCACAAGACCGACTCTGGACAAAGTCCGTGAAGCGGTGTTTTCTTCCCTTGGCGGCTCGTTTGAGGGCGGCAATATGCTCGATCTTTACGCGGGCAGCGGCGCCAACGGTCTTGAAGCTCTTTCAAGAGGAATGGATCTTGCGGTGTTTGTCGATAATGACCGCAGGGCTGTGAGCGCGATCCGCAAAAATATTGATTCGCTCAATGTGAAGCAGCGCACACGGATATTGTCCTGCACGGATCTCAAGGCGCTTGCCATCCTGAAAGAGGAAGGCATGACATTCTCTCTTATTTATATGGATCCGCCTTATGCGAAACAGAAAAACCGCGAAATCCTGAGCCTGATCAGTGATTACGGACTGATCGAAAAGGACGGAATGGTATTGATTGAATCGGTGAAGGAAGATGAATTCCATGAGGAATATGAACAGCTTCAGTTTGAAAAAGACAGGATATACGGTATCAGCCGTATCACCTGGTACAGGGGAAAATAGAATATGAAAGCATGCTATCCGGGCACATTTGATCCGATCACCCTCGGCCATCTTGACATCATTGAAAGAGCGGCTGTCATTTTTGACGAGCTCGATGTCCTGCTGATGGTCAATCCGCGTAAAAAGTGCGTGTTTGACGCCGCCCAGCGCAAGGCGATGATTGAAGCGAGTCTTGCGTCCAGGGAAAACTGCCGCAATGTCAAAGTCATCATCGGTGAAGGTCTCACAGTGGACTTTGCCAGAAAGACCGGCTCCAAGGCGATCGTCCGCGGCATCCGCGCGGTTACTGACTATGAATATGAACTGCAGCAGGCAACCGCCAACCTGATGCTTGATCCGGATGTGGAAACAATGTTCCTGATTGCAAAGCCGGAATACTCCTTCCTTTCCTCAAGCGTCGTCAAGGAAATTGCCCTGAATGAGGGGGATATCTCCAAGATGGTGCCGGCGGAGGTTGTGGATCTTGTCACGGCGGCAATGGCCGATAAAAAGGACGCCCTCAAAGGCTGAATCACATATGATCCGAAACGGGGGCTGTTAAAAAACCTCCAGTAAATACTGGAAGTTAAACAGCTCCTTTTTTCTTGTATTTGTAAGATGATTTAGCTTTCTGATTCACAGATTTTTTC
>CACWLH010000026.1 GCA_902761625.1 uncultured Erysipelotrichaceae bacterium
GATGTGCTAGGCTATGACATAACGATTATACTGACAGAAGGCAAGGACAAACCATTATTCTATCCCTTATCAAAAAAGATCAAGGTGATCAATCTTGATGTTGACTTTGAGGCACTTTGGACCTGTTCCTTTTTCAAGAAGATATTCGTATATCTACAGAAACAACGCATCTTTAAGAAGCGTCTGACGGAAGAACTGATGCGTCTCAAACCTGATATCACGGTTAGTCTTCTTCGTCGAGAAATCAATTTCATCAATGATATGTGCAATTACTGGAAATCCGCATCCGAAATCTCCGAATCGGAAGCGAAAGAAGACAATATTTTCCAGGAACTCGGAGATCTGTTTAAAAAAGAATAAACATCGAGGGTCTGTAACAGTTGAATAACTGACACAGGCCCTTTCTTTTATACGCATAGTGACAGCAGTATACGGAATGCGGCCGCGGATATGCATTATTTGACAGTAAAGGAAGTTTGCCTCCGCACGCAGGCTTCACATCGTTTATAATGGTTGTACAGAATTCAGAGGTTGATATCATGTTTGAAAATGAAGAGCTGAGAAAATGGCTTCTGTTTGTGGTGCTGATTGTAATGACATGGGGAGCACTGCAGCTGAACAAAACGGTGTTCGGCCTGATGCGCAGGAAGAAAAACGAACTCAAGACAGAGTTCTTTAAACGATTCAATGTTGCGGTCATTCTCATTGTCGCAGTGATCCTTGGCTTCTGGATTTTCGGGGCGCTGGGACAGCTGTGGAAAACACTGCTCGGCGGAACCGCGGTCATCACGGCCGTGCTCGCCTTTACCGCCCAGGATATCATCAAGGATATTCTCGCCGGTTTTATGATCAGTGTTTACAAGCCCTTTGAGATCGGCAACCGGATTGAGCTGGAAAACGGAACCGTTGGCATTGTCAAAGACATCACCATGCGTCATGTCGCTTTGAGCCTTCTTGACAATACGGTATGCGTCATTCCCAACTCCAAGCTCAATGCGATGTCAGTCATCAATTACAGCTATCAGCAGGGACTCAAGGCAAAGCAGTTCTCCTTCCATATCGCCTACAACAGCGACGTGCGCAAGGCAATCAGCGTGATCCGGGAAGCGATCAAGAGTTCCTCCTATACGGTACCTGGCATCCGAAAAGAGTATGGCATGGACTACGCTCCCGTCTATTTCATGGATTTTGAAGCCAGCAGCCTGCTGCTGAAAACAACCGTTTACTACCCTCCCGAAGTATCAACCGAAGTCATGACGTCAGATGTCAATCTGCGCGTTGATCTGGCTTTGAATGAGAACAGCATCGAAATTCCTTACAACTATGTCAATGTCGTGAACCGTATTCCCATGGAGAAGGAAAACAGCGGCAAACTCGTGCGCGCCGGCAAGCCGTTTGTGACCGAGGACATGATTGTGCGGGCTGATGGCACCGGCATGAAGGAAGCGGTTGAAAAGACCGAGAAGTTCGGCAAGGACTGCCAGCTGACAGGTAAAGAAGTTCTCCGTCTGCGTCTGCTCTCAGAGGAAGCATTGACGATGATGCGCAGCATTCTTCAGAACTCGGATGCATATTATCATATCGGCCGTCAGAAAGACACCTATTACCTGCATCTGAAATCCCATCTGAATCTTGATCAGGAACAGAGACAGCAGCTGCTGTCCGTATCCTCAACCGGCACCAACGCCGCTCCGATGGGACTGATGGCCAAGATCAGCTGGATGATCCGTACGACCCAATACGATAAATCACCCGCCCAGGCTTCATTGATGAACCTCGGACTGATCAAAGGTACGGATGCGGAAGACACGCTTGCCAGCTGGTCGTTAAAAGAATATAAAGAACAGCTCAACACCAACAAGGAAAAGAATACGGAAGCCGCGGCAGCTCTTGATGAACTGAACCGTTCCATCGTTTCCAGCATTGCCGATGACGTCAGTGTCAAAATCACCCGTACCAGTGTCGATCTGATTATCAAGAAAACATTCTGATTCTCTGAAACAATATATCCCGTTTCTCCTCTTCTGAAGAAACGGGATCTTTTTTCATTTCCTTTGCACAGCCGGATAAACAGGCACACAGACGTATTACGCCTCATTTCCGGCATGTATGGAGCCAAAAGAAAACCGGCATTGAGCCGGCGGTAAAATCGATGTCCGTAATTAACGGCGTCTTGGATCTCTTTCAAGCGTATGACCGTAGCTTGCCACGTGGTAGGCAAGATACTTCATGACCGCATAGAGCACAAATGACAGGCTGAATGTTGTCGTGGAGCCCCCGAGCTTTGTTCCGGCGACAGTCAGATTGGAAGCCATGAAACTCATGACAAGTGAGCTTGCGATACCGACCAGACCTGCGATCACCTCATAACGTGCCGCTGATTTGAAACTGTCAACGCACTTCTGCGAGAACGGTCTCTCCTCTTTGCATTCAGTCAGTGCCGCTCTTGTTTTGAGCGCTCCCAGAATTGAGAGAATCACTCCGATCAGGCTGGCTGCCAGAACGCCGAGAATGACGGGTTTGAGGGCATCCATTTCAGCCGGTGTCATTTCTCCGCCGCTGATTGTGATGGCGTTGCCCGATTGCGCTGCGAGCTCGGAAAAGCTTACGGAAAGCGCGATCACAACAAGGCCTGCTGTCAATGCCATTGCCGCAATCACCATAAACACCATAACAATGGTGCAGCATACTTTCAAAAATCCTGCTGTATTTCTCATGTGAATTCCTCCTCTTTCTCATTCTACAACGCTTTGACCATTCATTCACATATTCTTAAAGAAATTGAATGATCTGTCCCCTTTTCCTTGCCTTAGGGCGGATGATTAACAGAAGACAAACATGGGCTATCTGACCGGTGCGGATATTATCTGCGACGGCGGCTGTATTGCCAGCGGTGCCAGCGCATTCTCCCGCTGAAAACCATTGCTCACTCTCCCCTTTCATAGCAGCAGTTTTCACGTTTCATATTCACAAAGACCAAAAGGAGTTCACTTCATACGGTCATAACAGGGCAATTACATCAGATTGCCCTGTTTTTTATTTAAAATTCGTTTATGATAGAAACCGCTGCGCACCTGCTGTCGAATTTTGAAAGAATGCGGGAGTGCGTATAAGGAGAAACTTATGAACAACTGTGAAAGACGAGATCAGGGCATCGCCTATATCGGAGATGCCGAAGTCTTTGCCGAAATGGCCCAGTGCAAAAAGAAGCTGAAAGTACTGAATGAGCTGGACAGATGGGAATATGAGCTCATCGCTTCAGCCGCAAAAGAAGTGATTCCCGACTCACAGGAGCTGGCAATTGTTCCGCCCTTCTATTGCGAATACGGAAACCATATTAAAACAGGAAAAAATTTCTTTGCCAATTACAATTGTGTCCTGATCGATGTCGCACAGATCACCTTCGGGGACAACTGTCTGCTCGGTCCGAATATCGCCATCTATACGGCAGGACATCCCCTGCATCCGAAAACCAGGGCAAGCGGATATGAATACGGCAAACCCGTCAGTATCGGAAACAATGTCTGGATCGGCGGCAGCACCGTGATTGTGCCGGGTGTTCATATTGGCGACAATGCGGTCATCGGTGCGGGAAGTGTTGTCACAAAGGATATTCCCGCCAATGTTGTGGCAGCCGGCAATCCCTGTCATGTCATCCGTGAAATCACGGAGGATGACAGAAGAAAACTGTTCAAGAATGAAGAAATCGATGATGAGGTCTGGCAGATCATTACTGCCTCTGATCAGGATTGACTTCCGGAAGCTGATCGCTTTCACATCATCCATAGAAACGAAAACAAGAGGACTGTGTCCGTCTGATAACAAGACCGGATGATCCGTTTTACAAAAACATTATCCATGATCCTGCCATTTTTGGAATCAGGCTGTGAGCGAATGTGATCTGTAAAAAAATGAAGCAGTTTCCTGCTTCATTCAGATCAGTTCGCATCTGTCGTCATTGCGTCTGATCGCGCTTTCGTAATAGCACTTCATCGCTTTGACCAGGTATTCTCCGTCTTTGAGTCCGGCCGTCTCATAGCACGAATGCATGGCGAGCTGGGCAAGACCGATATCAACCGCATTGAGCGAAACCTGCACGTTGGAAAGGTTGCCGAGGGTGCTGCCGCCGACCATATCCGCACGGTTGACGAATTCCTGCACCGGAACCTCCGCCTTTTCGCAGATCCTTCTCATGAGTGATGCGGAGAAGGCATCGCTGGTGTATTTCTGGTTGCCGTTGTATTTGATCACAATACCGCCGTTCATCTTCGGCTGATTGGACGGATCTGCTTTTTCCGGATAATTCGGATGGATTGCGTGGGCATTGTCAGCGGAAACCAGGAAGCTTTCCGCAAGCGCCATCAGGAAGTCCTCCTCGTCTTTTCCAAAAGACAGTGAGATACGCTTCAATGTGTCATGGAAGAAGGTTGAGTATGCACCCTGCTTTGTCAGAGAGCCAACCTCCTCATTGTCAAACAAGGCGAGAACCTTGACAGCTTCAGAAGGCTTTGAGGCAAGGAAACCGTTCATCAGTCCCCATGCGCAATAAAGATCATCCAGATGTCCGCCGGAGATGAATTCTTTATTGACACCCCATACGCGCGGCTCCTCACGCACATATAACAGCAGATCGCTGTCAAGGATATCATCGGCCTCAACACCGGCTTCCTTTGCAATCACGTCTTTCAGACTGATTCCTTCTTTGCTTTCCATCGCAAACAGCGGCATGAGGTCCTTCTGCTTGTTGTATGTGGCATTCTCATTGGCGCTGCGGTTCATATGGATGGCAAGAGACGGAATGATAAAGAGATCCTGTTCTGATTTGAACAGTCTGCTTTCAAATCCTTCCGCGGTTTTGACCATGATCCTGCCGGCGCATGAAAGCGGACGGTCAAACCATGGCGCGCATAACATTCCGCCATAGCCTTCGGTATTGATGCGCACACAGCCGCTGCCCTTCATTTCCGGATGCGGTTTGATGCGGAATGCGGGCGAGTCCGTATGGGCGGCTGCCGCCATGAACGGTGCAAAACCCTTTGCCGGAATCTCAAAGGCGATGAGACTGGAATCATTGCGCTTCACAAAATATTTTCCTTCCGGTTCAATCTGCCATTTCTGTGATTCCTTCAATTCTTTGAAACCCTGCGCAAGAAGTGTTTTCCTGACACTTTCCACCGCATGCCATGCGGTCGGTGAGGATGAGAGAAACTGTATAAGATTTTCCTGATTCATGTTTTATACTCCTGTTTGCCTTGAATATGATACCTCAGTTCTGCCTGTGTGTACAAACCGGCTGTATCGTGTTTTTTGTTTACCCGACAGATGACCGTCAATATTTTTAACAATGATCCGCAAATGCTTATAATGGAACTGTATCGTCTGAGGAAAAAACCATGAAAAAAATCAATATCATCCTCGCGGTTCTTCTGATCATCGCCGTCTCGTTTGTTTATAACAATGTGCAGGAACTGAATGCACTGAAAGATACACAGACGCAGCTGACTCAGGAAACCGTATCCATGAAAAACGAACTGGATGAAACAAAACAGAACTGTGACGCAAAGGAAACAGAGCTTGCAAAGATCACGGAAGAAAACAGTGACAAACTGGAGGAACTTGAAGTATGGCAGAAACGGACAGCAGAACTTCAGGCATTGCAGAACGACTGATTGCCCTCTTCCTTTGCGCGGGACTGACCGCATGCGGGGCTTATCTTGTCAAAGCATCGGGTGAAAAGGCCGAAACATTAAACAGCATCCATTCCCTGGAAGAGGAAAAGGAACAGCTTTCCAAAGAGATCGATGAAACCCTCGCCCTTGTGAAAGAAACAGAATCGAAGATCACTGAAATCAACAGTCTGGATGAAACGATCAAAGCGCAAAGAGATGAATACTATGCCGCATGCAAAGCGCTTGAGGACGCCGTGAATGAAGGCACAACAGACCATAAGATCGCCTATCTGACATTCGATGACGGTCCTTATGTCAAGACAACCGGAAAGTATCTGGATGTGCTCAAGGAAAAAGATGTGCTTGCCACCTTCTTTCAGATGGGCAGAACCGCGGAAGGTCATGATGAACTGTATCACCGGGTATATGAGGAAGGCCATACCATCGCCAATCACACCTATTCCCATACCATCCGCAACGGTATTTACCGAAACATGGACAGCTTCGTAAACGATGTCATCAAAAACCGGGAATTCATTGAGGAAAAGCTCGGATACACAACCAACATCCTGCGCTTTCCGGGCGGCTCAGGAACTGCGGTCAGCCGGCTTGGCAGAGGGGTTAAGCAGAAAGTGAATGAACTCGGCTATGGCTGGGTGGACTGGAACAGCGCGACCGGAGACGGTCTGGAGCTGCTCTCCCCCGCCCAATACCGTGACAATGTCCTGAAGAAAACCGGCAATACAAAGATCCTGGTTGTACTGATGCATGATTACAGTGCCAATACCCTGAGCGCCCTGCCTGAGATCATCGACGGACTCAGAGCACAGGGATATGTATTGCTGCCGCTGTTCTATGACAGCTGCATGATCAACAAATGATTGTCCTACAAAAAACGGATCAGAGATTCTGGTCCGTTTTCAGTTGGTCCGTAATGATTCAATTCTGTTTCACATGCACATCGAGTGTCTGATACGGGATGGTGATTCCGTTTTTGCGGAATTCCTCCAGCAGCTTGAGACGGATGCGGGAAGCGCCGTTATAGGAATCCGCCAGAGTTGAGGAAACCATGAAGAAGATGAATTCCAGTCCGCTTGCGCCGAAGTTTTCCAGACGGATATTCACGGCCGGAACCCCTGCAGCCTTCTCTTCCTCGGTGCGCACATCGACAAATTCCGGCGCCGAAAGAACCGTATCCGTGATCAGTTTTCTGACCAGCTGTGTATCGCTGTCATAGCCAACCGACACATTGATCATCCGTTTATAGAATTCCTGGCCATAGGCACGGTTTTCAATGACCGCACTGTCCATTACGCTGTTGGGAATGACATATTCGGTATTTTCAATCGAGCGGATCACGGTATGGCGGAAGGTGATTTCCTTGACCTGTCCGGCGATCTGTTTTTCCGAAAGCGATACGAAGTCTCCGACTTTGAACGGCTGGAAAATGGAAATGATAAAGCCGGAAATGAAATTGCCGAATGTCGCCTGGGCGGCAAGGCCGACGATCACAGTCACAACACTGGTTGCGCCAAGCAGCGAAACACCGAGCTGGGCCATGAATTTCACCTGTGACAGAATCGAGAATACTGCGATCGCATAAAGAATGAATGTGATGATGCGCCGCAGATAGATCATCGGCATGGTCTGTGCCCGCGGATGACGGTCCAGCGCTTTCTTCAGAAGTGTCGACAGCACTTTGGTCACTGCCAGCACGATCACTGTATACAAGGCGGTATTCAGCAATCCGTTGTTGAACACATCATCGCCGATCGTCCAGATTGTCGCTTCATCCATACATGTCATCCTTTCCGCACTTCATGTGCCATGGTTCAATGATAGATGATTTCACATCAGGATTCACGGTTTATTTTTCATTAGGCGCAAAATCAGTGCGGGAACTGAAAAGGGATCCATGATTGAGATCCCTGTCAATGATTACAGACTGAATAATACAAACAGCCAATGCGCCGCGATGCCCGCGCATAATCCCCCTGCCGTATGGCTGAGGATCGCCTTGCCGATCAACGGCTTGCACTCAAGCGAGTCCATCATCGAGGCATGGGTGCTGAGATAGCCGCTCCAGCACATGCACATGGCCGTAAAGACGGCAATGTCATTTGGCAGCAGCAGTCCCTGCTTCACAAGGCTTGCGGTCAGAGAAAGCGCAGCACCCGCCGCGCCAAGGGCGGTGACGGGAACACCGATGGCCTCATGGGAGGCAAAACCGAACAATGGTTTGAGAATGAAGTCGATCTTTGAAGCAAGCAGAGGAAGCAGACGGATGCCCTCATATGCCGCGCCGGTATATTCCCCGCTTGCGGACGGTCCGTCAATCAGCATCATCACAATCGTGCAGATGACAAGAACACCGGGAATGATGGAGATGCCCATTTTCACGCCGGATTTGCCGCCGTCAAGCACAGCTGCCATCATGCGGGAGCCGATGCCGCCGTTGCGGATCGGACGCATGTTTTCGGGAACCGGAGACTCCCCTTCGGCAAGTTCATGATCATCCGCATGTTCACCATAATAGCTTCTGGTAAACCTTAACATCAGCCTTGTGCTGACAACGCTGCCGATCAGAGCTCCCGCAAGTCCCGTCGCCACCGCTTTGCCGAGTGATGTGCCCATGGACGGGGAAAGGCTGTACATATAGGTGCATACGATCAGTCCCATGCCGAAGGCTGTGCCAAGATTGGTCAGCGCTGGAAACTGGTATTTGCGGAAATAACGGCGGAAGCGGTTATCCTCGGTCAGTGTGAGAATGGCCGGATTATCGGAAAGAAAGGTAGTGACAACCCCGAGCGCCGCCGCGCCGGGCATATTGAAAACCGGCTTCATCAGCGGCTGCAACAGGCGGTTGGCCAGCGATACAAAACCGAACTCTGAAAGCAGTGATGAAACTGCGCCCATCATCACGCATACAGCGGTGATATAAAGCACGGTATCAATCAGAAGCCGGTAAGCGGTATTCATGATTGTATTGATTGCGTTTGCCAGGCCCATCTGCGATACAAATAAGGCCAGGAAAGCGGCAAAGCATAAAGGAAAGATGAATGTTTCCGGGCAGAGCTCTTTAACAAACGAGCCGCCCTCTTTGTCCTGTGGTTCCATTGTGTCCTCCGGATTGCTGTGAAAGTCCTCAATCATCATACCGCACCTAAAGACAAAATTGAACAGCAGTTGTCACGCACAACCAAAAAGCGGTGATTCATCTCACCGCCTTGTTATGGAAATGTTACTTTGCGTATTTTTCACCGTTGAGAAGAACGACATTCATCGTTTCAACCTTCACATCCTCCCAGACGTGTTCAGTGATATACGGTTCTGATTTCAGATATTCGTCAAAGGTTTCCCGGTCTGCGAATTCCATGACCATGACGGAACCTTTCATTTTTCCTTCCTCATCGAGAAGGCCGCCTGCGCACAATACCTTTCCCTTGATCTGTGACATGTTGGCGAGATGCTTCGGACGCACTTCCATGCGCTTTTCCAGCATTCCCTTTCCATCATAAGCTGTAATGACAAACTGCATATTCTTCCTCCTTTGCCTTCCGCCATGAATGAATTGAACGGATTGGACTGCTTACCTCCATATTGCTTGAAACAGAAGCAGAACGCAATGAATATGTATCACTCATCTCTGTTTCAGTTTGACGGCTTCCTTCATGTTGTAGTAAAGGATTCCGCACAAGACGATCACAGCGCCGATCAGGGAAAGCGTTCCGAGCTTTTCGCCATAGAAGACGGCCACCAGAACCGGATTGAGAATCGGTTCAATCGCATTGATGATCGAAGCAGTCAATGGATCGATATACTTTGTGCCGGTGGTAAAGAAGATATAGGCAAGCCCGACCTGCACCGCACCGAGAAACAATACCGATGTCACAACCGGCATTGAGAAGTCGGTTTCCTTTAAGACAAGCGGTGAAAGAAACACACCGCATAAGAGCTGCCCGAAGAATACCGAAGACAGAGCATCGCCCTTTTCAAAGCTGTTGAGCATGAACACACCGGCATAGAAGATACCGGAAAGCAGCGCCACCGCATCGCCGACCCATCTGCCTGTGGAAAGACCTTCGAAGAAGAAACAGAGAATGCCGATAAATACCATCAGGATGGAGATCACACCGGTGCGGTCGGGTTTCTTTCCGAAGAAAAAATATACCATGACCATGATCCATACCGGTGCGGTGTACTGCAGAATGATCGTATTTCCCGCCGTGGTCAGCTTGTTGGCAATCGCATAGGCAGTGGTCACACCTGCCATGGAGAGTGCCCCGACAAATACGGTCGGATTGAATTTCAGCTTATGATGCGTCGCGAGAATATAGCTGCCGATCACAACTGCCGCAATGACATTTCTGGCGCCGTTGATGGCCAGCGGATTCCATGGAATCCATTTCATGAACAGTCCGCCTGTCGCAAAGCAGACGGATGCGCAAAGCATCATCATGATCGCCTTCTGTCTTGTCATCGTTTTTTCCGCCATATGCTTTTCATCCCCGTTTTTAATAACGGTAAGCATTATACCATCAAATGAATCCGGAAGCGTACAGAACACCGCACGCTGATTCATGCAGAAAAATATATGGAAAAGACAGACGGCAGCTCAATGCCGAAAGTGTCATGAACACCGTCTGCACAATGATCTGCTATCATTACGATATCGGAAAAGCCGGCAGGCAGATGAAAGGAACACTTGATGGCGGATACATTTTTTTTAAGCGGCGCATGCGGTTTTCTCGGCACAGCGATTGCGAATGAGCTTCTGACTCAGCCGGAATGCAGAGTTTATGTATTGGTCAGGGGCAATGATGAAAACAAAGGAAGCACTGATGGCAGACACATCGGCAAAACGATGAGCGTGAATGATCACCGCAATATGGGCAAAGCCGTCTCATTATGCATGGACATCGTTGAGCAGCTCGGTGTGCCCAAAGAAGAGCAGTTCCTGAGAACCCTGAATGCGGGTCATCCCGGAGGAATGCTGCCGCTGGATGAACACTCGGCTAAGACGCTTCATGATTCATCCCTTGCCTGCCAATCTATATGTGGCAGATGCGACCATCCTGCCAAAGGCAATGGGCAATCCGCCGATTCTCACAATCATGGCGCTGGCAAAGAAAATCGCAACACTCGTTTAAAAAACACCGGACCGGCAGATCTGCCGGTCCTCTTTTTCGTTTTCAGATGTTACTGTTTCTCAGCAGCCCTTTCGGTCAAGACTGCATGCCTGCGGCTGTGTGAGTGTTGATTCGGGAATGACGATTTCGTAATTGTTCTCTGTCAGCCAGCTCTCCCAGTCCGTCCAGACTTTGCCCGATTCATCAACCAGTGCGGGCAGACCGATGTCATTGACCGCCTTGAGATGATCGAAGACCGGCTCTTTGTCGCGGATCGCCAGGAAGGCGCCGAGATTTCCGAGACTTTCCAGGATATCGACAAAATCGTAGCTGACATGGTTGGCGTCGAGGTTCTGCTTGAGCACCATGCAGTAAGGGCATTTCACACTTCCGTATACCTTGATCATGATTATGTTCCTCCGTTATTAATTCTATCTTATATGATCTGTCTGATAATGCTGTTCAGATGCTTCATTCTGAAGGACAGACGATCACATTGCACTGCTTCTGAAGATCCGCAAGTGTATTCTGATCAGCCGCGCTGTCGGTGATGAGCGTGTCAAAATCGTTCAGCTGATAGAATTCACAGAAATCGTAACTGCCGAATTTGGAGCTGTCCACAAGAAGAATCTTCATTGCCGCACGGTTGAGCGCGGTTTTCTGGATCGTTCCTTCAGCCTCGCTGTATGTGTAGACACCGCCCTCAATGATGCCGTTGGCACTGATGAAGGCTTTGGAAAAGCGCATGGATTCAACCGTGCATAACGCTGCGCTTCCGACGAAAGCCCCTGTCACATGACGGTATTCGCCGCCGGTCAGGATCAGATCAACGCTGCTGCTCTGGTTGAGGATTTCAAATACGGGAAGACTGTTGGTGACCACCCGGATGTTTCTGCCGCAAAGCGCACAGGCCAATTGTTCCAGGGTTGTGCCCGGTCCGAGAAAGACCGTCTCCCCTTCATTGATCAAAGATGCCGCCTTCAGGGCGATCATTGTCTTTTCAGCCTCATGGAGGCTCTTTTTTTCTGTATGCGAGCGTTCACGCGTATTTGGCACACCGATCACTCTCTGGGCGCCGCCATGGGTGCAGATCACCAGTCCCTTCTGCGCCAGCTCATTGAGGTCTCTGCGCACAGTCATATCAGAGACTTTCATGATCTCCATGATCTCTGTGACATTGGCATGGCCTGACGCATTGATCATTTCAAGCAGCTGTGTCTGTCGTTCTTCTTTTTTCATAAATGCTGTCCTTCTGCTGTTTATATTATACAGTGCGCAAACATATCAAACAATCCATTCAGTGAAATCAAACATACAAACAATCAATGATAAATCATCGGAATATGTGTATTTCTATAATATTTACTTGGGTTATCCAAATTTTCCGTAATCAGTAGAAATAATTTGAGTGTTTGTTCAAACAATATTATTTCTTATAATGGTGTTCATTTCAAACAGTTGTTATTGACCGCCTGTTTGATTCAAACTATATTGAAATTGCAGAAAGGAAGAGCTCAACTTTCTGAAACGGTTCTGCAGAGCCATTCCCCTTGCGACTGCGCAGTCTCCCCTCTTACTTTTGGAAAGGAGAAACAAACTGATGTTTATTCTTGGATCAGATCGTGACGGAGCACATCTGAAAGAGATTGTGAAACAGGATCTTCTGGATCATTCCATTGATGTGCTTGATGTGACAGAAAACACGGAATGCGACTTTGTCGATGCGGCTCTGAACGTGATCAGAGAAGTTCAGAGAGGCGAAGACCGTTTCGGTATCATCATTGACGCCTATGGCGCGGGTCCTTTCATGACCGCATGCAAAATCAAAGGCATCATCGCAGCGGAAGTTTCAGATGAAAGAAGCGCCTATATGACGCGCTCACATAATAATGCAAAGATCATCACCCTTGGTGCGAAGATCACCGGCCCAGAACTGGCGAAAAACATTGTGCGCGGATTTGCCAACGGCAGCTATGACGGCGGACGCCATCAGATCCGTGTGGATATGCTGAACAAAATGGGAAGACCTCTTCCCGATACTAAGGAGGAAAACGCATGAGAATTGCCATCGGATGCGATCATATCGCGACAATGGAAAAAATCGCGGTTTCCGATCATCTCAAATATCTCGGACATACCGTGATCGACTGCGGCACCTATGATAATTTCCGCACCCACTACCCCATCTATGGAAAGCGGGTCGGTGAAACCGTGGCAAAGGGTGAAGCGGATCTTGGCATCTGCATCTGCGGAACAGGAGTCGGCATCACAAATGCCGTCAACAAGGTTCCCGGCATCCGCGCCGCTCTGGTCAGGGATATGACTGCCGCGATCTATGCGAAACAGCAGCTCAACGCCAATGTCATCGGCTTTGGCGGAAAGATCACCGGCATCTTCCTGATCAACGATATCATCGATGCTTTCCTGGAAGCACAATACATCCCCGATGAAGAAAACAGAGCCCTGATTGAAAAGATCACAGCGCTGGAGACATCCGCAACGGGACAGGAAGACGATGACTTCTTCGATGAATTCCTTCAGAAATGGAACCAGGGAGAATACATATGATTCTCACCGTCACCATGAATCCGTCCATCGATATTGCATATCAGCTGGACGGGCTTCGCATCGATCATGCAAACCGGGCAAAGGAAACAATCAAAACACCCGGCGGCAAAGGTCTGAATGTGACCCGTGTGCTGCACACCCTGCGTGAGGATGTGTGTGCGGCGGGACTCATCGGCGGAAACAACGGCGGATTCATCAAAGACCGTCTGAAAGAAGCCGGCATACGGTTTGCCTTTACAGAGATCAAAGGCGAAACCCGCTGCTGCATTGCCCTTCTGCATGAAGGAAAGCAGACGGAGGTTCTTGAGCCGGGACCGGAAGTGGACGCTTCGGAATACAGAGAATTTCTCAAACAGTTTTATACCCTGAGCAAAGACTGCACCTGTATCACAATCTCAGGCAGTCTGCCTTTGGGGATTCCCGATCATTGTTATGCCGATCTCATCGGCGCGGCTGCCATCAACGGTGTCCCGGTGATTCTGGACTGCAGCGGCAATGAATTGAGGAAAGCGCTCGCGGCAGACCGCAAGCCATATGCCATCAAGCCCAATACCGATGAGCTGGCGGATCTTCTCGGCCGGCAGGTCACAAAGGATCCGGCCTCTTTGAAAGCAGCCCTGCTTTCGGAAATGTTCACCGGTATTCCATGGATCATCGTGTCCCTGGGAAAAGAAGGCTGCTTTGCGAAACATGACAATACCTTTTATCAGGTGCGTGAGCCTCAGATCCATGCCGTAAGTCCGGTCGGCTCCGGGGATTCCATGGTTGCCGGCATCGCTTCGGCTTTCGTCAGAAATATGAACGATGAGGAATTGCTGAAACACGCCAATACCCTCGGCATGCTCAATGCCATGCAGAAACAGACCGGCTGCGTGAATCTGAAGGATTACAACGCGCTATATCAGCTGATTAAAATACGAAAGGCATCAATATGACACTGACTGAAAAGAAACGACTTCACATGATGCGTTTAAGTGATGAAAACGGCATCATTTCCGCCCTCGCCTTTGATCAGCGCGGGGCATTACGAAAACTCATGAAACCTTATTGCGAAAGTGAGCCTTCCGAATTTGCGATGCAGCAGATCAAAACCATCGTGGCGCAGGAGCTCAGCCCTTATGCATCATCGATGCTGCTGGATCCGGAATACGGTCTGAATGCCGCAAAGGCGCTGGCTCACAATACCGGTCTGCTGCTCGCCTATGAAAAAACCGGCTATGACACAAACAGTTCAGACCGTCTCTGTGACTCTCTGGAAGGCTGGAGTGTCAGACGCCTGATTGAACATGGCGCCGATGCTGTCAAATTCCTGCTTTATTACGATGCGGACGGAAATCCCGAAACCAACCGGAAAAAGCAGGCTTATATCGAACGGGTGGGAGCGGAGTGCACCGCTGCGGACATTCCCTTCTTCCTTGAGATCCTTGCCTACGATGAAAACGGACTGGATGTGTTAAGCCGCGAATATGCGAAGCTGAAACCACGCAAGGTGATTGAAGCCATGAAGACATTCAGTCTGCCCCGCTATGGCATCGATGTGCTCAAGGTGGAAGTCCCCGTCAATATGAATTTTGTGGAAGGCTTCTCAGACAATGAACCGGTTTACAGCCGCCATGAGGCTGCCCAGTGGTTCCTGGTCCAGAATGCCGCCGTTTCCCTTCCCTACATTTATCTCAGCGCCGGTGTGAGCGCAAAGCTGTTCCGCGAAACACTGCTTTTTGCCAAAGATGCAGGTGCGCAGTTCAGCGGTGTGCTTTGCGGAAGAGCCACCTGGGCAGACAGTGTGAAGCCTTATATGGAAAACGGCGAACAGGCTGCCCGCGCATGGCTCAAAGAGGAAGGCGCCGCCAATATCAAAGCGCTCAATGAAGTGCTTGCAAAAACAGCTGTCCCCTGGACAGAAAAAATCAGATAAGCGGAGGAAATCATGAACAGAGAAGAAGTGACAATGCTTGGCTTTGAAATCGTCGCCTATGCGGGCGATGCCCGTTCCAAAATGCTCGACGCCCTCAAAGCGGCACAGAACAGAGAATTCGACAAAGCGGAAGGATTGCTCAAGGAAGCGGAAGAATGTCTCAACGATGCCCATCGTGCACAGACACAGCTGCTTCAGAAGGAAGCCAGCGGTGAGGATATCGCCTATTCCATCACCATGATGCACGGCCAGGATCATCTGATGACTTCCATCCTGCTGCAGGATCTGATGAAACACCTGATTGAACTATACAGAAGGAGCTGATTATGAATCAACTGATCGCATGGATCGAAAAAGGAAAACCTTTCTTTGAAAAGATTTCGCGTAATATTTACCTCAGGGCAATCCGTGACGGCTTCATCGCCGGTATGCCGGTCATCCTGTTTTCCAGCGTCTTCATTCTCATCGCGTTCGTTCCGAATGCATTCGGCTTCCATTGGAGTCCGGAGATTGAAACGCTGCTGATGACGCCATACAACTATTCCATGGGCATACTCGGTCTCTTTGTGGCAGGCACAACCGCCAAGGCTTTGACCGATTCCGTCAACCGCACCATGGAAGGAACCAACCAGATCAATTATCTTTCAACAATGCTTGCGGCCATGATCGGCTTTATCATCATGGCTGCCCTGCCCGCAGAGGGCGGCGGCTTTCTGACCGGATTCATGGGCACCAAAGGACTGCTGACGGCATTTATCTCCGCCTTTGCAACAGTCAATATCTATAAGGTGTGCGTGAAAAACAATGTGTCAATCAGAATGCCGGAAGAGGTTCCACCCAACATCTCCCAGGTGTTCAAGGATCTCATTCCCTTCACATTGTCGGTTGTGATCCTCTATGCGGCTGAGCTGATCGTCCATGGCATCATGGGTGTCAATGTGGCTGAATCGATCGGCACCCTTCTGGCTCCGCTTTTCAAGGCGGCGGACGGCTGGGTGGGCATCACCATCATCTTCGGCGCCTATGCGTTCTTCTGGTTTGTCGGTATCCACGGTCCTTCGATTGTCGAACCCGCCATTGCCGCGATCACCTATGCCAATGTTGAGACAAACCTGCACCTTCTGCAGGCCGGCATGCATGCGGACAAGGTGCTGACCAGCGGCACCCAGATGTTCATTGTCACAATGGGCGGAACCGGCGCCACCCTGGTTGTGCCGTTCATGTTCATGTGGCTGGCAAAGTCCAAGCGCAACCGCGCCATCGGAAGAGCTTCGGTTGTGCCGACCTTCTTCGGTGTCAACGAGCCCATTCTCTTCGGCGCTCCGATTGTGCTGAATCCGATCTTCTTCATTCCGTTCATCCTGGCTCCGATTGTCAATGTATGGATCTTCAAATTCTTCATTGATGTGCTGGGCATGAACAGCTTCACCGCAAATCTGCCATGGACCACCCCTGCCCCTTTGGGACTGATCCTAGGCACCAACTTCCAGTTCCTCTCATTTGTGCTGGCGGTTGTGCTGATCGTTGTGGATGTGCTGATTTATTATCCGTTCCTCAAAGTCTATGACGAGCAGATTCTTGAAGAGGAGCGCAGCGGCCAGACCGATTCTTCTTTAAAGGACAAAGTGGCGGCGAATTTCAACACTTCCAGAGCGGATGCGATCCTTGAAAAATCAGGGATCAAAGCTGCCGATGAGCTCAGGGATCAGGTGAATGTTCTCGTGCTTTGTGCAGGCGGCGGAACCAGCGGCCTTCTGGCCAATGCCCTCAACAAGGCTGCATCCGAATTCAAAGCGCCAGTCAAGGCGGCAGCCGGCAGCTATGGGGCGCACCGTGAAATCCTGCCGCAGTATCAGCTGGTCATTCTCGCTCCCCAGGTCGCTTCCAATTATCAGGATATGAAAGCGGAGACTGACAGACTTGGCATCCGGCTTGCCAAAACCGAAGGAGCTCAGTATATCAGACTGACCAGAGACGGTCAGGGAGCGCTCGACTTTGTCCGCTCACAGATGTCATAAGGAGGCTTTATGGCAAAACGACTGCCCGAAGGCTTTATCTACGGCGGTGCCACCGCAGCCTATCAGGCTGAAGGCGCCATTCACACAGACGGCAAGGGTCCCGTCGCATGGGACAGATTCCTTGAGGAGAATTACTGGTATACGGCTGAGCCGGCCAGTGATTTCTATCATATGTATCCGCTTGATCTGGAACTGTGCGAAAAGTTCGGAATCAACGGCATCCGTATCTCCATCGCATGGTCGAGAATCTTTCCCCAGGGTTATGGAAGAATCAATCCGAAAGGCGTTGCCTTCTATCACCGCCTGTTTGCGGAATGTTTCAGACGTCATGTGGAGCCCTTTGTCACCCTGCATCATTTCGATACACCGGAAGCACTGCACAGCGCCGGTGACTTCCTGAACCGCAAGACAATTGATTATTTCGTTGATTACGCGAAGTTCTGCTTTGAGGAATTCCGCGAAGTCAATTACTGGACAACATTCAATGAAATCGGTCCGATCGGGGACGGCCAGTATCTTTGCGGCAAGTTCCCGCCCGGCATCCATTATGATCTGTCAAAAGTGTTCCAGTCCCATCACAACATGATGGTCGCCCATGCCAGAGCCGTGCTTGCCTATAAGGCAGGCGGCTTTGACGGAGAAATCGGTGTAGTTCATGCGCTGCCCGCCAAATAGCCGTATGATCCGAAGAATCCGGCGGATGTCAGAGCGGCACAGCTTGAGGACATCATCCATAACCGCTTCATTCTGGATGCGACTTATCTTGGTCAGTATTCCGATTTCACCATGGAAGGCGTCAGACATATTCTTTCCGTCAATGGCGGAAGCCTTGAGCTGAAAGATGAGGATTTTGAAACACTGCATGCCGCGAAGGATCTCAATGATTTCCTTGGCATCAATTATTACATGAGCGACTGGATGCGCGCATATGAAGGCGAAACGGAAATCACCCATAACGCCAAAGGCGAAAAAGGCGGTTCCGTCTACCGCATCAAAGGCGTCGGCGAACGAGTGTTCGATGTTGATGTGCCCCGCAATGACTGGGACTGGATGATCTGGCCCCGCGGTCTTTACGATCAGATCATGCGGGTGGTTCATGATTATCCCAATTACAAAAAGATCTACATCACCGAAAACGGTCTTGGCGCAAAGGACGTCTTCATCAACAACACCGTTTATGATGATGCAAGAATTGATTACATCCGCCAGCATCTCAATGCGGTTTCCGATGCGATCCATGACGGCGCAAATGTCAGAGGCTACTTCTTGTGGTCTTTGATGGATGTGTTCTCATGGTCCAACGGCTATGAGAAACGCTACGGTCTCTTCTATGTCGATTTTGAAACCCAGAAGCGCTATCCGAAAAAGAGCGCCTACTGGTATAGAAATCTTTCCCGCAGCGGTATTGTGATTTAACCTCCCCACTGCCATGCGCACCCTTTGAAGCCCTTGAGGCGTGCGCGGCATTCACAGGAGCCTACGGTTTTCCTCTTTCTCGGCCGGAAGCTCCTGTTTTTCTGTTTTCAGCCGTTCTGATTAACAGAAGCGGATATACCCCTGCACCTGTCTGTTGCAGTATAATCTCATCAGGAGGATCAAATCATGAAACTGAGTCCATCGCTGTCGCTGATCCTGCTGATCCTGGCAGTATTGAATATCTTCGCGTTTGTCGCATTCCAGACACCGTCTTTCCTTTTTCTACGGCGTCGTGTTTCTGATCGCGTCACTGGTTGTGCGCGGCATCGTGAAAAGACAGGAATGACAGGTGTTATGCAATGAGAAGAAAACAATCATGGAAAGGCTTAAAACTGCTTTGCACAGCGGCATTGCTCGGCGCGTCCCTGTTTGCGGGATGCGGCAGGCAGGAAGAGAAAAGCCCGAAAGAGGAAGAAAGTATGAAAACAGAAATCAAGAGTGTTGAGATCAGCGGAAAGAAGATGAAGTATTTCCATTTCGGCAATCCGGATGGAGAAAAGCTCATTGTCCTGCCCGGCCTCGCCCTGAAAAGCGTCATGGGCAGCGCCGATGCGATTGTGCAGGCATATGCCCTGCCGGCTGAAACCTATGAACTGTATTTCATCGATCATGTGGAAGAGCTGAGTGAAGGATATACCATTGAACAGATGGCGCTTGACACACTGAATGCCCTGAAACAGCTGAAGCTGGATCAGGTTCATATTATGGGTGTCTCCCAGGGGGCAATGATCGCTCAGGAAATGGCATTGAAGAGTCCCGAAACCGTGAAATCACTGGTTCTCTGTTCCGCTGCCTCACGTGTCAGCGATGATGCAAAAGAAGCGCTTGGCACTTGGAGAAAGCTTGCGGTGGACAGAGATCTGAACGGACTGATGGAAGCGTTTGGCTCCTATGTCTATACCCCTTCCTTCTATGAACAGTATAAGGATCTGATCATCGCATCCGGCGAAGGCACAACCGAGCTGGATTATCAGAATTTCATTATCGCTCTGGATGCTTTGATGAACTTCGATGTCTCCGCACAGCTGAAAAACATCACATGCCCCGTCTTTGTTTTAGGCGCTGGCGAAGACCGGATTCTCGGTGTTGATGCTTCTTATGAAATCATGGATCAGCTGCAGTGCAAGGGATATATCTATGAAGGCTACGGCCATGGCGTCTATGATGAGGCGCCGGATTATCTGAGCCATGTCACGGATTTCCTGAACTCATTGAAATGAGCATTATAAAAGAACAGCATTCATCCTTGAACTAAATTTAAGAAAGAATCGCTGTTCTTTTTTCTTTTACAAAAGATCGCGGTAGCGGATCAGCTCAACCCCGTGCTCGTTCAGCCACTGCCGCATGGCGGGATCGCAGAGCATGGCGCATTCCTTTGTGCGGTTGACTGTAAGCGAGGAATGATTGAGCAGATAATCATCCAGATATCCCGGATGCATGACCGCCACATTGGGCATATCCTCTCTGGCATGATTCAGCACGCCGTCCTTGAGTGTTTCATATGCGTCATAGTCCGGACTCATGGAACCCATCGGCAATACGTTGATGAGTTTTTTGTTGAAGTGAGTCGGGGTGCCGTCAAAGCTGAGCTCCATCAGAGGCAAATCATATTTATCCGCCACGATGGCAAGGGCTTTGAAGATATTCTTTGACATGATGGCATGTGCTTCAAAGTAATCAGGCCTGTGACCGGTCAGTTCAAGGAACTTATGATACTGTGCCTCGACTTCAATGACCGCCTCTTCCGTCACAGCGAATTCCTCCCCCTTCACAAAGGCTTCCCAATAGGTGCGGCTGCTTTTCAGCTCGCCGTTTTCATCCACCAGTGAGGGAATCAGAGCAGGATCGGCGCATGGCTTTCCAAGGCACATATTGGTATGCTGGCCGATACTCACATCAAACCCTTCAAGCAGATCCAGACCGTGTTTCGCATAAGGCATATTGGGCATTAATCCGGCGCTGGCGACCAGGCCGTCTTTGACCGATTTATAAATTCCGTAATTTACCGCTTCGCTGTATCCGATATCATCGGCGCGGATAATCAATTTCACCATGTTTCCTCCGTTTTTTTATGAATCAATCATAATGGAAAATAGCGCTGCTGTTCAAGAAAGCAGCCGTTTATATACTTCATTCGGTTTTCCACGATTTGATTGCCTGCGTGATTCTCAGGTCAATGTCTTCCCTTGTTTTCCTGCACTCTTTGGGATATTGCTTTGCGGCTTTGAACATCAGGGCAATCAGCTGTGATGTTCCGATGGGAAGAATCATATCCAGAAAGGACTGCAGGAAGACAAAGTGTGTTCCGTGTTCATAGCAGTATGCCTCATATGTGCATGTATGCGGCAGTGTGTTCAGCCGTTCCTTCATCCTGCGGATATAGCGACATGTGTCCCAGAGGGCATCATCCTCAGCGCCGATGAACAGGATTTTACCGTGAATTTTATCGACCTTGATCTTTTCTTCTTCCCGCAGCGGATGAAGCCGCTCGGATTCATCGAAGAGATTTCTGCATGCGGTCATATTGCCGGTTTCTTTTGATTCCTTTTCAATCATCTGCCAGTATTGCGGATGGCGGTATGCATAAGGCAGATACGGAAGACCTTTTCCCTTGTAAGAAACGGAAGACTCATTGTCACCGGGTCTTTCCTTCATGCCGTCCTTGTTGTCACGGTAAAAGCCTTCCATGATGAAATCAGAAGGCGTCAGGGCGATGGTCAGGGTCAGATCTTCAAAGTATGATGCCGCGCATAATGCCAGCATGCCCGTGGTTGAGGCTCCGAGGATTCCGATTTTTTCGCATCCCTTTGATTTCAGAAAGCGGATGGCCTGTTCAAAGCGCTCCAGCGGATATTCATGATGGCCGTAGTCTTTCTTCGAAGGCGACATGGTCAGGGCATGGCAGCCCTGTCTGTGCATCCATTTTGCGCCGCTTCTTGCCATCAGATCCTCACTGTCATCTCCCAGCATGAGAATGAATGCCGATTCCGTATCCGTATCAGCCGGATACCAGACGCCATGGAATCCGTTCCGTTCTGTTTCCAGTCTGTATTTCTTCATCATGATCATTTCCTTCCGACAAGCAGGCAGGACCCGTTCAGGGCCATGCATACGGCTTCCGCCTTTGACATGAAAAGACCTTCATCAGTCGGGATCAGATGAACATCCTCATATCCTTCCGCCTTGAGCTGTTCGACGAATTTCTCCATATCGCCATAGCGCGCTTTTGACATGATGTCATGGATGGCAAAGGTGCCGCCCTTTTTCAGCACACGCAGTGTTTCTCTTAACAGCTGCTGTTTGTTATGGCCTGCGATATTGTGATAGACATAGTTGGACATCACGACATCAAAGGTTTCATCATCAAAATCCAGATGAATGGCATTGCCTTTGCAGAAGCTGACATTGGACGCGCCTTCCGCTTTCGCATTATCTTCGCAGCGTTTCTGATTATAATCCGCATATTCAGGGCCCCAGGTATCAATTCCCCTGACTGATGCATTCTGATTGGCTTTGGCTGCCGCGATGGCAAGCGCTCCGGATCCGCAGCCCACATCCAGTCCCTTTCCGCCTTCGGGAATATGGATGTATGATGCAATTCCTTCGATGATCTGTTTTGAAAGTTTCCGTTTTCCTTCGTAGGAGAAGCGGTTATGCAGCATCTGACACCAGGCGGATGCGCCGCCAAGGGCAGCTGCCCCTGTTGCCAAAGCACTCTTTGCCAGCTTCCTGGTGGTTTCGGATTTATCTTTCATCAGAAGATCCGCAGCGATATAACCGCATGCACAGACTGCTGCGCCTGCAGCGAAACCGTTCACCATGCCTTTGGGCATCCAGTTCTTATAATCCGGCGCATGCACACAGGTTCTTTCCGCAAGCCGTTCAGACTGCGCTTTTTCTTTTGTGTCATCGCTTTCCTCATAGCCGTCATAGGGTGCCGTGGGATCAAACGGTTTCTGTTTTTCCAGAGAATTGCATACTTTGTCGATATGGGCAAATGCGAAATCAGGGTCCTGGCTCCAGCCGGTATGGCCGGTGATGATTTTCGGGCGGAGGTTTCTTTCTCTGAGAAGCTGTTCCAGTTTTTTCAATGACTGCTTTGCAAGATTGTTATCCTCAGCCAGGGAATTGATGAAACTGTATCCCCCGTCCGCGCCGAACCAGATGGTGTCGCCGGTGAAAAGATATGCGTCATCAATCAGATAGACCATATGTCCCCATGTATGGCCGGGACAGAGAATGCATTCCACTTTGATGTCATTGAAGTAAAGAACTTCCCCGTCATGGACAAGAATCTTCTCATTGTCCGTTTTCACAAGCGGCAGCTGATATGCGCCGAAGATCACCTTTCTTCTGACTTCCCCGGTGAGATATTTATTTTCTGTTTCACCGATCACGATCTTCGCATTGCGGAAGAGACCATCACTGTCGGTTTCCAGAGCACCGACATGATCGGTATCCTGATGGGTGATCAGAATGTTCTCAACCGATGAGGGATCAATTCCCAGCCAGTCCATTTTTTCTTTCAGACGCTCATAGCTGTAACCGGCGTCAATCATGATCACTGTGCCGTTTTTCTGATAGAAGAAAATATTCGCAATCCACTCTCTGACACAGGCTGTATGTTCATCGATCCAGCCGGTATTGAGCGGTTTGAAAATTCCTTTTCCCCTGTAGCCAAGACTCATGACTGTTTTCTGAAACCTTGAAGCTTGCTTTGACATATATTCCTCCTGTATGGAAACCAAATGAATGAAATGTATGACTGTTCAGGCAATCCGCCTGTTCTAGGCACAGAGGAGCAGAAAACATGAATTCCTTCCATGCCCATTATGTTAGCTTTGCCTAACAGACAGTTCAAAGAATACCGGGCAATCTCCCGGTTAACTAAGACAAACTTTAAAACGGAACAGGTGTGCTGTCAACATTCATTCAGATCATCCATGCGTATGCGTCAATTCCCTATGGAACAATGCCGAAAGAAAAAGGCACATAACGTGCCCCTGAGTGTTGTGATTAAAGAGTTTAAATATCCTGTTCCTTCAGGAATGAATAAAGATTATGTGCAAGCACGCGGTGTGATTCTTCGGAAAGATGAATGCCGTCATAGGCTGATGAATCGATGAACTTTGCCGCATCAAAGAACATGGATCCGGTTTCCTGGGCAATTGTACGGTATTGATCGGCAAGCTTCTTTGAAACTTCAGCAGAGCGCAATGAGAACTCATGGCCAAACGGTCCGTATACCGCATCCTCTCTGACATAAGCCGGAGAAATAATCAGAATCTGAGGTCTGGATCCCTGCATTTCTTCGAGCTCTTTCTGAATTTTCTCAACCAGCGCCTTCATTCCCTGGCCGATGCGCACTTCATCTCTGCCGAATTCCTCTTTGGTATCATTGGTGCCAAGCATCACAATGACAAGATCGAGCGGCTGATTCATTTTGAGTTCTGCACTGATGCAGGCAAGGCCGTTGCGCTGCGGATCAAAAGGCACATCCTGATCGGTGGTTCTGCCGTTATGGCCTGCCTCAATCAGAAGATATTCATCGCCGAGCAGCTCAGCCAGGATGCCGCACCAGCGCACATTCTTTTCATATCGTGCCCCATCCCCCGCCGGCACATATCCATAGGTATTGGAATCTCCATAACACATGATTTTTTTCTGCATAATCTTTCCTCCTGCCTGCATATTATAACCTTGATCTTAAGGTTTATGGACTGTGTGATTGTTTCTGAAGCGAGTATTTCACGACTTTATGTTCTGTGAGGTATCGATGGTGTTCGCAAACACGTAATAACGCTGGTAAATAAACTCAGTGGTGAAATTGAGAATCATATTGATGGCTGTTGCCAGATATTCATTCATGCCCAGGTTCACGGTCAGAACATGTTCCAGCGCGGTGGATGCCGGTGTGAATACCACATAGAACATCGCCACCTTGAACATTGCTTCGGGAACAGAGGCCGCTGACTGGAAAGTGAATTTACGGTTGAGTGTGAAATTCCATAAAACGGAAAGCACCAGACCGGTTAAGTAGGAAATCCAGTACGGGGCGTGGATGAACTCATTCATCAATGTGAATGTGCCGATCTCGATCAGGCCCGCACTGATGGAAAAAAATGTGAATTTCAGAAATCTGACTGCTTCTTTCATACCCGCCTATTATAATCCCGCTCAGCAAAAAAAAGAAAAAAATCCACGAATGGATTTTTCAGCTTCCGGCAAACCACACTCCCGCTGAGATGGAAGTGATCAAGATCAGCAATGCGATAATCCATAGGATGGTTGCCTTTACACTCTGATCGTGGACAAGGAAGAACGGATACGGTCCTCTGATCTTCCTTTGGTAATTCATGTAAATCATGATCAGACCGTAGATCAGCGTCAGTATAGGCGGCAGAAGAATCATGGACGCACTCACATGTGTTTCAAAAAACAGATAGGAAATGATATTGAGAGCGGGACACAACAGATGCAGAAGAAATCCCACTCTTGACCAGAGAAGCAGCTGCGTGTTTTTGATGGTCGGCACAAGCACAAAGATCGTCACCAGCATGGTCATGACCAGCATGCATACAGCCAGATATCTGAACGCACTTACAAACGGCAAAGGTCCAAGACACAATAACAATACCGCTGATAAAAGCGCTGCCAGATTGGAAAGCTGGGTATAATAAATAAACGTTTTGATCAATCTGCCGAAACTGCGGGTGGCAAGACCGGCAATTTCGCAGAGAATGATCACAATCAGAAGATATTTCAGCATACATTTTCCTCTGATTTCATTTTATGCGTATCCCCTTCTGAAGAAAAGTGATACACACAGCTGCGCGGCTGAATGATAAGCGGTCTGATTGAAGCCTCTGCATGAATGATTTATAATCCACTCATATATAAAGAAGGAGCCTCATATGGATGAAAGATTAAGAAAAACCGCAATGGCAATGATCGCCTATGATTCCGGTGTTCCCAAGCGCATTCAGCATTTCCTCAAAGTTCATGAATTTGCCCTTCTGATCGCACAGGCGGAAGGTGTGGATGAAGAAACAACATTCATCCTTGAGGCGGCGGCTTATGTGCATGATATCGGCATCCGTCCGGCCATCGAGAAATATCATTCCGAGGCCGGTTATCTGCAGGAACAGGAAGGTCCCGCAGAAGCGGAAAAGCTGCTCAGAGAAGTCGGCGGATTCAGTGAGGAACAGATTGCCCGCATTCTGTATCTCGTCGGTCATCATCACACCTACAAAGATGTGGAAGGAATCGATTACCGCATCCTGATTGAAGCGGATTTCCTGGTGAATCTGTATGAAAGTGAAAGCCGCTACAAAGCGATTCTGGCCGCGGAAAAGAATGTCTTTGAAACAGCAACCGGCAAATGGATTCTTCACGAACAGTTCGGCATTGAAATCTGAATGATCCCTCAGCGGATCATTTTTCTTTCGGATACAAAAAGACCAGCCGGGATGCCGGCTGATCGTGAATGATCAGATTAAGCGTTTACGCGGACGATGATCTTTCCTTCCGCTTTGGGATCGTCCATGATGATCTCATTGACGCTGTCGACGGTGATTGTGCCGCTGTGGGGATTCTTGATGCTTAACACATTTCCTTTGACTGTGGCTTCAACATCGCTTTTTTCAAATGCGAGATCAGTGTCTCTCATTTCGCAGTTAATCAGTTTCAGTCCCTTGCAATAGCATAAGGGCTGCGTGCCGATCAATACACAGTTCTCAAAGGTCACATTCTCGCAATACCAGCCAAGATATTCCCCTTTGATCACACTGTTGCGGATGGTGACATTCTTTGCATGCCAGAAGGCATCCTTGGTGTCAAAGTGACAGTTTTCAAATACGGAATCGGTGATGTACTGGAAGGAATATTTTCCGTTGAGGGTGACATTGTCAAAGTGAAGACGGTCTGAGCGCATCATGAAGTATTCCGCCTGCACGGATGAGTCTTTCATGGTGATGGTATCTGTGCTCCAACCGAATTCCGGTGAGATGATATCGCAGTTTTCAATGGTGACATCCCCGCATTCGCGTAATGCCTTGATGCCGTGCATTTTTGTATTTTCAATATGGACATGATGGCTGTACCAGAGCGCCGCCCGGCAAAGCTCAGTCATTTCACTGTTTCTGATCACAAGATTCTCATCATGCCAGAACGGATAGCGCAGATTGAAATATGTATCGCTGACCGTGATGTTTCTGCCCTCCTTGAAGGCGCTCTCCCCATCTGCCGGTCCGTCAAATCTGCAGTTCACAACCTCAATCGAATCCTGTCCGTAAAGAGCTCTTTCCTCATCGAACTGCATGTTTTCATATCGTTTCATATACTGCCTCCTGCGGATTGATCCGTCCGCATATAAAGGATAATTAAAACTATTATGTTATGCAAATGCTTATATCTGATAGGCTTCTATGCAGAAAACGGATAGTTTGAATTAAATGAAAAGCGGCATTGCCGCTGTCATACGATGATGTATCTTATATCATCAGATGAATCAGAGTCTCCTCATTGATAAAACTCTGAATATCCTTTTCCAGATTTCTTCTGCGCGCATAGCGGAACATCGCTTTCTCATTGATCGCGTAATGACTGAAGGCTTCTTCAAGAAGATGTTCATATTCGCGTCTTTCAATCAGCTGGCCGCTCAGTTTCCGGGAAAACAGATCGACAATCATCTTTTCCAAAGAAGCAAGTCTTGTCCCTTCCACGCATCCCGGGCAGTCGGAATTCAGGCGTTTGACAACAATGACATTGTCCGTGCGGTAGCGCTGAAACGCATTCAGATCGGGATTGCGCATGACCAGCTGGGTGTCGCTTCTAAGCAGATCCCCCGCCTTTTCCTCATAGCCGTGCTGCACCTCAACAAACAGCACATCATAAGGCACGTCATGTTCGAGGAATTCGTTGAGCTGGGAGAGTTTCCAGATCTGAAAATCACAGCGCGGAAAATGACGTTCAATGGTGCGGATCACTCTTTTCATCTGCGCATCCGGTTTATATGTGTAAGCGCGCTTGGTGATCTTAAAGGTGTAATGACCGCGGCTGACCTTGGTGATCCTGCCCCGCTTCTGAAGATTCTCAAGCGTTCTGTATGCCTTGCGCTCGCCGTACTCCGGATTGATTTTCTGCAGGCTTTCAATAAACTCACGGGTGGTGAAAACCTGTGAATCATTGATCAGTCTGTCTTTTTTCAAAGCTGCCATGAATCATTCCTTTCCGCATCCGCTGATTCCATTATAAAACAGACAGGCATAACAAAAGGAGATTACTCTCCTTCGTTTGTGAATCATGAGGCGGCGGCTGCAGCGGCGGCCTGCTGCGCGGCGATGTCGATCAATACGGAAACAACGAAGGCTGCGACAAGCTCATTGTTCGGGCTGCGGTAATAAGCGCTTAACACAAGGGATGTGTGCATGAGTCTTTCCCATGTCGAATAGCCTGACCAGAAGCCGTATCCGCCGCTTTCACGCAGAGCGTTTTCAGCTTCGACGAAATCCTGCATGATCTGCTCGGAATCAATACCGAGATTGGCAAGAATAGCCAGAGGCACAGCGTCATATCCCTTGCCGACGCGATAGCCTTCATCACGCAGACGGTCATGAAGTGTGATGAATCTCGCTGATTTGAGCATCGGATCCCCATCGCAAAGCGTCAAAGCCATGGCGGCTGTCTGCATGGCATCCTTATGCCAGAAGAACTCATCCTTGAGTGCGCGCCAGATGACTTCCGTCTCATTGACAAGCTCCTCATGGGGACGTTTTGACGAATTGAGCAGGCCGACAAAAATCACATCCTCATAGCTGGTCATCAGCGGATGCATCTTATTGTAGCGTTGATACAGATTCCAGGAATCCTGTGCGAACTGTGCATAATCGCGCGGCGCGATGGTGGTGGCCATATAATATGCCAGCATCGGCAGATAATTGCTCGAGCCGAAATGATCTTTCAGGATGTCATATGCCTCTTTGCAAAGATCAGCGGCGGCGCCGGGATCACTCTCACAGGCAAGCAGGGTTGTGATCACCTTCTCGCCGTTGCCGCGGAAATAATTGAGAAAGCCGAAGCGCTCATGGATGATTTTTTTGCATAAGTCCATGATCTCCTCGTTAGGTTCCTGATTGCGGATAATGCATATATAGGAGCATAGCGGCCACAGCTGGCCGTATGATGTGAAAAAATTCATATTACGCAGTTCATCTCTGTAACGTATAAACTGGTCACATATTGTCTGTAATTCCTGATCCATGTTCTGAACCTCCACGGATCATATTTTACCCTTTTCATGATCCATGGAAAACAGAAACTTGCCATTAACGGAACTTTGACGTTAACATTATCGGGAAAGCGAGGGTTGTATGGCACTGAAAGACAGCATACTGTTCAGATTTGAGGAAAGCGCGGAGGAATACCTGTCAGGCGAACAGCTGGCGGAAGAATTCCATGTTTCAAGGGCGGCCGTCTGGAAAGCGGTGAAAGCGCTCAAGGAAGAAGGCTATGAGATTGAGTCCTCTCCCTCCAGAGGATATTGTTTCTCTTCTGAAAACGATATTCTCAATGCACAGATCATTGAAAAGCTGAATCCGGAAGAAACAGCGCCGGTCTATGTCTTTGAGACGATCGATTCCACAAACAATTACGCCAAGATCCTTGCCGCCAGGAATGCGCCTCATGGCACCCTGGTCATTGCCAATCATCAAAGCGCAGGCAGAGGCCGACAGGGTCACAGCTTCTACTCCCCTGCCTCAAGCGGTTTATATCTGTCGCTGATCATCCATCCTTCGCAAAGTGAATACATTTCCAGGATCACACCGGCCGCCGCGGTTGCGGCTGTCAGGGCGATCGAGGAAACCGCCGGCATCAGACCGGGAATCAAATGGGTCAATGATCTGTTCATTGAGAAAAAAAAGATTGCCGGCATTCTCAGCGAGGCAATCAGTGATTTTGAAACACATACGCTTTCCGCGGTGATCATCGGCATCGGCATCAACTGCAGACCGATGAAATTCCCCGATGAGCTGGAAGAGATTGCTTCTTCGCTGAATGCGAACAAGCTCTCCAGAAACGCCCTGGCGGCGGCTTTGTGGAAATATCTGCTCTTCTATACATCCCATCTTGAGGATCCGCAATTGATGGAGCTTTACAGAAGAGATTCCATCATTCTGAACAAAGAGATCCTCTATACACAGAACAATGAAACATTCCAGGCAAAGGTCACCGGCATCAATGATGAAGGAAACCTGATTCTTCAGAAACCGGACGGATCAGTTCAGGTGCTTACTTCAGGTGAAATCTCAGTCAAAGACTGGTGATTCACCTTTTTAAATTCGCCACCAGCGGCATCAGTCGCTCATAGAGCACAACGGTGAGCACCATTTTGAGGAAATCACCCGGTAAAAACGGCAGCACGCATGCGCCAAGCAAGGCGGCCAGATCCATTCCGGTAAAGCGCATGAACCATACGGTTCCGATGAAATAAAGCACAGCTGTGCCGATCACCATGCCGGCGAACAGAACACCTCTTCTTTTCCAGGGATCCTGATATGCGGCACATTTTTCAGCGGCGATGCCGGTGCATACGGCAAGCGCGATATAGCCGAAGATATATCCCCCGCTCATTCCGAAAGCAATGGCTGCGCCTGAAGAATATCCGGCAAACACGGGAATTCCGATGATGCCGAGAAAGATATAAATGATCACGCTCACAGCCGAAAGGAACGGGCCTTCCAAAGAGGCGGCGACCATGACGGCAAGGGTTGCCAGAGAAATCGGCACCTGGCCGGCGAGCGGAATGGCAAGCGGTGAAAGAACACTGATCAAAGCGGCGCACAGCGCGCACAGTGTCATCTGTTTAACGGTAAAATGCATCTGTAGTTCTCCTTTGTAAACCTGTTTTATTTATTTGGTTTACAAGTGAATAAGATACGCCTGTCTTTCTCAAATGTAAAGATCACTTTCAGCACATACATGAAAAGATGCGGCTTGAGAGCCGCACCTGCTGTTTACTTTCGTCAAAAACTCATACAGATGCCGCCATTCACTGAGCCGGACATCGTTTGTCCGGTGATTCTGCGCGCTCTGATGGTTATGTTAACAAAATCTTCCGGCTAAACCCGATGCAAAGAGCGGGAATAACCGGAAGTGAGTTTCCTGTTCAGGATGATTTCTGTCTTTTCAGCATTCCCGCGATCAGCAGGATCACCGCCGCTGTAAAAAGCACTATCGCCGCTGCCTGTGGCAGCTGAACAATCAGATGGTCGACTGCGATGGTTCCTGCGGCCAGGACAAGACCGATGATGATGAGAATATTCATCTGCTGTTCTCCTTTAACTTGCCAAGCAGTCTCAGCTTGAATTCCCTGATCTTTGCGGCATGCCGTCCGGTAAAGATTACACCGAGTATGATCATGCCAAATGCGATGCCAAGTCCGAAACTTCCGATTGCTTCATAAGGCGCAGTCGATTCGAGGCCAAGCAGTGTGATAATAAGGAATGTTGAAAATCCCAGAAGACCGGCGATGAACAGCCAGTGCATTCTTTTCAGAAGTCTTGCTTTTTCCTCGCTGGTGTAGTCGGCGACCTGTAATACGGTTTCTTTCAGTTCTTCATTCATCTGCTCATTTTTCCTTTCTCCGCTCAGAATCTCACGGAGGTCGACGGAATACAGATCGGCCAGCTCAACCAGAATGTCCAGATCGGGCATGTTGTTCCCGGTTTCCCAGCGGGAAACGGTTCTGCGGGCAACGCCAAGCTGATCAGCCAGCTGTTCCTGGGTTAACCCTTTTTCTTTGCGAAGCTCCTGGAGGAAACTTCCGGTTTTGATCATGTCCATAAATTCGTGACCTCCTTTACGGTCTCAGCATAGGTCTTTATTCCATCAATTAACAGGACACCAAATGAGCAAATGCCCTGATTTCAGCGATGAGACACACTGTGTCTCACTGAATAATTCCAATTTTTCAGTATCGGTCTCCATATTCCTTTCGTGCTTCTGCTGTCCATTTGGAGATGAAATCTGTCTTGGCATCTGTATAAGCATCCCGGTTATGTTCGAATTG